>NZ_JBYSWT010000024.1:0-129982 GCF_058781435.1 Pseudomonas sp. FW507-12TSA
GTCCCCTTCGTCTAGTGGCCTAGGACACCGCCCTTTCACGGCGGTAACAGGGGTTCGAGTCCCCTAGGGGACGCCAGGTTTGCCCGCTGTGCGGGATTTCAAGGGTCATTCGATTATTGAATGACCCTTTTGTTTTTCTGGCGCCCGGCAATTTTTCTCTCTTCTTTTCCCAGCTTGCTCCTCTGACCGACGGTCACGCTCGCGACTTGCGGAAAATTATTATGGGAATAATATTTTTTCGTGATATTCGGAGGCAACGATGAACGATAAAAAAGCTCAGACCCGGGAGCGCATTCTCCAGGCCGCCAGTTCCGCGTTGATCCAGCGTGGTCCGGCCGAGCCGAGCGTGGGTGAGGTGATGGGGGCGGCCGGACTCACGGTCGGTGGTTTCTACGCGCACTTCGAGAGCAAGGACGCGCTGATGCTGGAGGCTTTCACCCAGTTGCTCGCGCACCGGCGTGGCCTGCTCGATGAAATGGACAGCAACCTGAGCGGTGTGGAGCGCCGGGCGTTGACCGCCGCCTTCTACCTGTCGCGCAAGCATCGCGACTCCACCGAGCTGGCCTGCCCGATCCCCGCCTCGGTAGGGGAGTTGGGACGTCTGCCGGAGAGCTTCCGCAAGGCCCTGAACGAACACATGGAGTTGATGGTGGCGCAACTGGCCGAAACTCCCGAGGACACGGACAAGGCCCTGGCGGACATGGCCTTGATGATCGGTGGCCTGTCCTTGGCGCGCGCCCTGGGACCGGGGGAGTTGTCCGATCGCCTGCTGCGCGCTGCCAAGTCCGCCGTGCTCTGACCCGGAACCGTGGCGAGTCCTGTCGCCACATGGTCATTCACATCGCGAATGATCATCCAATCAAGGTTCGATACGCCCCGCGAGCCCCGGTTCGCCAAGCCCTCGAGATAGCAAAGCCTCGAGCCAGAGCGAGCCGGTCCCGGGAGGGATGCGCCAATCGGGCTGGCCATCCGTTACACTGCGTCGGTCAAAAAACTGACCGGGAGTCGGGCATGAGTTGGGATCTGGCAACGCCGTTCGTCATCGATCTGCAGGTGGCGGCCGAAGATATCGATGGCTTGGGGCACGCCAACAATGCGGTCTACGTTACCTGGCTGGAGCGTTGTGCCTGGCGTCATTCCCAACGCCTGGGGCTGGACCTGGCTGAATATCGCCGCCTGGACCGGGCCATGGCCGTGGTGCGGCATGAAATCGACTACCTGGCCGCCGCCTACGAGGGCGACGAGCTGCAATTGGCCACCTGGATCGTCGATTGGGACCAGCGCTTGAAGATGACCCGGCGTTTCCAGCTGGTGCGCCCGAGCGATGGCGCGACCCTGCTGCGGGCCCAGACCATCTTCGTCTGCATCGAGCTGTCCAGCGGCAAGCCCAAGCGCATGCCCGCCGAGTTCCTCGGCGGCTATGGGCCGGCCCTGCAATCCTGCTGAATCTTTAGTCGTTGCGTGGAATGCTGGCCCCGTTCGCCGGCAGTTGCTAACGGCAAGGTACTGCCAGCGTTTGAAACCCAGTAAACTGGCGCCCGTTTTTCGCCCGTTTTCGTCGAGTGTGTTTCATGCAAATTGCCCTGGCGCCCATGGAGGGGTTGGTCGACAACATCCTGCGCGATGTACTGACCCGTGTTGGCGGGATCGACTGGTGTGTCACCGAGTTCATCCGTGTCAACGACCGTCTGCTGACGCCTGCCTATTTCCACAAGCTTGCCCCCGAATTGCTGCAAGGTGCGCAGACTGCGGCCGGGGTGCCGCTGCGCGTGCAATTGCTCGGCTCCGATCCCGTGTGCCTGGCCGAGAACGCGGCGCTGGCCTGCGAGCTGGGGAGCGAAGTCATCGACCTGAACTTCGGTTGCCCGGCCAAGACCGTCAACAAGTCCCGTGGCGGCGCGGTGCTGCTCAAGGAGCCCGAGCTACTCAACCAGATCGTCGAGCATGTACGGCGTGCGGTTCCGGCGCATATCCCGGTCACGGCCAAGATGCGCCTGGGTTTCGATAGCCCGGATGGGTCCCTGGTATGCGCCACCGCGCTGGCCGAAGGTGGCGCCGAGCATATCGTGGTGCATGCGCGGACCAAGGTTGACGGCTACAAGCCTCCGGCTCATTGGGAGTGGATTCCTCGGGTCCAGGAAGTGGTCAAGGTGCCGGTGTTCGCCAACGGTGATATCTGGAGCGTCGAGGACTGGCGGCGCTGCCGGGAAATCAGCGGGGTCGAGGACATCATGCTGGGGCGTGGACTGGTTGCGCGTCCGGACCTGGCTCGGCAGATCGCCGCGGCTCGGGCTGGCGAAGAAGTGGTGCAGATGACCTGGACCGAGTTGCTACCGCTGATCCATGACTTCTGGGCCCAGGTGGTTACGCAATTGACCCCGCGCTCGGCTCCGGGTCGGTTGAAGCAGTGGTTGGCGATGTTGACTCGCAACTACCCCGAGGCGGTCGAGTTGTTCACCGCGTTGCGGCGCGAAACCGAGCTGGACCAGGTCGGCAGGTTGCTGGGCATGCCGTGCAGCGAGGCGGCCTGAAGAAATTTCCATGGCCGCTCTTGAAATGCTTCCGGCGGTCCTTATCTCTTGGGTACGCGATGCCGAATTCGGGTCGCGTCGATAACCACTCGCTGAATATCAGGAGATTTACCCATGAGCACTGCATTTTCCCTGGCCCCATTGTTCCGTTCCTCTGTCGGTTTCGATCGTTTCAACGACCTGTTCGAATCGGCACTGCGCAACGAACCGGGCAGCAGCTACCCACCCTACAACGTTGAAAAGCATGCCGATGACCAGTACCGCATCGTCATCGCCGCCGCCGGTTTCCAGGAACAAGACCTGGAGCTGCAGGTGGAAAAAGGCGTGTTGACCGTGAGTGGTGGCAAGCGCGATGCCAACGAAGGCGTCACCTACCTGCACCAGGGCATCGCCCAGCGGGCTTTCAAGCTGTCTTTCCGCCTGGCCGACCATATCGAGGTCAAGGCCGCGGCCCTGAACCACGGCCTGCTGAACATCGACCTGCTGCGGGTCGTGCCGGAAGAAGCCAAGCCCAAGCGCATCGCGATCAATGGCATGCAGCAAGCGGCCCTGCAACACTAAGACCGCAAGCAAAAAGGGCGCCCGAGTGGCGCCCTTTTTCGTGGCTGTCATTCCAGCAGTTTCTTGAATTCGCCTAGCGGCAGCGGTCGGCTGTGCAGGTAGCCCTGGTACAGGTGGCACTCCAGGCCCCGCAGGAACTCCAGCTGCTGCAGGGTCTCGACGCCTTCGGCGATCACCTTCAATTCCAGGCTGCGGGCCATGGCCACGATGGCCCGGATGATCTCCGCGTCGTTGGGGTCGTGGGTGGCATCGCGGACGAAGGACTGGTCGATCTTCAACGTGTCCACCGGCAGGCGCTTGAGATAGGTCAGGGATGAATAGCCCGTGCCGAAATCATCCATGGCGAAGCTGACGCCGAGCTTCTTCAGGCGGCGCATCTTGCTGATGGTGTCTTCCAGGTTCTGGATCACGATGCCTTCGGTGATCTCCAGCTTCAGCAGCGAGGAAGGCAGGGCATAGGCCGCCAGGCTGTGCTCGATCCGTTCGACGAAATCGTTCTGGCGGAACTGCCGGGGACTGATATTCACGCACAGGCTGAACTGGTGCGGGTCCACCAGGCCTCCTTCGATCAACTGGCTGAAAGCCAGGCAGGATTCATCGATGATCCAGGTGCCCACCTCGAGGATCAGCCCGCTGTCTTCGAGCACCTTGATGAACTCGGTCGGCGACTGCGCTCCCAGTTCCGGGTGCTGCCAGCGCACCAGCGCCTCGGCGCCGACGATGCGATTGTCGCGGGCGTCCACCTGGGGCTGGAAGTGCACGCTGAATTCGCCCCGGGACAGGGCCAGGCGCAGGTCGGTTTCCATGCGCAAGCGCTCGCTGGCGGCCTTCTGCATGGTGTTGTGGTACATCTGCGTGGTGTTGCGCCCCGAGTCCTTGGCGCGATATAGGGCGATATCGGCACGCTTGAGCAGGTCGGTGGGGGTCGAGCCGTGATCGGGAATCAGCGCCACGCCGATACTGGGCGTGACCTGCAGGCGCTGGCCGTCGAGGAACATCGGCTCCGACAGCAGTTCGCGCAAGGTGCCCGCCAGTTGCCGGACCTGTTCGCTGACGTCGTTGCGCGAGCCTTCCAGGCCGCTGAGCAGGACCACGAACTCGTCGCCGCCCAGGCGCGCCACCGTGTCCTCCATGCGTACGCTGGCTTCCAGCCGTGCGGTGATGATCTTCAGGACCGTGTCGCCCACCGGATGCCCCAGGGAATCGTTGATGTGCTTGAAGTGATCCAGATCGAGGAACAGCAGGGCGCCGCGCAGGTTGTGCCGCTTGAGCAGGGCGATCTGCTGGCTCAAGCGGTCCATCAACAGGGCGCGGTTGGGCAGGTTGGTCAGAGGGTCGTGGTAGGCCAGGTGGCGGATCTGCGCCTGGGCGTTCTTCAGCAAGCTGACGTCCCGGGCGGTCAGCAGCAGGCAAGGTGTCTCATTGAGGGTGATGGGCTCCACCGAAACCTCGAGGGTGAAGATTTCCCCGCGCTTGTTGCGCCCGAGCATCTCCATATGGTGCACCCGACCCTTGAGCTTGAGTTCGGCCAGCAAGGTGGCCAGCTGGGCCTCCTCGGCCCAGATCCCGACTTCGTACAAGGTATGGCCCATCACTTCGTCGGTGCGGTAGCCGGTCAGGCGGCAGAAGCCGTCGTTGACCTCCAGGTAGCGTCCGGTATCGCGCTCGGTGATGGTGATGGCGTCGGGGCTTGAGTGGAAGGCCTTGGCGAACTTCTCCTCGCTGGCCTTGAGCGCCGCTTCCGAGCGTTGTTGCTGGGTGATGTCGCGCAGAGTGGTGACGATGCACGGTTGTTTGTCGACGATGATCTGGCGGCTGGAGATGATGCAGGTCAAAGGCTGGCCATCCTTGTGGTTGACCACCACCGCGACATTGTTCAGCGCTTGTTCGCGGATTACCTGCTCGATTCGCCGCAAGCGCGGCGCGGGGTCTTCCCAGAGGCCGATCTGCTCGGCGCTGCGGTTGATCACGTCGTCCAGGGTCCAGCCGAAGGTCTGGGTGAAGCTGGAGTTGATCTCGATGAACTGGCCGGTTTCCAGCAGGGTGACGCAGATCGGATCCGGGCTGACCTGGAACAGGCTGGCGAATTTCTCCTCGGAGGTGATCAGGCGCTGCTCGCGCTCCACCTGTTCGGTGATGTCCAGCAGGGTTCCGGCCATGCGCAGCGGGTTGCCTTGCTCGTCGCGATACAGGCGGGCACGGCTCTCCAGGTAGCGCGAGCTGCCATCGGCCAGTTGCACGCGATAGGTCAGCTGGTAGTTGCCCGCCGGGCCTTCGCGCAGGCTGCGATAGGCGTCGCGCATGGAGTTGCGCTCCTCGGTGGGCACACCCTCGAAGAAGGCATCGAAGGACTCGTGAAACGGCGCTGGCTCCAGGCCATGCAACTGCGCAGCTCGGGCCGAGCCATAGAGCATGCCGCTGGGGATATGCCAGTCCCAGGTGCCCAGTTGCGCCGAGTCCAGGGCCAGGTCCAGGCGCTCCTGGCTATCCTTGAGGGCCTGTTCGGCGCGTTTGCGCTCGCTGGTATCGAGGAAGGTGCTGAGCAGGAAGGCCTTGCCCTCCAGTTCGACCTTCTGTGCGCTGAGGATGCCATCGTGGATCTGTCCGTTGCTGGCACGCAATTGCACTTCGAGGCTGGCGGCCTGGCCTTTCTTCTGTACGGCCTTGATCAGCTGGGCGCGCTGTTCGGGGTTGACCCACAAGCCGATTTCCAGGGTGGTGCGGCCGATCACATGCTCGGCGGGCCAGCCGAACTGGCTTTCGAAGTACTGGTTGGCTTCGCTGATCAGGCCGTCTTCGAGGCGGGTCAGCAGCACCATGTTGGGGCAGAGGTGGAAGAGGGTGGCAAAACGCTTTTCCGAGCTGCTCAGGGCTTCTTCGCGCTGGCGCTGGTGGGTGATTTCGCGGATCACCCCGATCATCCGGGGCTTGCCGTGCTTGTCAGGCAGCACGCTGCCGTTGATTTCCAGCCAGTGCAGGCTGCCATCGGGCCAGCGGATGCGATGGTGCATGGCTTGTTCCAGGGGCGCGCCGGCCAGCACCGAGTGGAAGGCGCGTACGGTTCGGGCCCGGTCCTCGATGGGCAGCAGGTCGAGATATTCGAGGTTTTCCGGCAGGGGTTGGCGCGGATCGAAGCCGAACAGCGCCTGGGTGCCCCGGGACCAGCTGATTTGCCCGCTTTCGATATCCCAATACCAGGCACCCAGCCTCGCGCCGTTGAGCGCGGCGAGCAGTTGTGGCGCACTTTCCCAGCTCTGTTCCGACTCCCTGGGGTCGACGGCGTGGATGCGCGGCATGGGCGGAATACGGTCAGCGGGTTTGGGCATGGTGATCAGGCCTTGTGCTGAGTAGTTCGTTTGGCGCGAGGGCTCATGGCGGGAGGCGACAGGGCACGGGCAAAACCCGGAATACTTATGCCGGGTTCCCTGGCCAATCGACCTGTGCGTCCAATAAGGCCATGAAAGCCCGCGCAGCATTCGACAGCGTCCGTTCGGTATGCAGGATATAGCCTAGCTGGCGGTGTAGTTGTATGCCCGGTAAAGGGATGCGCGCCACTTGTTCGTCGAGCATTGTGCGCGGCAGCACACTCCAGGCCAGGCCGATGGAGACCATCATCTTTATGGTTTCCAGATAGTTAGTGCTCATGGCGATGTTCGGCGTCAGGCCCTGGGCCTCGAACAATCGCTGCACGATGTGGTGGGTAAAGGTGTTGCCACCGGGAAAAACCGCCGGATGCAGGGCGATATCCGCCAGGCTGACCTGGCCGTTGCTGACCAGCGGGTGTTCCGGGGCGGCGACGAAGTCCAGTGGGTCGTCCCAGACCGCGGTGGCCTTGACCAGGCCGTGTGGCTCGGGAGCCAGGGTGATGACGGCCAGTTCGGCGCGGCCGTGGAGGATTTCCTCATAGGCCACCTCCGAATCGAGGAACTGGATGTCCAGGGCCACCTGTGGGTAGCGCCGGGTATAGGCTCGCAGCAGGGGCGGCAGGCGATGCAGGCCGATGTGATGGCTGGTGGCCAGTGTCAGGCGCCCGCTGACTTCGCCCGTGAGGTTGGTCAGGGCCCGGCGAGTGTCGTCCAGCACGTTGATGATCTGATAGGCCCGGGGCAACAGGGCCCGTCCAGCCTCTGTAAGACCGACTTCACGGCCCAGGCGATCGAACAGTCGCACATTGAGCTGCTGTTCCAGCGCCGCGATGCGCTTGCTGATGGCCGGTTGGGTCAGGTGCAGGCGCTCGCCCGCTCCAGAGAAGCTGCCAGTTTCGGCGATGGCGATGAAGGCATTGAGATTGGCCTGGTCCATCTTGCATTCCTATTGGTTATCCAAATTATGAAAAATATGAATTTGAGTTATTTAATCTAACGCCATAGCATCAGCCTCACAAGCCAAGTGGTTATTGATCGATGCTCGATCAGGGCCCGGGGCATAGAAACAAGCTGATGAGGAAAGGTCCGATGGCTGGCAAGACGCTCTACGACAAGCTCTGGGAAATGCACGAGGTGAAGCGCCGTGACGATGGTTCGTCGCTCATCTACATCGATCGTCACATTCTTCACGAGGTGACCTCGCCGCAGGCCTTCGAAGGCTTGCGCCTGGCTGCACGCCAGCCGTGGCGCATCGATGCCAACATCGCCACCCCGGACCACAACGTGCCGACTACCCAGGCCGAGCGCAAAGGTGGCCTCGACGCCATCGCCGACGAAGTGTCGCGCATCCAGGTCAAGACCCTGGATGAGAACTGCGACGACTTCGGCATCCTCGAATTCAAGATGAACGACATCCGCCAAGGGATCGTCCACGTGGTCGGTCCGGAGCAGGGGGCCACCTTGCCGGGCATGACCGTGGTCTGTGGCGACTCGCACACCTCGACCCACGGCGCCTTCGGCGCGTTGGCCCACGGTATTGGCACTTCCGAGGTGGAGCACGTGCTCGCCACCCAGTGCCTGGTGGCCAAGAAGATGAAGAACATGCAGGTGCGCGTCGAGGGCCGGTTGCCCTTCGGCGTGACCGCCAAGGACATCGTCCTCGCGGTGATCGGCAGGATCGGTACCGCGGGCGGCAACGGCCACGCCCTGGAGTTCGCCGGCAGCGCCATTCGCGATCTGTCCATGGAAGGCCGCATGACCATCTGCAACATGTCCATCGAGGCGGGCGCCCGCGTCGGCATGGTGGCCTGCGATGAAAAGACCATCGACTACGTGAAGGGGCGCCCGTTCTCGCCGCAAGGCAGCGACTGGGACAAGGCCGTGGAGGCTTGGAGCGACCTGGTATCCGATGCCGACGCGCATTTCGACACCGTCATCGAGCTGCGTGCCGAGGACATCAAGCCGCAGGTCAGTTGGGGTACTTCCCCGGAGATGGTGCTCGCGGTGGACCAGAACGTACCGGATCCGGCTGTCGAGGCCGATGCGGTCAAGCGCGACTCCATTGTCCGGGCGTTGAAGTACATGGGCTTGAACGCCAACCAGGCGATCACCGATATCCAGCTGGACCGCGTATTCATCGGCTCCTGCACCAACTCGCGCATCGAAGACTTGCGCGCCGCCGCGGCCGTGGCCAAGGGGCGCAAGGTTGCCTCCACCGTGAAGCAGGCGCTGGTGGTACCGGGTTCGGGCCTGGTGAAGGCCCAGGCCGAGCAGGAAGGCCTGGACAAGATCTTCCTCGAGGCCGGCTTCGAGTGGCGTGAGCCGGGCTGCTCCATGTGCCTGGCGATGAACCCGGACCGCCTGGAGAGTGGCGAGCATTGCGCGTCTACCTCCAACCGCAACTTCGAAGGCCGCCAGGGCGCCGGCGGACGTACCCACCTGGTGAGCCCGGCCATGGCCGCGGCTGCCGCGGTGACCGGTCGTTTCATCGATGTACGTGAATTGATGCAGGCCTGAGGAGACCAGAGATGAAAGCATTCACCCAGCACAAAGGCCTCGTCGCACCGCTCGACCGTGCCAACGTCGACACCGACCAGATCATTCCCAAGCAATTCCTCAAGTCGATCAAGCGTACCGGCTTCGGTCCGAACCTGTTCGATGAGTGGCGCTACCTCGATGTGGGCCAGCCCAACCAGGACAATTCCAAGCGTCCGGTGAACCAGGACTTCGTGCTCAACTTCCCGCGCTACCAGGGCGCCAGCGTGCTGCTGGCCCGTGAGAACTTCGGCTGCGGCTCTTCCCGCGAGCATGCGCCGTGGGCGCTGGACGAGTACGGTTTCCGCACCGTGATCGCGCCGAGCTTCGCCGACATCTTCTTCAACAACAGCTTCAAGAACGGCTTGTTGCCGATCATCCTCAAGGATGAAGAAGTCGACGAACTGTTCCAGCAGAGCGAAGCCACCGAGGGTTACCAGCTGACCGTCGATCTCGCCGCGCAGACCGTGACCCGCCCGGACGGCAAGCAGTACAGCTTCGAGGTGGACGCGTTCCGCAAGCACTGCCTGCTCAATGGCCTGGACGACATCGGCCTGACCCTGCAGGACGCCGACGCCATCCGCAGTTTCGAGGTCGGCTACAAGCAGCGTCAGCCCTGGTTGTTCCGCGACGCCTGAGTGCCCTTGGTCCGGCCCTTGCCGTTTGTTGCAGGGCCGGCCAGTGAGCGCCGTTCTCTACGCCCCAAGGAGCCAAGCATGACCAGCAATGCCCATACCCAGGTGGTACAGCAGCAATTCGGCGGACAAGCCGTGGCCTACCTCAACAGCGCGGTGCATGCCCAGGGTGCCGAATTCGCGTTGCTACAGGCCGAGGTAGCGGGCAAGAACGAGGCCCGGGTGCTGGATCTTGGGTGCGGTGCCGGGCATGTCAGTTTCCATGTCGCGCCGCTGGTCAGGGAGGTGGTGGCCTACGACCTTTCCCAGCAGATGCTGGACGTGGTGGCAGCGGCGGCCCGGGAGCGTAAGCTGGGTAACGTCCGTACGGTAGCCGGTGCAGCAGAGCGCTTGCCGTTCGCCGATGGCGAGTTCGACTTCGTCTTCAGTCGCTATTCGGCCCACCACTGGAGCGACCTGGGCCTGGCCCTGCGCGAGGTGCGCCGAGTCCTGAAGCCTGGCGGCGTGGCGGCGTTCATCGATGTCCTGTCACCGGGCAGTCCATTGCTGGATACCTACCTGCAGAGCGTCGAAGTGCTGCGCGACACCAGCCATGTCCGCGACTATTCGGCCGGGGAATGGCTGCACCAGATCAACGAGGCCGGTTTGCAGGCCCGCAGCAGCGCCCGGCAGCGCCTGCGCCTGGAATACGCCTCCTGGGTCGAGCGCATGCGCACCCCGGAGCCGCTGAGGGTGGCTATTCGCCAGTTGCAGCAGGCGATGGGCAATGAAGTGCGCGAATATTTTCAGATTGAGGCCGATGGTTCGTTCAGTACAGATGTACTGGTACTGTGGGCCGAACGATAGAATTTTTCCGGGTGCGCCCAAGGGCGTGCCGACAGAACGAACGAGGAATGCATGAGCAAGCAGATTCTGATTCTCCCTGGTGACGGTATTGGCCCGGAAATCATGGCCGAAGCGGTCAAGGTCCTGGAATTGGCCAATGACAAGTACGGCCTGGGTTTCGAGCTGAGCCACGATGTGATCGGCGGCGCGGCCATCGACAAGCATGGCGTGCCCCTGGCCGACGAGACCCTGGACCGGGCCCGTGCCGCCGATGCGGTGCTGCTGGGTGCGGTGGGCGGTCCGAAGTGGGACAAGATCGAGCGCGACATCCGTCCGGAGCGCGGGCTGTTGAAGATTCGCGCGCAACTGGGGCTGTTCGGCAACCTGCGGCCGGCGATCCTCTATCCGCAACTGGCCGATGCCTCGAGCCTGAAACCGGAAATCGTCTCCGGCCTGGACATCCTCATCGTCCGCGAACTGACCGGCGGTATCTACTTCGGTGCTCCTCGCGGCACCCGCGAGCTGGAGAACGGCGAGCGCCAGTCCTATGACACCTTGCCCTACAGCGAGAGCGAGATCCGCCGGATCGCCCGGGTCGGCTTCGACATGGCGCGGGTGCGCGGCAAGAAGCTCTGCTCGGTGGACAAGGCCAACGTCCTGGCTTCCAGCCAGCTGTGGCGTGAAGTGGTCGAGCAGGTGGCCAAGGACTATCCGGACGTCGAACTCAGCCACATGTACGTCGACAACGCGGCCATGCAGCTGGTGCGCGCGCCCAAGCAGTTCGACGTGATCGTCACCGACAACATGTTTGGCGATATCCTCTCCGACGAGGCCTCGATGCTCACCGGTTCCATCGGCATGCTGCCTTCGGCGTCCCTGGACGCCAACAACAAGGGCATGTACGAGCCTTGCCACGGTTCGGCACCGGATATCGCCGGGCAGGGCATCGCCAACCCGCTGGCGACCATCCTCTCGGTGTCGATGATGTTGCGCTACAGCTTCAACCTGACCGCAGCGGCGGACGCCATCGAGCAAGCCGTCAGCCGAGTGCTGGACCAGGGCTTGCGTACCGGTGACATCTGGTCGGCCGGTTGCACCCGGGTCGGTACGCAGGAAATGGGCGATGCAGTAGTCGCGGCGCTGCGGAATCTGTAATCTTTCGGGCCCACTGCACTGACAGTGGCCCACTTTTGTATAGGTGTAGTTGCGATGAAACGTGTAGGTCTGATCGGTTGGCGCGGTATGGTCGGTTCCGTGCTCATGCAGCGGATGCTTGAAGAGCAGGACTTCGATCTTATTGAACCGGTGTTTTTCACCACTTCCAATGTCGGTGGCCAGGGTCCGTCGGTAGGCAAGGATATTGCCCCGCTCAAGGACGCCTACAGCATTGAAGAGCTGAAAACCCTCGACGTGATCCTGACCTGCCAGGGTGGCGACTACACCAGCGAAGTCTTCCCCAAGCTGCGCGAAGCCGGCTGGCAGGGCTATTGGATCGACGCTGCTTCCAGCCTGCGCATGCAGGACGACGCAGTGATCATCCTCGATCCGGTGAACCGCAAGGTCATTGACCAGCAACTGGATGCCGGGACCAAGAACTACGTCGGCGGCAACTGCACCGTCAGCCTGATGCTGATGGGCCTGGGTGGCCTGTTCGAAGCCGGCCTGGTGGAGTGGATGAGCGCCATGACCTACCAGGCGGCCTCCGGCGCCGGCGCGCAGAACATGCGTGAGCTGATCAAGCAGATGGGCGCCACCCATGCTGCGGTCGCCGATGACCTGGCCAACCCGGCCAGCGCCATCCTCGATATCGACCGCAAGGTGGCCGAGGCCATGCGCAGCGATGCCTATCCAACCGAGAACTTCGGCGTACCGCTGGCCGGCAGCCTGATTCCGTGGATCGACAAGGAGCTGCCCAACGGCCAGAGCCGCGAAGAGTGGAAGGCCCAGGCCGAGACCAACAAGATCCTCGGTCGCTTCAAGAACCCGATTCCGGTGGACGGTATCTGCGTGCGTATCGGCGCCATGCGCTGCCACAGCCAGGCGCTGACCATCAAGCTCAACAAGGACGTGCCGATCGCCGATATCGAAGGGCTGATCAGCCAGCACAACCCCTGGGTCAAGCTGGTGCCGAACCAGCGTGAAATCAGCATGCAGGAGCTGAGCCCGACCAAGGTCACCGGCACCCTGAACATTCCGGTGGGCCGTCTGCGCAAGCTGAATATGGGCTCGCAGTTCCTCGGTGCCTTCACTGTGGGTGACCAACTGCTGTGGGGCGCGGCCGAGCCGCTGCGCCGCATGCTGCGGATCCTGCTGGAGCGCTGATTCTTCTGCATCGCCGCGAAAAACCCGCGTTCCCTCAAAGGGCGCGGGTTTTTTCATGGGCCGCAAGTTGTGGTCGCTCCGGCGAATTGCCTCGTCCCCGCGTGCCGGGTAAAGTGCCGCTCCCCCCGTTTTGCCTGAGGTAGCACCATGACTCCGTCCTTTGATATTGCCGTGATCGGTGCCACCGGTACCGTCGGCGAAACCCTGGTGCAGATTCTCGAAGAGCGTGATTTTCCGGTCGGCAACCTCTACTTGCTGGCCAGCAGCGAGTCGGCAGGACATTCGGTGCCGTTTCGCGGCAAGAACCTGCGTGTGCGCGAGGTCGACGAGTTTGACTTCGGCAAGGCCCAGCTGGCGTTCTTCGCCGCAGGTCCGGCCGTGACCCTGAGTTTTGCGCCGCGGGCGACGGCGGCCAATTGCGCGGTGATTGATCTTTCCGGGGCCTTGCCCTCGGCGCAGGCCCCCAGCGTGGTGCCCGAAGTCAATGCCAAGGTGCTGGCCGGCCTGGGTAAGTCGGTGCAACTGAGCAGTCCCAGTGCCTCGGCCACGGCGCTGGCGGTCGCGCTGGCGCCATTGCAGGATCTGCTGGACATCCAGCAGGTGGGCCTGAGCGCCAGCCTGGCGGTTTCCAGCCTGGGCCGCGAGGCGGTCAGCGAACTGGCCCGGCAGACCGCCGAACTGTTGAATGCGCGTCCCCTGGAACCGCGTTTCTTCGACCGGCAGATGGCCTTCAACCTGCTGGCCCAGGTCGGCACGCCGGATGCCCAGGGCCATACCCTGCTGGAAAAACGCCTGGTCAGGGAACTGCGCGAGGTGCTGGGGCTACCTTTGCTGAAGATTTCTGTCACATGCATTCAAGCGCCGGTGTTTTTTGGCGATAGCTATAGCGTGACTCTGCAGTCGGCTGCCGATATCGACCTTGCGGCGGTGAATGCCGCGCTGGAAGCGGCGCCTGGCCTGGAGCTGGTGGACGCTGGCGACTACCCGACGGCCGTCGGTGACGCCGTGGGCCAGGATGTGGTCTACGTTGGGCGAGTTCGCAGCGGGGTCGACGATCCGGCGGAGCTCAACCTGTGGCTGACTTCGGACAACGTCCGCAAAGGTGCGGCGTTGAACGCGGTGCAGCTGGCTGAATTGTTGATAAAAGACCTGCTGTAAAAGATACTTGGCAACAATTTGCAGAATGAATCTAGCTGGGCGCTATGCTTGGCAAGTTGCTGGAGGTGAGTGGCCGTCAGGTGCTCCCGGGGCATGCAGGAATTAATCGCGCGTCGTGGCCATCCTGGCCCCGCGCAATGCCTTATGGCAGCCGCTACAAAACCTTCTCGCTAGCCGAGGAAAGTTCAAACAAAGGATGAGGCTATGGTTCAAGTTCGCAAACTGGTGTTAGCAATAGCGGCCGCCTCGGCGCTGTCCTCCGGTATGGCGCAGGCGCTTGGGCTTGGGGAGCTGACCCTGAAGTCGAGTCTGAACCAGCCTCTGGTAGCAGAAATCGAATTGCTCGATGTAAAGGACCTCACTGCCGCCGAAGTGGTGCCAAGCCTGGCCCCGGCAGATGAGTTCGCCAAGGCCGGCGTCGATCGGCAGGCCTTTCTCAACGACCTGAGCTTTACCCCTGTTCTCAATCCCGGCGGCAAGAGTGTGCTGCGGGTAACGTCCAGCCGCCCGCTGTCCGAGCCGATGGTCAAGTTCCTGGTGCAGGTGATGTGGCCCAACGGTCGCCTGTTGCGCGACTACAGCGTCCTGCTGGACCCTTCCAAGTTCTCTCCCGAGGCCGCGCAAGCTGCCCAGGGCGCACCGGTTTCCGGTCCTGCGGTGAATGCTCCGGTCACCTCGGCCAGCAAGATCAGCAAGCCCGAGCAATACACCACCTCGGCCCGTGACACCCTCTGGGAGATCGCGGCCAGGAACCGTAATGGTGCGTCGATCCAGCAGACCATGCTGGCGATCCAGGCGCTGAACCCGGATGCCTTCATCGACGGCAATATCAACCGCTTGAAAACCGGCAAGGTGTTGCGCCTGCCGGATGTGGTCCAGAGCACCGCGTTGCCGCAGCCCAAGGCGATCGCCGAAGTGGCCGCGCAAAATGCTGCCTGGCGCCAGGGGCGGCGTGGCGGAGCCCGTGGCCAGCAACAAGTGGATGCGACCCGCCGTGCGGGTGCCGACAAGGCGCCCAAGCAGGCCAATACCCGGGACAACCTGAGCCTGGTCTCCGCCGAGAGTGGCAAGACCCGCGGCAAGGGCGCCGCAGGCGACAGCAAGGCGCTGAGCAACAAGCTGGCGGTCACCCAGGAAAGCCTGGATTCGACTCGGCGCGACAATGCCGAGTTGAAAGATCGCATGGCGGATCTGCAGAGCCAGCTGGACAAGCTGCAGCGCTTGATCGAGTTGAAGAACAACCAGTTGGCCAAGTTGCAGGCCGAGGGTGCGGCTCCGGCGGCGCCTGCAGCCCAGCCGGCGCCAGCCATGCCGGCGGAACTGGTGAGCAAGCCTGAGGCTCCGGCCCCGGTGGCTCCAGTGGCGCCAGCCAGCGAGGCCGCAGCTGCACCTGAGGCGCAGGCGGCCAAGGCCGACGAAGACAAGTACGGCGATCTGTTGACCAATCCGATCCTCTTGGGCCTTATCGCCGGAAGCGTGGTGGCGGCCCTGTTGCTGTTGCTGCTGTTGCTGGCGCGTCGCCGCAAGGCCCAGCAGGAGGCGGAGAAGCACCTGCGCATGGCCCGGGCATTGTCCGAGGAGAACAATTTTTCCGAAGAGATGGATCTGCCGGAAAGCAGCTTCGAAGGTCTTGAGGTGCCGCCGCCGAGCGTCAAGCTGGCTCCAGCTCCAGCTCCAGCTCCAGCTCCAGCTCCAGCTCCGGTGGCGGAGCCGATCGTGGTGCCAGCCGCGCCGCAGGAACGGGCGACCGATGTCCTGGGCCAGGCGCAGAACCATATCGACGGCGGCCGCCTGAACCAGGCAGCGGCGATTCTCGAAGAAGCGGTCAAGATGGAGCCGCAGCGCAGTGAGCTGCGCCTGAAGCTGATGGAAGTCTATGCCCGCCAGGGCGATCGCAGTGCCTTCGTCGCCGAAGAGCGCCAGCTGGTGGCCAATGGCGATAACCATGCGCAGGTCGAGCAGCTCAAGAGCCGTTATCCGGCCATGGTCGCAGTGGCGGCCGCTGCCGGCCTGGCTACCGCAGCCGCAGCGGCGGAACTGGATGCCGAGTACGTCAAGGAATTGCTCCAGGATGAGCCGCCGGCAGTTGAGCCAAAAGCCCCGATGGAAGGCCTGGATGAGGATTTCGACCTGAGCCTGGATGACCTGGAGGCCGCTTCGCCGGCAGCGGTGGTGGCACCGGAGCCCACGCCC
The DNA here is from genome assembly GCF_058781435.1 of Pseudomonas sp. FW507-12TSA. NCBI lineage: Bacteria > Pseudomonadati > Pseudomonadota > Gammaproteobacteria > Pseudomonadales > Pseudomonadaceae > Pseudomonas > Pseudomonas sp. FW507-12TSA. The sequence goes on from NZ_JBYSWT010000024.1 coordinate 16,126, forward strand.
GAGCCTGAAGTCGAGCTGGAGGATTTTCCGCTCGATGACGACCTGAGCTTCGGTTCGGTGCTCGAGCAGCAGATCGCACCCGAGGAGAACCTGGACGATCTGGGAGATTTCGATCTCGACCTGGGCACGGATCTGCCTGCGGCCACCCAGAGCGATGACGATTTCCTGCTGAGCCTGGAGGACGATCTCAAGGATCTTCCGGCTGGCGAAGTACCTACAGTGACCGAGTCGGCCCTGGATGACCTTGATCTGTCGGCGGACTTCGACTTGTCCCTGGCAGATGAGATGACCGCGGACGAACCCAAGGATGCCTTCAGTTCCGAGCTGGACGACGTCAATGCCGAGCTCGAGCGACTTGCCCAGACTCTCGATCAGCCGGAAGCGGGGAGCCCGACCTTCACTGCCGAGGATGCCGCGGCGGCACCTGAGGACACTGAGTTCGACTTCCTCGCCGGTAGCGATGAAGTGGCGACCAAGCTCGATCTGGCCCAGGCCTACATCGACATGGGCGACAACGACGGAGCCCGGGATATTCTGGGTGAAGTGCTGAGCGAAGGTAACGAAGGGCAGAAGAGCGAGGCGCAGGAAATGCTCGCACGGCTGGCTTGATTCGACCTGAAGCTTGAGTGCAACGGCAGCCCATGAGGCTGCCGTTTTTGTTGGTGCTGCGCGGGACTCAGGCCAGCAAGTCCTCGTAGAACGCGCCGAAAGGACGGGTAGGGTGGGCGATCTGGATTTCCAGGATCCACAGGCCGACCTGCGGGCAGGCGGCGAAATCCCCCAGGTCGCCGGCACGGTAGATGGCGTGGGGGAAGTCGCTGACGCGATGCCCCTTGATGTCCAGGTTCAGCAGCCAGCCCTTGGCATGGGCCTGTTCCTCGGCATATCGATACAGTTCGGGGCCGGCCACCCCGTGGGTTTTCCAGTGCTCGTACACCAGGTCGAACAGGCTTTTGGCGGCAGCGGCGCAGGCATGCATTTCGGCGTCGTCACCGACGACGAAGGTCGCTCCACAGTCGCCCTCATGGCGATCCCAGACCACTCCCAGGTCAATGAAGAACAGATCGTTTTCTCCCAGCCGCGGATCGCCCTCGGAGCGTTGCTTGAAGGTCTTGAGGGTATTGCTGCCAAAGCGGATCAGCAGCGGATGCCAGATCCGCTCCATACCCAGTTCCCGCAATACCTCGAGGCCCATTTCCCTGGCTGCGGACTCCAGCATGCCTGGCTCGATCCGGCGGGCCATCTCGGCCACGGCCTCCCAGGTCATGCGCTTGGCGTGGAGCATGCCTTCGAGGCTGTAGGCCAGGCCGACGGCCTCTTTGTTGACTGCGTTCATTCATCAGGTCCCGATCAGGTTTTTGTTATCAGTCGCTATATAGCTTGATATATAACGCTTGGTCGATGATCGCTGCAATCTGCAACTAAACCCCCGTGGCGCATGGCGTCCGCTTGCTCTGGCCTTATAATGGGCGCCTTTGCGCATATCAGCAGGCTGTAAGTTCTTGGCAAATATAGATAACGCGGCCGCCGAAATGGCGGCCGCTGGCTTTTCCCGGATCGCCCTGGGCGTCGAATACAAAGGCTCGCGCTATCACGGCTGGCAGCGCCAGTCGTCCGGCGTCCCCAGTGTCCAGGAGACCCTGGAGAAGGCCCTGTCCAGGGTCGCGGACTCCCCGATAACCCTGACTTGCGCCGGGCGTACCGATGCCGGGGTGCATGCCAGCGGCCAAGTGGTGCACTTCGACACCCAGGTCGTGCGTCCGATGAAGGCCTGGGTCATGGGGGCCAATATCAACTTGCCCCATGACATCAGCGTCAGCTGGGCCCGGGAGATGCCGGCGCATTTCCATGCACGTTTCAAGGCGATCGCCCGGCGCTATCGCTACGTCATCTACAACGACCAGATCCGCCCGGCCCACCTCAACGAAGAAATCACCTGGAATCATCGGCCACTGGACACCGAGCGGATGGCCGAGGCTGCTGCCTACCTGGTGGGCACTCACGACTTCAGTGCTTTCCGGGCCGGGCAATGCCAGGCGAAGTCGCCGGTCAAGGAGATCCATCACCTGCAGGTCATCCGCTGCGGCAAGATGATCGTCCTGGATATTCGCGCCAGCGCGTTCCTGCATCACATGGTGCGCAATATCGCTGGGGTATTGATGACCATTGGGGCCGGCGAACGCCCGGTGGAGTGGGCCAGGGAGGTCCTGGAAAGCCGGGTGCGCCGAGCTGGCGGCGTTACCGCCCATCCTTTCGGGCTGTATCTGGTACAGGTCGAATACCGGGATGAGTTCCAGTTGCCCGAGCGCTACATCGGGCCGCATTTCCTCACCGGATTCCCGGAATTTGGCGGCTGACGCCCGGAAAAGCATTTGCTACCATCCGGGACTTTCCGGATTTACCCCAGGGGTTCACACGATATGTCGGCCGTTCGCAGCAAGATTTGTGGGATTACCCGCATAGAAGACGCGCTGGCGGCGGTGGAGGCGGGGGCCGATGCCATTGGCCTGGTGTTCTACGCCAAGAGCCCGCGGGCGGTGAGTGTGCAGCAGGCGCGGGCAATCATCGCCGCCCTGCCGCCGTTCGTGACCACGGTCGGGTTGTTCGTCAATGCCAGCCGCTGCGAGCTGGGGGAAATCCTCGACGCCGTGCCGCTGGATCTCTTGCAGTTCCATGGCGATGAATCGGCTGCTGCCTGCGAGGGCTACCATCGCCCCTATATCAAGGCGCTACGGGTCAAGGCGGGTGATGACATCGCCGCGGCCTGCCAGGCCTATCCTGGGGCCAGCGGGATTCTCCTGGATACCTATGTCGAAGGCGTGCCCGGGGGAACCGGAGAGGCCTTCGACTGGTCCCTGGTTCCGCAGGGGCTGAGCAAGCCGATCATCCTCGCCGGTGGCCTGTCGGCCGATAACGTCGCCCTGGCCATTGCCCAGGTGCGTCCTTATGCGGTGGATGTCAGCGGCGGGGTGGAGCAGAGCAAGGGCATCAAGGATCCAGCGAGAATCCAGGCGTTTATGCAGGCTGTACGTCGCAGCAGTGAGTCGATGTGACGGCTGGCAGTCTGCCGCCGTCCATAAGACCACTGTACAAAACAGGCAGGCGCCGCCGTGAGGCGGAGTCGTAATCGAGTGGCAACCGCTCTATCGCGGGTTGTCGGGATGGCGCAGGAGGGGTTCGCTGCGGGCAGGTCGAGCCAAGTGCTGACCGCGGTAGCGAGCCGATCATCGCCGCATACATGAATTTGGCTCAAGGGCATGCGCGGGGTCGCGAACCACAGCGTTCGGGCCGCCGGTACTGGAGAAAGAAAGCATGAGCAACTGGTTAGTAGACAAACTGATCCCTTCGATCATGCGTTCCGAGGTGAAGAAGAGCTCGGTGCCCGAAGGTCTTTGGCACAAGTGCCCGTCCTGCGAGGCCGTGCTCTATCGTCCGGAGCTGGAAAAGACCCTGGATGTTTGCCCCAAGTGCAACCACCACATGCGGATCGGCGCACGTGCCCGCATCGATATCTTCCTTGATGCTGAAGGCCGCGCCGAACTGGGTGCCGACCTGGAGCCAGTGGACCGCCTGAAATTCCGCGACGGCAAGAAGTACAAGGACCGCCTGAGCGCAGCCCAGAAGCAGACCGGCGAGAAAGACGCGCTGGTTTCCATGAGCGGTACGCTGCTGGGTATGCCAGTGGTGGTTTCGGCTTTCGAATTCTCCTTCATGGGCGGTTCCATGGGGGCCATCGTCGGCGAGCGTTTCGTGCGTGCGGCCAACTACGCCCTGGAAAACCGCTGCCCGATGGTCTGCTTCTCCGCCTCCGGTGGTGCGCGGATGCAGGAGGCGTTGATCTCCCTGATGCAGATGGCCAAGACCTCCGCGGTGCTGGCGCGCTTGCGTGAAGAAGGCCTGCCGTTCATCTCCGTGCTGACCGACCCGGTCTACGGCGGCGTATCCGCCAGCTTGGCGATGCTGGGTGATGTAATCGTCGGTGAGCCCAAGGCGCTGGTAGGTTTCGCCGGCCCTCGAGTGATCGAGCAGACTGTGCGCGAGAAGCTGCCTGAAGGCTTCCAGCGCAGCGAGTTCCTGCTGGAGCACGGTGCGATCGACATGATCATTTCCCGTCAGGAACTGCGTCCACGCCTGGGCAACCTGCTGGCCCAGCTGATGGGGCTGCCGACGCCGGAGTTCGTGGCTGCACCGGTCGAGCCGATCGTGGTTCCCCCGGCTCCTGCAAGCCTATGACCCAACGTACCCTGGGCGAGTGGCTCGCCTACCTCGAGCAGTTGCATCCTTCGGCCATCGACATGGGGCTGGAGCGCTCGCAGCAGGTTGTGTCCCGGATGGGGCTGGGCAAGCCGGCGCCCCGGGTGATAACCGTTACCGGTACCAACGGCAAGGGTTCCACCTGTGCCTTCATCGCTTCCCTGCTGCGGGCCCAGGGCCTGCAGGTCGGGGTCTACAGTTCGCCGCACCTGTTGCGCTACAACGAGCGGGTGCAGGTCAATGGCATCGAGGCCACGGACCAGCAGCTGTGCGAGGCCTTCGCTGCGGTGGAGGCCGGGCGTGGCGATGTCTCCCTGACCTATTTCGAAATGGGCACCCTGGCGGCGTTCTGGCTGTTCCAGCGCGCAGCCCTGGATGCCGTGGTGCTTGAGGTGGGCCTGGGAGGGCGCCTGGATGCGGTCAACCTGGTGGATGCCGATATCGCCCTGGTGACCAGCATCGGTGTCGATCATGTGGAGTATCTCGGGGACTCCCGCGAGTCTGTGGCCTTTGAAAAGGCCGGGATCTTCCGTCCTGGCGCCCCGGCGTTGTGCGGCGACCTCGAGCCGCCGCAGCCTTTGCTGGACAAGGCGCGAGAGCTGGGTTGTGCGTTTTTCCTCCGTGGCCGGGATTTCGATCTGGGAATCACCGATACCCATTGGCAATGGCGTGGCCTGGATAACCAGGGCAATCCGGTGCAATTGCGTGACCTGCCGCTACTCGACCTGCCCATGGAAAACGCGGCACTGGCGCTGCAGGCCTATCTGCTGACCGGGTTGCCCTGGCAGCCTGAGCGGCTCGCCAGCGCGTTGCAGCAGACCCGGGTGACCGGGCGCCTGGATCGTCGCCGGATCAACTGGCAGGGCAAATCCCTCAACCTGTTTCTGGATGTCGGGCACAATCCCCATGCGGCGCAGTACCTGGCCGAGCGCCTGGCGCGCCGGCCGGTGGCTGGCCGGCGCCTGGCGGTGTTCGGACTGTTGGCCGACAAGGACCTGGCGGGCGTGGTGGCCTGCCTGCAGGCGTCGATCCAGCACTGGGCCGTAGCTCCACTGGACTCGCCCCGGGCGCGTCCGGCCGAGGAGCTGCAGGCGGCGCTGGAGAACCTTGGCGCTCCCGTGGCGTCTTATGCCAGCGTGGCGGCGGCGCTGGAGGCGCAATGCGCGCAGGCCACCGCCGATGACGAAATACTGCTGTTCGGGTCTTTTTATTGTGTTGCCGAGGCCCTTGAGTGGCTTGCCCGGCGCGCCACGGAGGAAGCTGCACATGGCTATGCTGGATAACGTCTACAAGCAGCGGATGGTCGGGGCGTTGGTGCTGGTGGCACTGGCAGTGATCTTCTTGCCGATGCTGTTCTCGCGAGAAGACGAGCAGCGCCACGTGGTGGTCGAGGCGCCTGCTGCGCCGCAGCCATCGGCGTTGCCCCAGGTCCAGGTCGAGCCGGTGGTGGTCCCGGAGCCGCAGCCATTGCCGCAAGGTTCCGTGCCTGCCGATGATCCGGTGGTGCAGCAGGCGGCCCCTGCGGCGCCGATCGCCCCCAGTGTGCCCGCGACTCCGGCTCCGGTAGTGGTCAACAAGCCGGCCCCGACGCCCAAGCCGGCGCCCGTGCCGGCGCCAGCGCAGCCGGTGGTGAGCGCCAAGCCCGATACCAGCCAGAGCCGTGTCGATGCCAATGGCTTGTCCGTCAGCTGGTCGGTGCAACTGGCCAGCCTGTCGAGCCGGGAAAGCGCGGAAAACCTGCAAAAGACCCTGCGTAGCCAAGGCTATAACGCTTATATCCGTTCGGCCGAAGGCAAGAACCGGGTGTTCGTCGGGCCGCTGATCGAGCGTGCCGAAGCGGATCGCCTGCGTGATCTGTTGGGTCGCCAGCAGAACCTCAAGGGCTTCGTGGTGCGCTTCCAGCCAGAGCGCGGTTGATTTGTACGGCACAGTGAATCGCAGCTTACCGACAGCCAAGCGCTCTGTTAAAATGCGCCGCCTTATCCGTCTGTAGGCTGCACTGTGCCATTTACCCTGGTTGACTGGGCGATCGTTGCAATAATCGCCATTTCCGCTTTGATCAGCTTGAGCCGTGGTTTCGTCAAAGAAGCCTTGTCGTTGCTTACCTGGATCATCGCAGGAGTCGTCGCCTGGATGTTCGGTGGCTCACTGTCCGAGTACCTCGGCGCTTATATCGAAACTCCTTCGGCTCGCGTGATCGCGGGCTGCGCAATCATGTTTGTCGCCACCTTGCTGGTGGGCGCAATGGTCAACTATCTCATCGGCGAATTGATTCGCGTCACCGGCCTGTCCGGCACCGATCGATTCCTCGGCATGGCCTTCGGCGCGGCGCGTGGCGCGTTGCTGGTGGTCGTGGCGGTCGGGCTCCTGAGCCTGGGGCCGGTTCAGCAGGATTCCTGGTGGCAGCAGTCGCGACTGGTGCCACAATTTCTATTGGTTGCAGATTGGTCCAAGAACCTCATATTGGGGTGGAGCAGTCAGTGGCTGGCCAGCGGTATCAGCGTACCCGCTGAAATACCGTTCAAGGAGCACCTCTTACCGGCCCAGGCGCCTCAGTAAGATGAGCTCAGTTCAGTTCCATTAAGTAGGGGTTGCGTCGCATGTGTGGCATCGTCGGTATCGTCGGTAAGTCGAACGTTAATCAGGCGCTGTATGACGCGCTAACCGTCCTCCAACACCGCGGCCAGGACGCGGCCGGTATCGTGACCAGTCATGATGGCCGGTTGTTCCTGCGCAAGGACAATGGCCTGGTCCGTGACGTGTTCCAGCAGCGCCACATGCAGCGCCTGGTCGGCCACATGGGCATCGGCCACGTGCGTTACCCGACCGCCGGTAGCTCCACTTCGGCCGAGGCCCAGCCGTTCTACGTCAACTCGCCTTACGGCATCACTTTGGCGCACAACGGCAACCTGACCAACGTCGAGCAACTGGCCAAGGAGATCTACGAGTCCGACCTGCGTCACGTCAATACCAGTTCCGATTCCGAAGTGCTGCTCAACGTCTTCGCCCACGAACTGGCCCAGCGCGGCAAGCTGCAGCCCACCGAGGAAGATGTATTCGCCGCCGTGACCGACGTGCACAACCGTTGTGTGGGTGGTTATGCGGTGGTGGCGATGATCACCGGCTACGGCATCGTCGGTTTCCGCGATCCCCATGGCATCCGTCCGATCGTGTTCGGCCAGCGCCATACCGACGAGGGCGTGGAGTACATGATCGCCTCCGAAAGCGTGTCCCTGGATGTGCTGGGCTTCACCCTGATCCGCGACCTCGCGCCGGGCGAGGCGGTCTACATCACTGAGGAAGGCAAGCTCTACACCCGCCAGTGCGCCACCAATCCGCAGCTCACCCCGTGCATCTTCGAGCATGTATACCTGGCCCGTCCTGATTCGATCATCGATGGCGTCTCGGTATACAAGGCGCGCCTGCGCATGGGTGAGAAGCTGGCCGAGAAGATCCTGCGCGAGCGTCCCGAGCACGATATCGACGTGGTGATCCCGATTCCGGACACCAGCCGCACCGCGGCACTGGAGCTGGCCAACCACCTGGGCGTGAAGTTCCGCGAAGGTTTCGTGAAGAACCGCTATATCGGCCGGACCTTCATCATGCCGGGCCAGGCCGCCCGCAAGAAGTCGGTACGCCAGAAGCTCAATGCCATCGAGCTGGAATTCCGCGGCAAGAACGTGATGCTGGTGGACGATTCCATCGTGCGTGGCACCACCTGCAAGCAGATCATCCAGATGGCCCGTGAGGCCGGTGCGAAGAATGTCTACTTCTGCTCCGCCGCCCCGGCCGTGCGTTATCCGAACGTGTACGGCATCGACATGCCGAGCGCCCACGAGCTGATCGCCCACAATCGTTCCACCCAGGATGTGGCCGACCTGATCGGTGCCGATTGGCTGATCTACCAGGACCTGCCGGACCTGATCGAGGCGGTCGGTGGTGGCAAGATCAAGATCGAAAGCTTCGACTGCGCAGTGTTCGACGGCAAGTACGTTACTGGTGATGTCGACGAGGCCTATCTGAACAAGATCGAGAATGCCCGTAACGATGCCTCCAAGGCCAAGACCCAGGCGGTCAGCGCGATCATCGATCTGTACAACAACTGATCCAGAGCATTCACGAAGAGATTAGGAGTAGGCGGCATGAGTCAGGATTGGGATGCCGGTCGGCTGGATAGCGACCTTGAAGGCGTAGCGTTCGATACCCTGGCGGTGCGCGCTGGTCAGCACCGTTCGCCGGAGAGCGAGCATGGTGATCCGATGTTCTTCACCTCCAGCTATGTGTTCCGCACGGCCGCCGATGCGGCTGCGCGTTTCGCTGGCGAGGTGCCGGGCAACGTCTATTCGCGCTACACCAACCCTACGGTGCGTTCTTTCGAAGAGCGCATCGCGGCCCTCGAGGGGGCGGAGCAGGCGGTGGCTACCGCGACTGGCATGGCGGCGATCCTCTCGGTGGTCATGAGCCTGTGCAGCGCCGGTGACCACGTATTGGTTTCGCGCAGCGTGTTCGGCTCCACCATCAGTCTGTTCGAGAAGTACTTCAAGCGTTTCGGCGTCGAAGTCGGCTACGTGCCCCTGGCGGACCTGTCCGGCTGGGACGCGGCGATCAAGAGCAATACCCGATTGCTGTTCGTCGAGTCGCCCTCCAATCCTCTGGCCGAACTGGTGGATATCGCCGCACTGGCTGAGGTGGCTCATGCCAAGGGGGCGATGCTGGTGGTGGACAACTGCTTCTGCACCCCGGCGTTGCAGCAGCCGCTCAAGCTTGGTGCGGACGTGGTGGTGCATTCGGCCACCAAGTTCATCGATGGCCAGGGTCGCTGCATGGGCGGTGTGGTGGCCGGGCGCAGCGAACAGATGAAAGAAGTGGTGGGGTTCCTGCGTACCGCGGGGCCGACCCTGAGTCCGTTCAATGCTTGGGTCTTCCTCAAGGGGCTGGAGACCCTCAGCCTGCGCATGCGTGCCCATTGCGCCAATGCCCAGGCCCTGGCCGAGTGGCTGGAGCGCCAGGAAGGGATCGAGAAGGTGCATTACGCCGGGCTCGCCAGTCATCCGCAGCATGAATTGGCCAAGCGCCAGCAACGTGGCTTCGGCGCGGTGGTGAGTTTCGAGGTCAAGGGGGGCAAGGAGGGCGCCTGGCGCTTCATCGATGCCACTCGCCTGGTCTCGATCACCGCCAACCTGGGTGACAGCAAGACCACCATTACCCATCCAAGCACCACCTCCCACGGGCGCCTGGCGCCGCAGGAGCGTGAGGCTGCGGGTATTCGCGACAGCCTGATCCGTATTGCGGTCGGCCTGGAAGACGTTGCCGACCTGCAAGCCGACCTGGCTCGCGGCCTGGCAGCCTTGTGATCGAGTTGTCGACGCCCCCGGGGGCGGGCAATGGTCGTGTTGCGCTGGTTACCGGCGCGGCACGGGGTATCGGCCTGGGCATCGCCGCCTGGCTGATCAGCGAAGGCTGGCAGGTGGTCCTCACCGACCTGGATCGCGAGCGCGGCTCCAAGGTGGCCAAGGTGCTGGGCGACAACGCCTGGTTCATCACCATGGATGTGGCCGATGAGGAGCAGGTGGCTGAAGCGGTCGCCGAGGTGCTGGGGCAGTTCGGGCGTCTCGATGCTCTGGTTTGCAATGCTGCCGTGGCCGATCCGCACAATATGACCCTGGAAAGCCTCGACCTGGGCCATTGGAATCGGGTGTTGGCGGTGAATCTTGGCGGGCCGATGCTGCTGGCCAAGCATTGCGCGCCCTATCTGCGGGCCCACGGCGGTGCGATCGTCAACCTTGCCTCCACCCGCGCCCGCCAATCGGAGCCGGACAGCGAAGCCTATGCTGCGAGCAAGGGGGGCTTGTTGGCCCTGACCCATGCTCTGGCGATAAGTCTCGGGCCGGAGATTCGCGTCAATGCGGTAAGCCCGGGCTGGATCGATGCTCGTGACCCGGCCATGCGGCGCGCGGAGCCCTTGTCCGATGCCGACCATGCCCAGCATCCGGCAGGACGGGTGGGCACCGTTGAAGATGTGGCGGCGATGGTGGCCTGGCTGCTTTCACGCAGTTCGGGATTCGTCACCGGCCAGGAGTTCGTGGTGGACGGTGGCATGTCCAAGAAGATGATTTACCAGGATTGAATTCTTTCGCGGGCAAGGAGCGGAGCGCTTGCCAATCGCTGGGGATTTTTCCTGGGGCTTGAAGCGTGTTGTTTACAGCTCTTTTGAAAAAAACTTCAATCCTGCTATTGACTTAGCTTCGATACGTGCGTAAATTTCGCGGCCTCAGCGAAGCAAAGGGTGATTAGCTCAGCCGGGAGAGCATCTGCCTTACAAGCAGAGGGTCGGCGGTTCGATCCCGTCATCACCCACCACTTCCTGAGTGTCTTTCGAAAGAAAGGCGGAAGCTTCCAAGGAAGCCTCCAACCGACGCGCAGCGGTAGTTCAGTCGGTTAGAATACCGGCCTGTCACGCCGGGGGTCGCGGGTTCGAGTCCCGTCCGCTGCGCCATATTCGGTAACCTGGAACACTGAACGCCAGGTCACCACGAAAAGCCCGCTCAACGCGGGCTTTTTACTGTCTGGGGTTTACCCAGTGTTTGAATGAAAAAAAGCGGCCCTTGGGGCCGCTTTTTTCGTTTATGCGCCTACTGCTCGGCGTTGCGACTATGGCGGTAGTCGCTGACGGCCTCGTACACCGACTTGCGCAGGCGGTTGATGCCGCCGATGGGACGATGGGCTTCCACGCCGAACCAAGGGTTGAACGATTGGTTGTCGCAGGCGAGGTTCTGCGCCGGAGTGTCGAAATCCTGGGCGGGAATCGTCACTCGCGCCACGGTTTCGAAGGGCGCGTCCGCTTCCTTCCATTCGATACTGGTGTCTTCGATCGGCATGAAACGGTTCGGATCCTGACGCTGGATCTGCAGGACGAAGCATGCAGGGACACGGTCCGTGGACAGTTGCTGGACCAGGGCGCTGCGCAGGAAGTTGGGCAGGTCCTGGTTCTGTGCCGGCAAATTGTAGGTCGGGCAGCTACCTGGGGCCGGCATCACCCGGAACTTGGCGTTGGCCTTGCCGAACTTGTAGGGCGAGACCGAGAAGTAGGTGGTCTGGGTCGGGCTGGCCGGTGCTGGCGCCAGGGTCGCCAGGGCGATGAACAAATGGCGGACTTGCCAGGTGCGCGGGTCCCAGGCGGGGAAGAAGGCGCCGACTTTCTTGCCGTCGGCCTGGGCCGCGATGTTCTGCTGGTACTCGGCCACGTCGCTGACGAAGAAGTTCGGATGGTTGAACATCACGAAATCCTGTTCCTGGCGCGCTGCCTCCGAAGCCATCAACTGCCGTCCGGGGACCTCGTGCAGCTTGAGCGCCATGCCTCGCGCATCGCGAATGCTGTCGAACTGCGGGTAGGCATTGCCATTGGACAGGCGCACCGTGGCCTGCCAGGTTTGCCCCGGGTTGGCGAAGACCCCCTGGCGTAGTTCCGGGGCCAGGTCCTTGAGCACCTGGACTTCGGCCCTCACGCAGCCATGGGCCTTGGCATGGGCGTCGCGCAGGTAGCGAGTACCCTCGCGATGCTGGTCGACGATACGCACGGCGGTCTGGATGATGTCCTGGGTGCGCGCCGCCTCGTCTGCGGGAATCTGTTCCTGTGCGGCGACCGGGCCGCGGTGCTGCCAGGCGAACCAGATACTGGCCAGGGCCCAGCCCGAGAGGCCGAGCACCAACGACAGCAACAGCAGCTTGCCCAGTAGCGCGCCCAGGCGCAGCCAGAGCCGGCCTGGCAGGGAAGGGCGTTTGCTTGCAAGATCGAGTTTCATGGCAGTTGCGACTCCAGCGGTCCGCCCAGCACTTTCAGGTATTCCAGCAGCGCCCAGCGCTCCTCAGGCTGCAATAGCGGGCCTATGACCCCATTGCCCCGCTGGCCAGCGCGGAATTCGTGGCCACTGTTGTGGTTGCCGCTGATTCGGGTATCGAATTCGAAGCCGTTCTTGAACGCTTCCGGGCGATATCCCAGGTGCTTGGGGTCGTACTCGAAGGTCCCGCGGTAGAAGGTCGTTGCGCGTTCCGACTGGGGTGACAGGAGTTGATAGAGGTTGGGCACCGAACCGTTGTGCAGGTAGGGCGGTGTCGCCCACACCCCGGCCAGCGGACGGGCCTTGTAGGCACGCAGTTCGCGTACACCGATCGGCAGGCCGTAGCCATCCAGCCTTGGGCGTTCCTCGGGCGTGACCTGGGCATCGCGATAGGCGCGCTCCTCGACGAAAGCAGTGATGTACGCCAGGCCCTTGGCGGCCGACATCTGCCGCAGGTCCAGGGGCTCGGTGGAGGCCGGATGCAGCTCGACGTTTGATTTGGCCAGCTCGGCGGTGTCCCATTGCAGGGCGCTCAGGTCATAACGCAGGTCGGCGATGTTGCTGGCCGAGTTGGGGTCGGTGCCGATCACCGAGACCGGCAGCATCTTCAACTGTTGCACCGGCCGCCCGTCGTTCTCGCTGACTGCGGGCACATGGCAGCCGGCGCAGTGGCTGGCGAACAGGGTACGGCCCTTGGCGGCCAGGGGTTTGTCGATATTGCCCAGCAAGCCTTCCGGCCACACAGGTGGCTTGAGGCGTTGCAGGGTTTCCTCGATCTGGTTGAGATCGCGCACGCGCACGCTGGAGGGGTAGCGCGCCTCACCGGTCAATGGCTGGCCGTTGGCATCGAACAGATTCAGGGTCGCGCCCACGCCCAGGGCTTCGCCGATGTTACGGGCCATGGGTTGCTGCGCCGAACCGTTCCATTGCACCCAGTCGAAGGTCCAGATATCCCAGAGTTGTGGATAGTCCACCGGAGCGTTGGCGATCCGGTAGTTGGTCGGGGAGATTGCATCACCGAAGCTGGCGTTGGCGATACGACCGAACGCGTCCGTGCGGCCAGGGCCTTCCTCAGTGGGGTAGAGGCCGCGATGGGTGTCGTTCCAGGCCGTACGCAGGAAGGTGTCCAGCGATACCTTGAAGTCCTTGCGCAACTGTTCGTGGCGCTGCTCGTAGTCCGGCCCCAGCACCTTGCGGGCGAATCGTTCGAATTTCCACGGGTTGTAGTAGGTCAGCGCCAGGCTGGCCACCAGGGCCTGGCCGAAGCTGCCGCCGCGCAGGGTCGGCACGCTCGATGGCAGCACATGCTGGGCCGGGCCGCCGTCGATCCGCAGGGCCTGGTGATTGAAGCGCAGCTCGCCGGTGTGGCAGGCCGAGCAGGTAATGTCCAGGTATTGTTCCTGGCTACCCGGGTTCTGGTGGCGGGCGAACCCTACTGGCAGGTTGCCGGGGTTTTGCACCGTGGCTTTTTGCCCCGGCTCCACCAGGAAGCCGAAGCGTGCCAGGTATTCGGGAGTGGCGAAGGACTGCTCGGAAAAGGGCAGTTCCAGGGCGACGAACCAGTCATAGCGCAGGCCCTTGACCTGGGTACCCTGGGGCGTGAAGTAATACGCCTGGCGATCCTTTGCATCCCATTGGTCCAGGTAGTGCACTTTTTCGGCAGGTACATAGTCGGGAAGCTTCGGATTGGCGGTGTAGTAGGCGACCAAAGCCAGGGCGATGCCGATCAGCACGGCAATCAACAGCAATACACGGTAGATGAGGCGCAAGATGTACTTCCTTGTCGAATTTCGCTTCCTTATGCCTGAGCGCATCTGACGCGGCAAGTAGCCATTACTTGCGCTATGGTTATTCGCGCTCTTTCACACGCCCCGCGATGTATCCGGACGGGGCATATCCCAGACCACGAAATGCGTTTGAAGACGTGAACTTATCAGCGGTTTACTGCTCTTATGCCGGTAGCCATTGGTCGTGGCCGCCTGATAAGCTCGCGGCTTTATTCGATTGCCCTTTAGGCGCATGAACAAGGAAATAGCATGAAACAGCATCGGTTGGCGGCGGCGGTGGCCCTGGTTAGCCTGGTACTCGCCGGTTGTGACTCGCAGACCAGCGTAGAGCTGAAAACCCCAGCTCAGAAAGCTTCCTACGGCATCGGCCTGAACATGGGCAAGAGCTTGGCCCAGGAAGGCATGGATGACCTGGATTCCAAAGCCGTGGCCCAGGGCATCGAAGATGCCGTCGGCAAGAAAGAACAGAAGCTCAAAGACGAAGAACTGATCGAGGCTTTTGCCGCACTGCAAAAGCGTGCTGAAGAGCGCATGGCCAAGATGAGTGAAGAGTCGGCCGCCGCCGGCAAGAAATTCCTCGAAGAGAACGGCAAGAAGACTGGTGTGACCACCACTGCTTCCGGCCTGCAGTACGAAGTCCTGAAGAAGGCCGATGGTCCGCAGCCCAAGCCGACTGACGTGGTGACCGTGCATTACACCGGCACCCTGACCAACGGCACCGTGTTCGACAGCTCGGTTGAGCGTGGCAGCCCGATCGATCTGCCGGTCAGCGGCGTGATTCCGGGTTGGGTCGAAGGCCTGCAACTGATGCACGTCGGCGAGAAGTACAAGCTGTACATCCCTAGCGACCTGGCCTATGGCGCGCAGAGCCCGAGCCCGGCGATCCCGGCCAATTCGGTGCTGGTGTTCGAGCTGGAACTGCTGGGTATCAAGGATCCGGCCAAGCAAGACAAGCCGGACGCAGCCAAGTAACCTGCTGCAATGTCTTCAACAACGCCCCGTTCCTACGGGGCGTTGTCGTTTCTAAAGGCTGGTAATGGTAAAAAATCCGAACTGGCGGCATTGTCGACAGTCAGAACAGAGGAGCGCCAGCAGCTAGTCGCTGGAGCCTGCCAAGTCAATGAAATTATGGGTTTTTTTATGTGAGTAAAAAACGCCCGATCTGAGCTCAGCCCTTGTAAAACGGGGCTTTCAGCGCTGAAAAGGAGCTCTGTTCACAAGGTTATCCACAATTTGTGTGGATAACATTTCAGTGGGAGTGAAGATGAAAGCACCCTGGAATTTTGCCCGCTTCCTGCCCCTGGCCGCTCGGCTCCTGAGTCGTGGCCGCTTGCCGACGCTGTTGTTCGCCGTGGCGAGCAAGGGCGTTTTCCAGGGCGAGCGCCTGGGCAAGGTCAAGGAAGACCTGCGTCTGTTGCAGGCGTTGTGCCTGGCCTACTGGCGGGGCGAGTACCGAGCGATCAGTCCCAAGGCGCTGCTGTCGGTGGTCGCCGGCTTGATGTACTTCCTCAGCCCGCTGGATGCGATTCCCGATTTCCTCCCGGTGTTCGGCATGCTCGATGACATCGCCGTGCTGGCTTGGCTGATGAAGACCCTGGGTGATGAGCTGGATGCCTTTCGCGCCTGGCGCAATGGCCAGGCCCCGGAAAAGCTGGCGGTCGTGGAGCGGCTGCCGGACACCCCCGAACAATTGCGTCTGGAGAGGGCGGGGAGAACCTCCGGTAAGGGCCCCGTTACCTGACGACAATCATGCTCTGCGCGACCGCCATCGCTGTTAGGATTACACTCCTAAGGAAAATTCCGACTCGTTAAGTGTCGTAGTCCTACGGGGTGGTGATGGATATCCAGATTATTGAACGCGATGGCGAACCCGAATATGCGGTTCTGCCGTGGGCTCAGTATCAAGCGTTGTTGAAAGCCGCAGGTCTCACCGAACACGCACCGCAAGCCGCTGCAATTTCTCAGGCGGCGACACCGGCCCAGAGTCTTCCGGGCCTGGATCAATTACGCAATCTACGCGAAGGGAAGGGCATCGCCATCGAGGCGCTGGCCCGCAAAGTAGGCATCAGCCCGTCTTACCTGGCCTTGATTGAAAGTGGCGAGCGTCAACCTGACGCTGCTATTCGCCGCAGCCTGGCCTGGGAACTGACGGTGCCGGGGTGGAGGGAGCAATCGTGAGTGTAAGGATCAGTCGTCAGCACTGGGATGGGCTGTTGGGTGAGCTGGATCAAGCCCGACGACAACGCCATCTCTTAACCTACCGTGCATTGCTGGAGCGCTTGCAGTTACCCAGCCCGGCAATGCAGACCCTGACGGCCGCGCTGGAGCACCTGGCCGCCCTGGATGCACGAGCCGAGCAGCCGCTGCGCAGTTCCCTGGTCATCAGCCAGGGTGCCAGCCGCCTGCCGCGTACCGGATTCTTCGAGTGCGTGGAGCGCCTCGGGCGTTTTTCCGGGCCTTCCGATGGTGTTGCCGCAGCGTCCTGGCATGCCTCGGAAGTGGTGCGAGTGTTCGAGTACGAATATCCCGAATCAGCGGAGGCTTGAATGTTCTGGCGATTCAAGGCGCGGGCCGGCTATTGGCTGGCGCGCCGGTTGTTTCACTGGCCCTGGTTCATCCGCCAGCCCCGTAGCTGGCGCTGGATGGAGGGGCAATATGCGCGCATGGCCAACCTGGGCAATGTGGGTGCGCAGAGCTTCTATGGCCATATCCTGCTTTTCCGTGGCCAGGGGCTCGGGGCACGGGAGGAGGGGATCCGCCTGTTGCGCCTGGCTGCGTTGGCCGGCGATGCCAAGGCTGCCTACCAGCTTGGGGTGATCAGCCTGGCCGGCTCGGCCAGCAAGGTACCCGATGCTGTCGAAGCGGCTCGCTGGTGGAAGCTTTCGGCCCAGGCCGGACATCCCCTGGCCAGCCTCAAGCTGGAGCAGCTAGGTCCGCAGCACTGAGGTTTTCGTTGCGCTGGCGGGCCAGGGCTTCCAGGCTGTCGATCACGTGCACGCTGTAGCCTTGGACGTTCTTGGCATGGTGCTTGGCCTGGGAGGCCAGCTCCGCCAGTTGGCTGGAGTCCAGTTGCCCACAGGCCTGTGGATACAGGTGCACCACGCCGATGGACAGTGACAGCAAGGGGAATTCCTGGCGAATTCCCTGGCGGTTGGGCGCCACGAAACAACCGGCTTCCAGGTGTTCGCTGCGATAGAAGCGCCGGCACTGGCTATGAAAGTCGTCCAGCAACTGGTTCAGCCGCTTGCGCCAGTCTTCCGGTCCCAGCACCAGCAGGAAATCATCCCCGCCGATATGCCCGACGAAGTCGCGGCTCGGGTCTACCCGGTCATTCAGGCATTGTGCCAGGCACAGCAGCACCTCATCGCCGCGGCCGTAGCCGTAGATATCGTTGAAGGGCTTGAAACTGTCGATATCCACATAGCAGATCACCGATTCGCGCCCCTGCTGGAGCAAGCGGGTCAGGCACTGCTGGATGGGGACGTTGCCCGGCAGCAGCGTCAGGGGGTTGGCGTAGCGAGCCTGCTGGATCTTCAGTTCAGTGATCAGCTTGAGCACATCGATCACCCGCCCCAGCCCCAGGTAATGGCCATTGAGGGTGATGATGAAATCTTCCTCGATGCGTTGCCTGGCGCGGCTGGTGATCAGTCGGCTGACCTGTTGCAGCGACTGGGTCAGCTCGACGGCCAGGAAGTCGTCGTTCATCAGCCGGCTGATGGGCTTGCGGGCGAACAGGTCGGTAGCGAATGGCTTGAGCAGGGCATCGGAAAGCGAATGTCGGTGGACGATTCCGCAGGGTTGGCCCTGCTCGTCAAGAACCGCCAGGGAATTGAGATTGGCCTGGCGGCGAAAGGCCTCCAGCACATTGGCCGTGGGCGTGTTGCGTGCCACCGCCGGCTGGTCGTTGAGCAAGGCGCTGAGGTCGCTGCCTTCGTCATTCAAGGCCACGCTGGTGTTGTCGTGCTTGGGCATCATCGCCCAGGCATCCTGGGACGGTTGTTCCTGGGGTCGGCACAGCAGATAACCCTGGACCAGGTCGACGCCCATCTCGGTGAGCACCGCCAGTTCCTCGGCCAGCTCGATGCCTTCGGCGATCACCTTGGCCCGGGAGGCCTTGGCGATCTGCAGGATCGATCCGACGAACTCACGCTTGAGCGCATCCTGGTGGATGCCGTCGATGAAATGGCGATCGATCTTCACGTAGTCCGGTCGCAGCTCCGACCACAAGCGCAGGCTGGAATATCCGGCCCCCAGGTCATCCAGGGCGATGGAGAAACCCATGTCGCGATAGTGGTGCAGGGCATTCTGCAGCAGTTGGAAGTCGTCGATGGGAGTCTGTTCGGTAAGTTCGATCACCACCTGGCTGGGTGGGATGCCGAAGTCTTGCAGCAATTGCAGGGTGCGCCCGGGTTGGTGGGCGGCTTCCAGCAGGGATTCGGGGGAAACGTTGAGGAACAGCTTGCCAGGCAGCAACTGCTCGCTGAAACGCCGGCAGGCGCTATGGCGGCAGGCGATCTCCAGTTCGCTCAGGCGGCCGGCCTGGCGGGCGACGGCGAACAGGGCGACTGGGGAATGCAGCGGGCTGTTGGAGGGGCCGCGGCTCAAGGCTTCATAGCCGAGGATGCGGCGTTCCGAGAGGGAAATGATTGGTTGGAACAGGCTGTGCAAACCGCTTTGAGCCAGGATTGAACTCAATGCACTGAGCTGTTCGGTCGTGGTCATGGCGATCTCTGTCGATAAAAAAAGGACCGGGTGCGCATGGCCCCCAGTCCTTTATTTCACGACAGAATGATGACTATTTGATGACGCTCCGAGGAGCGCTCGAATTAAATTGCCATCATCCTCAGTGCTTGGCCACCGAAGTGTTGAGCTTCAGGTAATCCAGCAGGATGCGCCCGGTTTCGCTCAGGTAGGCGTCGTCTTCAGGCTTGGTCTTGTCCGGCTCGGCAGCGGCCAGCGCGTCCTCATCCTCTTTCTTCAGCTCCTTGAGCGGCTCTTCGCCCTTGGCCTTGCGACGGATGTTTTCCAGGGCCAGTTGCTTGGCTTCGATATCGGCATGCTGCGCACGGCGATCGGCTTCGTTGAGGCTCACGGTTTTTTCCGCCATCAGCTTCTGCGCCAGCGCCAGCTTGTCGCGGATGAACACGAATTCCGGATCTTTCGCCGAGCGGCTTTCGTGTTCGGCCTTGAGCTGGGCCAGGAACGGCTTGAACGGATCCATCGCCGGCTTGATGGCCGGGCGGATGGTGTCCCAAGGCATGGCTTCGGGCAGCGCGCTTTCACCGATCTCCTTGGTATCGATGATCGATGGGTAGCCGATATCCGGCAGCACGCCCTGGTGCTGGGTGCTCTGCCCGGAAACCCGGTAGAACTTGGCCAGGGTCAGCTTCAGCTCGCCATGGTTGAGCGGCTGGATGGTCTGGACCGTACCTTTGCCGAAGGTCTGGCCGCCGATGATCAACGCGCGATGGTAGTCCTGCATGGCGCCGGCGAAGATCTCCGAGGCCGAGGCCGAAAGGCGGTTGACCAGCAGGGCCATCGGGCCCTTGTAGAAGGCACCGGGGTTCTCGTCTTCCAGCACATCCACCCGGCCATCGGCGTTACGCACCAGCACGGTAGGGCCCTTGTCGATGAACAGGCTGGTCAGCTCGGTGGCTTCCTGCAGGGAACCGCCGCCGTTGTTGCGCAAGTCGATGACCACGCCGTCGACCTTCTCTTTCTGCAGTTCGGTCAGCAGCTTCTTCACGTCACGGGTGGTGCTCTTGTAGTCCGGGTCACCCGCGCGGAACGCCTTGAAGTCCAGGTAGAAGGCCGGGATCTCGATCACCCCGAGCTTGTAGTCCTTGCCGTCCTGCTTGAGGTTGAGGACCGACTTCTTCACCGCCTGGTCTTCGAGCTTCACCGCTTCCCGGGTGATAGGCACGATCTTGCTGGTCTGGTCGTTCGGCGCATTGCTGGCCGGGATCACTTCCAGGCGCACCAGGGTGCCCTTGGGACCGCGGATCAGCTTGACCACTTCGTCCAGGCGCCAGCCCACCACGTCGACCATTTCCTTGTCGCCCTGGGCGACACCGATGATCTTGTCCGCCGGGGCGACCTGCTTGGTCTTGTCCGCCGGGCCTGCCGGTACCAGGCGCACGACCTTGACCTGGTCGTTGTCGCTTTGCAGTACCGCGCCGATGCCTTCCAGCGACAGGCTCATGTTGATGTCGAAGTTCTCCGCGTTATCCGGCGACAGATAGTTGGTATGCGGGTCGTAGGACATGGCGAAGGTGTTGATGTAGGCCTGGAAGATATCCTCGGCCCGGGTCTGGTCCAGGCGCGCCAACTGGTTCTTGTAGCGCTTGGTCAGGGTTTCCTGGATCTGCTTGGGCTCCTTGCCGGCGATCTTCATCCGCAGCACTTCGTCCTTCACGCGCTTGCGCCACAGGTCGTCGAGTTCGGCGGTGGTCTTGAGCCATGGAGCTTCCTTGCGATCGATCAGCAAGGTTTCCTTGGTGGTGAAGTCGATCTTGTCGACACCCTTGGCCAGTTCCGCCAGGGCGAAGTCGAGGCGGGATTTGACCCGGTCCAGATAGCGCTTGTAGATGGTGAAGCCTGCGTTCAGGTCACCGCTCTTGAGGAAGTCGTCGAACTGGGTTTTCCACCTGTCGAACTCTGCGATGTCACTGGCCAGGAAGTAGCTGCGCGATGGGTCCAGCAGCTTCAGGTAGCTGTCGTAGATGATGACCGAGCGTGCGTCGTCCAAAGGTGGCTTGCTGTAGTGATGACGCTTGAGCAGTTCAACAACATTGAGGCTGGCAATTACCTCATCGCGATCAGGCTGAAGCTTGTCCCAGCTATTGGCTGCGAGCGTAGTGGTCGACATCGGCAGTAGGCCGAAACCAATGAAAAGAGCGAGGGCGGTGCTGGGGAACAGATGCTTCATGCTGATTCGACGCGGGGGCAATTGATAACGCATATTAGGCCGTCTTAGAAGTCGCCGGTTCCATCAGGGCCGGTCGCATAATGCAAAAAGCCCGGTGCTATAACCTCCGGGCTCAGTCCAGACTCACTATGGAGGCACTGTGAAAGCATTGCAAGGCGTTGAAGGTCATGTGGAGTGGGTTGAAGAGCCAAGCCCGACTTGCGATGCGGGCCAGGTTCGTATTCGCGTGGCCGCCGCCGGCCTGAATCGGGCCGACCTGCTGCAGCGCGCGGGGCTCTATCCACCGCCGGCCGGGGCCAGCCAGGTGCTGGGGTTGGAATGCTCCGGGGTGATCAGTGAAGTCGGCCCGGGTTCGTCCTGGAAAATCGGTGATCGGGTCTGTGCGCTGTTGGCCGGTGGCGGCATGGCCGAGGAAGTGGTGGTCGATGCACGCCATGTGCTGCCGGTGCCCGAGGGATTGTCGCTGGTCGAGGCCGCGGCGTTGCCGGAAGTCTATGCCACGGCCTGGCTGAACCTGTTCCAGCTGGCGGCGCTCAAGCCCGGGGAAAAGGTGCTGCTGCACGCTGGGGCCAGTGGGGTCGGTTCGGCGGCGATCCAGCTGTGCAAGGCCTTCGGCAGTCCGTGCTGGGTCAGTGTCGGCTCCGCCGAGCGCCTGGCCTACTGCGAAAAACTGGGGGCCCAGGGGGGCGTGATACGCACCGATGGCCTGGATGCACTGCGGGATTTCGCCCCCTTCGATGTGGTCCTGGACCCGGTGGGGGCTGGCTACGCGGCCGATAATCTCAAGCTGCTGGCCCTCGATGGGCGTTGGGTGCTGATCGGCCTGATGGGCGGGCGCGAGGCGCAACTGGACCTGGCCAAGGTGCTGGCCAAGCGGATCCAGCTGCTGGGTTCGACCCTGCGCAGCCGCAGCGATCAGTTCAAGGCCGACTTGTTGAGCGATCTGGGCCAGAACGTCTGGCCGCTGTTCGGCGATGGGCGCCTGAGCCCCCAGTTGGCCAGGACGTTCCCGATCGAGGATGCCGAAGCCGCATTCGCCGAACTGGCCACCAACCAGGTATCGGGCAAGCTGGTCCTGGTGATCGACTCCGCATTGGCATGACCATCTGCGGGAGCTGGCCCACGGCCGGTTCCCGCAGGCATGCGGTCATTTCCAGTGGTGGATCGGCCAGCCGGCTTGCTGCGCATGCTCGCGCAGTACCGGATCCGGGTTGACCACCTGGGGATGATCCACTCGCAGCAGCAACGGCAGGTCGTTGCGCGAGTCGGAATAGAAGGTCGCGCCCTTAAGGCTTTCCTGTTCGGTTTCCAGCCATTGCAGCAACCGGGTGATCTTGCCCTCGCGGTAGGTCAGGGTGCCCAGGGTATTGCCGGTATAGACGCCGTTGAGCACTTCCAGCTCGATCCCCAGTACTTCATCGATGCCCAGGCGCTGGGCGATCGGCTGCACCAGGTGGGTGCCCGAGGCCGAGATCACCAGGATCCGGTCGCCGGCCTGGCGATGGGCGGCCAGGGTCTTGCAGGCATCGCTGAAGATGATCGGCTCGATCACGTCCTCGACCCAGGGCTCCACCAGGTGGGCCACATCCTCCGGGCTGCGCCCGGCCATGGGCTCGAGGCTGAACGCCATGAATTCCTCCATGGCCAGCTTGCCATGGCTGTAGGCGTCCATCAGCTCGTTGTTGCGGCGCATGAACGACTCGCTGTCGACCCAACCCAGGCGCCCCATCTGCTCGCTCCAGAGGGTGGCGCAGTCGCCGTGGATCAAGGTTTCGTCCAGATCAAAAATTGCCAGGGCCATTAGTGCAGTTCTCTCCGAGAACAGCTTCAAGCTATAAGCTTCAAGCTGCAAGAATTGGATTTAGGTGCTTAGCGGTCTATCTATAACTTGAAGCTCGCAGCTTGAAGCTTGTCGCTGCCGTCAAGCTACCTCACACAGGGCGCTCGGATCGATGGATAACGCCAGGCGCTGGCCATTGGCGTGCAGGTCGGCAGCCGAACGGTTGAGTACATCCACCACCAGTTCCACGCCGTGGGCCTCGACCCGATAGCGGATGACGTTGCCCAGCAGGCTGTGGCCACGGATCAGCGCGTCCGGCTGGCCGTCCTTGCGCAGCTCGATGGCCTCGGGGCGAATGGCGATGCGCCCGCTCACCGGACGCTGCAACAGCTTGCTGGCGCTCTCGGCGTCCAGGAGGTTGTAGTTGCCGATGAAGCCGGCGGCGAATGCATCCACCGGCGCGGTGTACAGGGTCTCGGCATCGCCACTCTGGACGATCTGGCCCTGGTTCATCAGGAAGATCCGGTCCGACAGGGTCAGCGCTTCTTCCTGGTCATGGGTGACGAAGATGGTGGTCAGGCCCAGTTCCTGCTGGATATTGCGGATTTGCTCGCGCAGGTGCTTGCGGATCCGCGCGTCCAGTGCCGACAGCGGCTCATCCAGCAACAGCAGGCGCGGCCGGGTCACCAGGGAACGGGCCAGGGCCACGCGCTGGCACTGGCCGCCGGAGAGCTGGTGTGGGTAGCGGCTGGCGAAGTCCTTGAGCTCCACCAGTTGCAGGGCTTCACTGACGCGCTTGTGGCTGTCGTCGGCGTTGACCTTCTGCATGCGCAGGCCGAAGGCGACGTTCTGTTCCACGGTCATGTTGGGGAACAGCGCATAGCTTTGGAACACCATGCCGATCCCGCGTTTCTGCGGGCTCAGGGGCACGATATCCTGGCCGTCGAGGAGAATCTTGCCGGCATCCACCGGAGTCAGCCCGGCGATGCAGCGCAGCAGGGTGGACTTGCCGCAGCCGGAGGGGCCCAGCAGGGTGACGAACTCGCCCTTGTGGATCTGGCAGTTGATATCGCTGAACACCGTGGTGCCCGCGTAGTGCTTTTGCAGGTGTTGCACGTCGACGAAGCTCATTGGCTCTTGTCCCTGTTCAGGATGTTGGCGGCCCAGGTCAGGACCAGCACGAAGAAGAAGTAGGAGATCACCAGGGCGCTGGTGAAGTGGCCGCTGCTGTTGCGCATGTTG
This sequence comes from Pseudomonas sp. FW507-12TSA, assembly GCF_058781435.1. Lineage (NCBI taxonomy): Bacteria > Pseudomonadati > Pseudomonadota > Gammaproteobacteria > Pseudomonadales > Pseudomonadaceae > Pseudomonas > Pseudomonas sp. FW507-12TSA. The sequence continues at coordinate 39,955 of NZ_JBYSWT010000024.1, forward strand.
TTCAGGTATACCTGCAGGGTTTCGTAGCGGGTGCCCACCAGGATGTTGGCGAACACGAACTCGCCGAACAGGAACGAGAAGGACAGCAGCAGCGCCACCATCAGGCCCTTGCGCAGGTTCGGCAGGACTACCAGCAAGGCCGCCTGCCAAGTGCTGGCGCCCAGGAGCTGGGCGGCGTCCATCAGGTCCCGCAGGTTGATCGCCTGCAGGTTGTTGGTGATGGCCCGGTACATGAACGGCAGGGCCACGGTGAAGTAACAGCCGATCAGGATCCACGGCGTGCCGACCATGGCCAGGGGGCCTGAGCCGTATAACTGCAGCAGGCCCACCGAGGACACCACCGGCGGCACCGCGAAGGGCAGCAGGATCAGGATGTTCATCAGCGCATCGAGCTTGGGAAAGTGGTAGTGCACCACGAACAGCAGCGGCAGGATCAGCACCACCGACAAGACCAGGGCGCCGACGCAGACCAGCAGCGACTGGCCGAAGGCCGCGAGAAAGCGCGGGTCGCTCCACAACTGCAGGTACCACTTGAAGGTGAAGCCGCTGGGCAGGATGGTCGCCGACCAGCTGCTGGCGATGGAGTAGACGAAGGTCCCCAGCAGCGGCAATAGCAGGATGGCGAACAGCAGCCAGACCACGAACCGGTGGTAGAGGGCGACGGAGCCAGGTTCAGCGCGAGACATGGTAGCTCCTCTTGAGCAGCAACTGATGGACGATGGTCACCAGGGTCATCAGCGCCACCAGCACCACCGCCAGGGAGCTGGCCATGTTCGGATCCAGGGAAATGTCCCCGGAAACCATGGCCGCGATGCGGATCGGCAGGACGTTGAAGTTGCCGGTGGTCAGGGCATAGACCGTGGCATAGGCGCCCAGGGCGTTGGCCAGCAGGATCACGAAGGTGCCCAGCAGCGCCGGGGTCAGCACGGGAAGGCCGATATGCCGCCAGAACTGCCAGCCGCTGGCGCCCAGCAGGGCGGCGGATTCGCGCCAGTCTTCGCGCAGTGCGTCGAAAGCCGGGTACAGCAACAGCACCCCAAGCGGGATCTGGAAGTAGGTGTAGAGGATGATCAAGCCGGTCTTGGAGTAGAGGTTGAAGTCCTGGATGACCCCCGACTGCTTGAGCATGATGGTGATGGCACCGTTGAAGCCCAGCAGGATGATGAACGCGAAGGCCAGGGGCACGCCGGCGAAGTTGCTGGTCATGTTGGCGAAGGCATTGACGAAGTTGCGCAACCTGGAGTCGACCCGGCGCAGCGAGTAGCTACCCAGCACGGCGATGATGATGCCGAACACGCTGGACCAGAAGCTGATCTCCAGGCTGTACTGGATCGCCTGCAGGTAGAACTTCGAACTGAAGATCTTGCTGAAGTTGGCCAGGCCCCAGCCGAACTCCTCGGACTGCAGGCTGTTGATCAGCACCCACGCCAGCGGGGCCAGCTGGAACACGAGGAAGAACAGGGCGAAAGGCACCAGGCACAAGGCCGCCAGCCATTTGCCACGGGTCACTGAATTCACTTCAACAGCTCCCGGCAGAAGGGTTTGTCGTGGGGTACGCCGAGCAGTTGGCAGATGGTGCCGCACAGTTCGGTCTGCTTCGGTGTGGCCCCGGGATCGAGGCTGAAGGCCTCGCCGATGACGAATAGCGGCACCTCCCGTTCCTCCGGCAGCAGGCCATTGTGCGAACGATCGGCGTTCATGCCGTGGTCGGCGGTCACCAGCACCTGGTAGCCGGCGTCGAGCCAGCCTTGCAGGTAGTCGGCCAGGATGATGTCGGCCGAGCGTGCGCTGTTGCGGTACTGGGCGCTGTCCAGGCCGTGCTTGTGGCCGGCGTCGTCGATGTTCATCGGGTGCACCAGCAACAGGTTGGGAGCGTGGCGCAGGCGCAGGTCCTCGGCATCGGCGAACAGGTGGGAGTCGGGGTAGTGGTCGCTCCAGTAGAAGTGGCCGTACTGGATCGGCAACTCAGGGGCGACGGTGTGCCGGTCTCGCGCTGCATTGAACGGCGTGCGGTTGTACAGCTCGCTGATCCAGTGGTAAGCGGCAGCGGCGGTGCCCAGGCCGGCGGCCCGGGCGTAATGGAACAGGCTGCGCTGGGTGGACAGGCGCGAGACCTGGTTGTGCACGATGCCGCTGTCGATCGGCGGCACGCCGGTGAGGATGCATTCGTACAGCGGGCGGGACAGTGCCGGAAGCTCGCATTCCATTTGGTACAGCGCTGCGCGTCCTGCGCCGACGTAGGCTTGAAGATGTCCCATGGCGTGGCGGGCGACCTGGTGATTGAGGCCGTCGAGCACGACAAGGATGACGTTGTGTGACATGGGGCAAGGGCTCCGCAAGACCGAACAATCCCGTAGGAGCGCAGCTTGCCCGCGATGGTGTCGCTGCGATTTCAAGATAGACCGCAGCGCCTGGATCGCGGGCAAGCCTCGCCCCTACGGATGCAGCATTACTGCATGTTGATGATCACTTCTTCCTGCCACTTCTGCGGCAGGGCCTTGGAGGTCTTCTCCCAGGCTTCGGCATCCTTGATCGGCGTCACGTGCTTGTACTGCTCGTTGGGCAGCAGGTTGGCCTTGACGTCCGCCGGCAGGTTGACGTGTTCGGCGCGGATCGGGCGGGCATTGCCACGGGCCAGGTTGATCTGCCCGGCGTCGCTGAAGATGTACTCGCGGGTCAGCTTGGCCGCATTCGGGTGCTTGGCGTACTTGTTGATAATGGTGGTGTAGCCGGAGATCACCGAGCCGTCGGACGGGATCAGCACCTCGTAGTCGTCCTTGTTGACCATCTTGTTGCGGTAGCTCAGGCCGTTGAAGTCCCAGACCACGCCGACTTCCACTTCACCCTTCTCCATGGTGGCGATGGTCGGGTTGGCCAGGGACAGGCGCCCCTGCTTGGCGATCTCGGCGAACATCAGCAGCGCCGGCTGGATGTTCTTCTCGTCGCCACCCTTGGCGATGGCGGCGGCCAGGACGCCGTTGGCAGCCTGGGCGGCGGTGCTCACGTCACCGATGGACACCTTGTACTTGCCCTTTTCCAGGTCGGCCCAGCTCTTGGGTGCTTCGGAACCGTGCAGCAGCTTCTTGTTGACGATGAAGGCGATGGTGCCGGTATAGGCCAGGGCCCAGTTGCCGTCCTGGTCCTTGGCCCAGTCCGGGACCTGCGCCCAAGTGCTTGGCTTGTAGGGCTGGACCACGCCCTGCTTGACGGCGATCGGGCCGAACGCGGCGCCAACGTCGCCGATATCGGCGCTGGCATTGGCTTTCTCGGCGGCGAACTTGGCGATTTCCTGGGCCGAGCTCATGTCGGTGTCGATGTGCTTGAGGCCGTAGGTCTTGGCCAGGTCTTCCCAGGTGCCTTTCCAGTTGGCCCAGTCATCGGGCATGCCGACGCTGTTGATGGCGCCTTCCGCCTTCGCAGCGGCTTCCAGGGTTTTCAAGTCGTTGTCAGCGGCCATGGCGGCGGTACACATGGCGATGGTCGAACCTAACAGTGATGCCAGGAAAAGCTGTTTCATCCGAAGCTCCTTTGGGCGTGTTCCACGCTGCGTTGTGATCGACAGTCTTGCGGTGGGTTGGTCTAGGTCAGCAATACCTGAGCCAATCTAAGCCTGTTGGATGACACTTTTATGTCGATGCCTGCTGCGAACGCCTGGGGCCAGGCGCAGGCTCGACACTGCGAACTAAGCGTAGACCACGGAAAAACCCCCGTTTTCAAAGGCCCTGGCGGGAAAATTGCCGCCCTGGCCAGGGCCGTTCGCAAGCTTTGTCACATATCAGTCATCTGCGTTGCCTAGGCTTTGCAGTCAGGAGCAGGAGGCCGTACGGGTCGCTGCCAGGCACTGGGACGGTGCTGGTCTAGTCCAGATAGGTAACGTTGATGCGTATAGAGGCAACCAAGGCGGTGACAGCCATCGGCCAGGTACTGCAAGAACAGATCGCCCATGGCTTGCTGGCGCCGGGGAGCAAGCTGCCGGCCGAGCGCAAGCTCAGCGAGCTGTTCGCCACTACCCGGATCACCGTGCGTGAGGCTCTGCTGCAACTAGAGGCCCAGGGACAGATCTACCGCGAGGAGCGTCGGGGGTGGTTCGTTTCGCCACCGCGCCTGGCCTATAACCTGATGCAGCGCAGCCATTTCCACGCCATGGTCAGCGCCCAGGGCCGGGTGCCGTCCACCGAGGTGATTTGTGCACGTTTGCAACCGGCGTCGGCAGCGGTCTGCGCCTGGCTGCAACTTCCGGCCTTGTCCAGCGTGATCCAGATCTGCCGGGTGCGACGGATCGACGAGCGTCTGGTGCTGTATGTGGAGCATTACCTGAATCCGCAGTACTTCCCGAAGATCCTCGACCTGGACCTGAACCAGTCGATCACCGAGCTGTATGCCCGGCACTACGACCTGCATTACGGGCGGGTGCGTTTCGAGATCGTGCCCACGTCCCTGCAGCCGGAAGCGGCCGCGGCGCTCAAGGTCTCGGTGGGCAGCCCGGGACTGCGCATCGCCCGGGTCAACTACGACCAGCATCAGCGGCTGATCGATTGCGACCTGGAGTTCTGGCGCCACGATGCGATCCACGTCGGTGTGGATGTGGCCTGAGCCCGCTGCCTTCGCGCCAGCGGGCAGGGGCTTGCAGGCTTAGCAGGCCGTTGAAAAACGTAGGCGAGGCAGTCAACGCAAGGCAAAAACAGGCGAAAAAGCGCAGTTTACGCTTGGTAAATGAGCATTTTGAGCCCTGTTTTTAACGCAGCGATGGCAACGCAGGTAGCTTTTCAACGGCCTGTTAGGGATTGGCCCCGGCGAACAGATAGTCCGTGGTCAAGGACGCCAGGGTCCGCACGCCCACCACCAGCGCCGACTCGTCGACGAAGAATCCCGGGTTGTGGTTCGGCGCGGCCTTGGCCATGTCCTGGTCCCGGGGCGTCACGCCGAGGAACACGAACAGTCCCGGCGCCTGCTTGGCATAGAAGGAAAAGTCCTCCGCGCCGCCCACCAGCGGCCCTTGCACCACATCGTCCTTGGCTGCCCAGCGCAGGCTTGGCAGCATCTTCTCGGTCAGGGCCGGGTCGTTGATGGTCGGGTCGTACTTCTCGATGATGCTCACTTCGGCCTTGGCGCCGCCGCTCTCGGCGATCCGCTCCACGGTCTGGCGTACATCGCTGTGCAGTTTCTGGCGAATGCCATAGTCGTAGGAGCGGATGGTGCCGGTCATGTCCACCGATTCGGGAATGATGTTGTAGCGTGTGCCGCCGTTGATGGTGCCGATGCTGACCACCGACGGGTACGACGAAATATCGGTTCGGCGACTGACCATGGTCTGCAGCCCGACAATGGCCTGGGCCCCGACGGTGATCGGGTCGATGCCGTCCCAGGGGCGGCCGGCGTGGGTCTGCTTGCCGAGGATGCGGATGCGCAGGTCGTCGGAGCTGGCCAGGGTCGGGCCCGGGCGATAGGCGATGCGCCCGGCGGGAATCCCGGCCCAGACATGCAGGCCGAACACCGCGTCCGGCTTGGGCGATTGCATCACGCCTTCCTGCACCATCATCTTCGCGCCCCAGACGTTCTTGCCGTCTGGAATGAAATCGCTCGGGCCTTCTTCGGCGGGCTGGAAATAGAACACTACAGTGCCTGGCAGGCGCTCGCGCATGTCGCTGAGGACTTTCGCCGTGCTCAGCAAGATTGCCGTGTGGGCGTCGTGGCCGCAGGCGTGCATGACGTCCACTTCCTTGTCCAGGTAGCGCCCCTTGGCCTTGGAGGCGAACGGCAGGTCCGCGACCTCCTTGACCGGCAGTGCGTCCATGTCGGCGCGCAAGGCCACGGTGGGGCCGGGCAGGCCACCCTTGAGCACCGCCACCACGCCGGTGCGGGCGACGCCCGTGCGCACTTCCAGGCCCAGGGCGCGCAACTGCGTGGCTACCAACTCGGCAGTGCGGTGTTCGGTGTTGCCCAGTTCAGGGTGGGCATGGATATCGCGACGGGTTGCCAGCAGTGTCGGCTCCAGGGCCTTGGCCTGTTCGGCGATGTGCTTGCGGGCCTGCGCCATGGCGCTGTCGTCGGCGGCATGGACGTAGTGGCCGGACAAGGCCAGGACACTGACCAGGCAAGCGCTGGCGATAGTGGATAGCTGCATGGGGACTCTCTCCTTGATTGTTGTTGGAGTACGGGGCTGCCAGGTCCTGTGGCGTGCTGTGCCGCCCTGTCTGGACCGCCTTGCCATGGAGCGCGCAGCCGTGCCCCGGCGTGCCGCTCGCGTTACGCCTCGGTCTGGGAGCCGCCCCCGGCGGTGACCACCTGGATGCTCATGCGCGGGGTCGCCAGGTCCAGCCCGGCCTCGTCGAGGTGGCGCTTGAGCGACAGGTTGAAGGCCCGGGACACTTCCCATTGCTTGATCGGAGCGGTCTTGAAGCGGGCACGGAGGACGGCGCTGCCGGATTCGAAGCTCTCCACCCCCTGGATCTCCAGGGGCGACCAGATATTGCGCCGCTGCAGCGGGTCGGTGCGCATCTTCTGGCCGACATCGCGCATCAGCTTGATCGCATCGTCGATCTCCATGTTGTAGGGGATCGCCACGCGGAAGATGGCGTAGCCGAACTCCCGGGAGTAGTTCTTGATGCTCTTGATCTCGCTGAACGGAATGGTGTGGACGATGCCGTCGATGTCCCGCAGGCGCACGGTGCGGATGGTCAGGCCCTCGACGGTGCCCAGGTGGCCGCCGACATCCACGTAGTCGTCGATGGCCAGGGAGTCCTCGATGATGATGAACAGGCCGGTGATCAGGTCCGCCACCAGCGACTGGGCGCCGAAACCGATGGCCAGGCCGATCACACCGGCACCGGCCAGCAGCGGCGTGACATTCATGCCCATGTTGGCCAGGGCGACGATGGTGGCGATGATGAAAATCGCCACGAACAGCACGTTGCGGATCAACGGCATCATGGTCTGGGCGCGGGCATTGGCCAGGCCCTTGCGCGAGCGGGTCAGCGCGTGGTGCACGGCGGTGTCGCTGAGGATCCAGATCAGCCAGGCGAAGATCAGGGTGCCGCCGAGGCCGAACAGCTTGACGCTGACTTCGTGGCCGTCGCCTTCGGTGAAACGGATCAGCGACATGCCCCAGACCCGCAAGCCCAGTTCGATGAAGGCCAGCCACACGGCGAGGTGGGCCAGGGTGTAGAAGAACCCCTTGAGCCGCTCGGAATACAGCGCATGGCGTTTGTGCCCGCGGTGGGGGCGCTGGGCATGGCGGCGCACCAGGCCATTGATCACCATGCACAGCACCAGCAGCACGGTGCATAGCAGCGACTGGCGCAGGGCGGTGCTGGTGTCGCCGGCGGAGACGAAGGTGGCGAACAGCGAGATGCCCACCAGCACCAGGGCAGGGAGGTACCAGAATGTACCGATGATCTCGATGGTGTCGCTCAAGGCCCGGCGCGTCAGGCGGCGCGCCAGGGGCTGGTTGCGGATCAGGTGGGCGATCGGCCGCCGGAAGCGCAGGATGAACACCCCGGTGGACAGGGCGGCCATGACATTGGCGAAGGTCGCGGCGGTATGGGCCAGGTGCTGGCCGAGGCTGGCCACCATGCGCGGATCGCTCAGGGCCTCGCCGAAGGCGGCGAAGCTGCCGATCCACCACAGCGGTCGAAACGCCTGGCGCCGCAGGATGTACAGGGCGCGATGGCGGTGGGGGCCGTCGAGCACCGAGAATGCCACCACGCAGATCGCCGAGAAGCAGGTGCCGACCACCAGGGCATAGGCCAGGACCATGGCCAGGTCCTTGCCCAGGGACGAGGGCAGGGAATAGGTCATGTACACGGTAATCAGCAGGGCGATCATCCAGGGGCCGAGCTTGCGCAAGGCGAAGCGCAAGAGGTCCCAGGTCTTGGGGTGCTGGGGCAGGTCCTCGGTAAGGCCGAAGCGCAGGCGCACGCGATGGCTGAGCCAGATCAGCGCCGCTGCCAGCAGGCTCCAGACCATGAGGATCAGGGCAAAGGCGAAGATGATCGGCAGCCACTGGCTGGCCGGCAGTACCAGGGCCGCCAGTTCCTGCCTGGCCAGCTCGAACTCGTCGGTCCAGCGGGTCGCGGGGCTGTCAGCGCCGGAAAACTGCTTTTCCAGGGTCGACAAGGTGCCGCCGATCAGCCCGAGCACGCCTTCCTCGGGGGTGGGCTGGGCTTTTTTCGTGGTGTCGCGCAGGCGCTTGAGGTCCGCCAGCAGCTTGGTCCGCTGCTGGTCGTTCTCCAGGGACTTGATCACTTGGTCCAGGGACTGCCCCAGGGGCTCCTCGGCTTGCGGCTGGGGCTTGGCCTGGTTGCCCAGCAGGCCAGGCAGGCCGACGGCCTGGGCGCTGTTGAGGGGCAGGAGGGTCAGCAGGCAGACGAGCACATAGCAGGGCAGGGCGAACAGACGAGCGAACACTGGGCGGTCAACCTCGGACGTTTACGGTATCGACCGAGTGTACGAGGCCGCCAAATCCAATGCGAGGGCGAGCGGCGCTTTTATTCCGCGAGCTTGGCCAGGATCTTGTAGACCACGGTGCCGAGGATCAGCAGCATGCCGATCCACATGCTGAGTACGCCCAGGTTCTTGTCGCGGAAATTGAAGCCGATGGCCAGGAGGATCATGCCAATGAGGATCGGCACGAGCATGGCATGGAATGAAGACATCGAAATCATGGCAATGGCCTCCTCAGAAGGAATGCTTATAAGTCTAGGTCGTTTTGTCGCGATTCGTAGTGATGTGCATCAGCGACCAGCGATCTGTCGCCGGGACCGGGGCCGTGCTGGCGCAGGCGCAGGCGCAGGTGCCTGTGCCAGCAGCGGTTGGTGGTTTAAGGCAGCTCTTGGCTGGCGTAGAAGGCGCTCAGCACCTTGACCAGGTGGGCCAGGTCGTGGCTGCCGCACAGCTCGCGGATCGAGTGCATGGCGAAGGTCGGCAGGCCGATATCGACGGTGCGCACGCCCAGGTGGCTGGCGGTGATCGGGCCGATGGTCGAGCCGCAGCCCATGTCGCTGCGTACCACGAAACTCTGCACCGGCACCTCTTCGGCCATGCACAGGTGACGGAAGAAACCGGCGGTTTCGCTGTTGGTGGCGTAGCGCTGGTTGCTGTTGACCTTGATCACCGGGCCGGCGTTGAGCTTGGGGCCGTGGTTGGCGTCGTGCTTGTCGGCGTAGTTGGGGTGGACTCCGTGGGCGTTGTCGGCGGAAACCAGCAGCGACTTCTGGATGGTGCGCACGAACTCGTCGCCCTCGGGCAGCAAGCGGCGCAGGGTCTGCTCGAGCATCGGGCCGTCGGCGCCGCAGGCCGAGCAGGAGCCGACTTCCTCATGGTCGTTGCACACCAGCACGCAGGTTTCGTCGCTGTCGGCATTGAGCAGGGCCTGCAGGCCGGCGTAGCAGGACAGCAGGTTGTCCAGGCGCGCGCCGGCGATGAAGTCCTCGTGCAGGCCGATCACCGCCGCGCCCTGGGTATCGTAGAAGCTCAGTTCGTAGTCCAGCACCACGTCGGCGTTCAGGCCGTGCTCACGGGCCAACTGGTCGGTCAGTACGGCACGGAAATCCACGCGCTCGTCGCCGGCGAACTGGGCGAGGATCGGTGGCAGTTCGTTCTGCGCGTTGATGGCCCAACCCTGGTTGGCTTCACGGTTGAGGTGGATGGCCAGGTTGGGAATGACCGCGATCGGCGCCTTGAAGTCGATCAGTTGGCTTTCCACCTTGCCATCGCGGCGGAAGGTCACCCGGCCGGCCAGGGACAGGTCGCGGTCGAACCAGGGGGCAAGCAATGCGCCGCCGTAGACTTCCACGCCCAGTTGCCAGAAGCCCTGGCGTTGCAGCTCTGGTTGGGGCTTGACCCGTAGGCACGGGCTGTCGGTGTGGGCGCCCACCATGCGGATGCCGCCGTGCAGGGGGGAGTGCCGACCCAGCTTGATCGCGACGATGGAGGAGTCGTTGCGCGTGACGTAGTAGCGGCCATTGGCTTCGGTGGCCCACGGCTCGCGCTCGTCCAGGCGCTGGTAGCCTGCTGCTTCCAGGCGTTGAACCAGGCTGGCAGTGGCATGGAAAGGGGTAGGGGAGGCCTTGAGGAAGTCGATCAGGCCTTGGTTCAGCTCTTCGCGCATAAGTAGCTCCAGACAGCAGTGGCGCGAGTTTAACGTATTGGGCAGGGGCTATGGGCAAGAGCATTGTGCTGCTTGCCCATCCTGTGGGTGGGTGCCTCAGGCGATAGGCTGGCGCAGGTAGCCGAGAATGGCTTGGTGGTCTTCCCGGCGCTCGGGCATAGGCAGGTGCTCCGGCCAGGCGCCGTCCTCGAGGGCCAGCATGGCTTGCTGTTGCTGTTCGTCCCAGCGGCCGATTTCACGAGATGCGCATTCCCACCAGGCATGCCGGCACGCCGAATGATACGGCGCATCGGACAGCGAGCTGCCGTAGAGCACGTCGCGGCCGATCTTTTTCTGTCCCCCTTTGAGCTTGCGCAACCGCCACTTGATCCGCAGTCGCTGCCACAGATGCGGCAGGGGTTTGCTCCGGGGCATTTCCTGGCACAGCTTGATCAGCTCGGGGCGATAGTCCTCGCCGTGCAAGGCAAAGAAGTGCGCCTGCATGGCATGGAAGAAGCGTTTCGCCGCGAAGTAGTGATAAACGTGTTTCCTGGCTTCCTGCACCGGCTTGCCGCGCATGGTGAACGACAGCGCGACTTGTTCGATGGTATGGATCTCGAAAGGCTCGCGGGTCCACTCGTCGATCAGTTCGATGGCCCTTTCCAGCATCGGCAAGTCGCTGTCGGTGAGGCCGCACAGTCCACTGTTATACAGCCGGAAGTCGCTGTCAGGTTCGATGCCGTGGGGTTTCAGGCACTGGCCGAGCTTGTGGTAGACCGGGCGCTTGCTGACGTCTCGCCAGTGATATTCGAAGCAGTCCATCAGGTAACGCTGAGGGCTGATCTGCTTGAACAGCAGATGTGGGTTCTTCAAGAACAGGGTGTCGGTATCGACGAACAGAGTCTTCTCAGCAAGTTGCAAGCCACTGGCGATAGCGCAGGCCTTGCGTCGATGGTGATAGCCGTTCTGGCCTTGCCATTGCTGCAGGGTCTGCTCATCCAGGGCGACAGTATCCACGGGCCAGCCGGCATAGTCTTCTGGCCGGTCGGTCATGATCCTGATGCACAGCGATTCGCTGCTCCTCAAGTGGCTGAGGGCGGTGAGGATGCTGAACTTGACTTCGCGCCGGTAGACCGCATTGCTGCCGTAGACCAGGTAGAGCAGTTGCTGCGGTGTTTTCTCTGTGTTGCGGGGAGACGGTACTGCAGGGAACGTCATCGTTTCGAGTGTCCTTACTTCTGGATAGGCGCTGGAGAATCGGGTGTTGTCAGAACGGGGCAGGGCATTCGAAGCGCAGGCGCTCGCCGGTCTGGGGGTGGGTGAAGGCCAGCATGCTTGCATGCAGGCATAGGCGCGGCCAGGCGGCCAGGGCCTGGGGATGGGCGTAGAGACCGTCGCCCAGCAATGGGTGGCCGATCGACAGCATATGCACTCGCAACTGGTGGGAGCGGCCGGTGATAGGGGTCAACTCGACACGGCACCAGTCGCCGCAGCGCTCCAACACGCGCCAGAAGGTCAAGGCGTGCTTGCCCTGCTCGTGGTCCACCACGTGCCGTGGCTTGGTCGGCGGGTCATAGCGCAGGGGCAAGTCGATACTGCCGCTGTCCAGTTCCGGCTGGCCCCAGCACAGGGCGGTATAGGCTTTTTCGGTTTCACGGTCATGAAACTGCCGGGACAGTTCGCGATGGGTGTCCGGGTCCCGGGCCAGGAGAATGATCCCTGAGGTTTCCCAGTCCAGGCGGTGGACGATGCGGGCTTCGGGATAGCCGTTTTCCTGCAGGCGGGTGATCAGGCAGTCCTTGTTGTCGTCGGCGCGACCGGGCACCGAAAGCAGCAGGGTAGGTTTGTTCACCACCAGAATGGCGGCATCCTGGTACAGGATGTGGATATTGGACAACGGCATCAAAACAGTCTCGTAACAAACGCCAACGGCGGCTCGCCGACCCCATGCATGCATGAGGCCCGCGAGCCGCCGTGGTTTCCGCCCGGTCGATCAGCGATCAGGCAGAGTGATGTTGAGTTCAAGGATCGAGCAGCTACCCTGGTTTTCCAGGGCGACCTGCACATCATCGGACCCGATATTGACGTACTTGCGGATCACTTCCACCAGTTCCTTCTGCAAGGCGGGCAAGTAATCCGGGGTGCTGCGCTGGCCGCGTTCATGCGCCACGATGATCTGTAGACGCTCTTTCGCTACCGACGCGGTACTGACCTTTTTGCTGGCACGAAAGAAGTCGAAAAGATTCATTATCTACCTCCAAACAGGCGCTCGAAGAATCCCTTCTTCTCGACATTCAGGAACCGGTGTTCTTTTTCCTTGCCCAGCAAGCGATCGACAGTATCGCTGTAGGCTTGGCCGGCATCGCTCTGGTCGTCGAGGATGACAGGGATACCCTGGTTGGAGGCTTTCAGTACCGCCTGGGATTCCGGGATCACGCCCAGCAGGCGGACGGCGAGGATTTCCTTGACGTCTTCGACGCCGAGCATTTCGCCTTTCTCGACACGCTCGGGGTGGTAGCGGGTGATCAGCAGGTGTTCCTGGATCGGCTCCTCGCCTTTTTCCGCACGACGCGATTTGCTGGCCAGCAGGCCCAGCATGCGGTCGGAGTCACGGACCGAGGATACTTCCGGGTTGGTCACGACGATCGCTTCGTCAGCGAAGTACATGGCCAGGTGGGCGCCTTTTTCGATGCCGGCCGGGGAGTCGCAGACCACGAAGTCGAAGGACTCCTTGAGCTCCATCAGGACTTTCTCCACGCCTTCCTGGGTCAGGGCATCCTTGTCGCGGGTCTGGCTGGCGGCCAGCACGTAGAGGTTTTCCAGGCGCTTGTCTTTGATCAGGGCTTGTTGCAGGTTGGCTTCGCCATTCACCACGTTGACGAAGTCATATACCACGCGACGCTCGCAGCCCATGATCAGGTCGAGGTTACGCAGGCCGACGTCGAAGTCGACGATGACAGTCTTGTGGCCACGCAGAGCGAGGCCGGTACCGATAGCGGCGCTGGTGGTGGTTTTACCCACACCACCCTTGCCGGATGTAACAACGAGAATCTTGGCCAAGGTGTTTCACCCCTAAGGAAAAAGGACTTTGGGTCCCTGAAAAACATCTCTTGAAAACTACTGCAGTCGGACAGCCTTGGCTGGAGCTCGGTCAGTGGCAGGGTTTATCTTCGATAAACGCTGCTTATTGCCAATTTCCCACTTCGTTTGAGCCGTATTCGCTACGTTTTAGAGATGCTTGGAAAATGCGGCAGTATCCGTTAAAGACGGATGATGTTCAACACGTCACCCGACAGGCTGACCTGGACTCCAGAGCCCCACAGGGGGTCGCGCCGCAGGTCCTCGGAGACCTTGTACTGGCCCGCGATGGAGATCAGTTCGGCGCTCAGTTGCTGGCAGAAAATCCGTGCCTTGGTGTCGCCCTTGACACCGGCCAGGGCTCGGCCACGCATCGGGCCGTATACATGGATATTGCCATCGGCGAGAAGTTCCGCACCGGGGCTGACCGAGGACACCACCACCAGGTCGCCACCCTGGGCGTAGATCTGCTGGCCACCACGTACTGGCGAGGTGATGATGCGGGTCGGCTTGACCGTGGGTTCAGGGGGCTTTTCCGGCGCCTTGCGGACTTCGCTTTCCGGTGGCTCCAGTGGCCGTTCCCGGGCTCCGGAAGGGGGCAGTACCGGCAGGTCCACGGCGATCGCCGCAGCGATGTCCTCGATGCGGCTGGCGCGGATGGCCAGGGTCCGCAGGCCGTGATGACGGCAGACGCGCATCAGCCCGGGCAGGTCCACCGAGCCTTCGGCGGCGGGCAGCTTGTCCAGGGCCAGTACCAGTGGGGCATTGCTGAAGAAGTTCGGGGCCTGGGCGACCTTGGCGGCCAGCTGGCGATCGAGACCTTCCAGGTCGTTGCGGGCCAGCTCCAGCACAGTGATGGCGAGCATGCTGCCCTTTAACTGGAAGACAGGATCTTGGTCTAGCAATTCGGTTTGGCTCATGGTCTGCAGGGGGCGGCTTGTCACTAAAAGTGCCGAGACTTATAACGAGAACGCCCGCGGGCCGCAAGCCAGGTCGAACCGTTGTAGAATGCGCGACCTTGTTGTCTGTCCGGAATCTGTAATGGATCGCCCGCGTTTTCGAGCTGCATTCCTTCATCCTCGCTTTTGGCCGCTGTGGCTGGGTCTCGGGGTGTTATGGCTGGTCGTCCAGCTGCCCTATCCTTTATTACTGCTGATCGGTCGCGCCCTGGGAGCCCTGATGTACCGGGTCGCCGGTGAGCGCCGGCGGATCGCCCAGCGCAACCTGGAGCTGTGCTTCCCGGAAAAGTCCGCCCAGGAGCGCAAGCGCCTGCTCAAGGAGAACTTCGCGTCCACCGGCATCGCCTTCTTCGAGATGGCCATGAGCTGGTGGTGGTCCAAACCGCGCCTGGCACGCCTGGCCCATGTCGAGGGGCTGGAGCACTTGAGGCAAGCCCAGCGCGAAGGGCAGGGAGTGATCCTCATGGCCCTGCACTTCACCACCCTGGAAATCGGCGCGGCCCTGCTGGGCCAGCAGCACACCATCGATGGCATGTACCGCGAGCACAAGAACCCGCTGTTCGACTTCATCCAGCGTCGTGGCCGTGAGCGACACAACCTCGACTCACTGGCGGTGGAGCGCGAGGACGTACGCGGCATGCTCAAGCTGCTGCGCTCCGGTCGCGCCATCTGGTACGCGCCGGATCAAGACTACGGCGCCAAGCAGAGCCTGTTCGTGCCGCTATTCGGCATCCAGGCCGCCACGGTCACCGCCACCACCAAGTTCGCCCGCCTGGGCAAGGCGCTGGTGGTACCGTTCACCCAGGAGCGCCTGGCCGATGGCAGCGGTTATCGGCTGGTGATCCATCCGCCGATGACGGACTTCCCAGGCGCCAGCGAAGAAGCGGATTGCCTGCGGATCAACCAGTGGGTCGAGAGCGCGCTGCGTGCCTGCCCCGAGCAGTACCTGTGGGCCCACCGGCGTTTCAAGAGCCGTCCGCCAGGCGAGCCCCGGCTTTACCCGAAACGCGGTTGATTCCCCGACAGTGACTAGCGCCCCCAAGGCGTCATGGATGGAGTGGATTGATGAGTGCGGTGCAACCGGTCACAGGTTTGATTCTTTCCGGCGGTGGGGCCCGAGCGGCCTACCAGGTGGGGGTGTTGTCGGCGATCGCCGAATTGCTGGGGCCCGGGGCGCGTAATCCGTTCCCGGTGATCGTCGGCACTTCCGCCGGCGCGATCAATGCGGTCAGCCTGGCCAGTGGTGCCAGTAATTTCTCGGCGGCGATCGAGCGCCTGACAACGTTCTGGGGCAACTTTCGCAGTCACCAGGTGATGCGCAGCGATTGGCCGGGAGTGATTCGCCAGGCCAGCCGCTTCGTTGGCCACAGCCTGCTGGGCCTGGGTTCCCAGGTGCCGGTGGCGTTGATCAACAGCTCGCCGCTACGCGATCTGCTCGACCAGCACATGCAGCTCGCGGGGATCGACGAGGCCATCGCCCTGGGGCAACTGCACGCGGTGGCGGTCACGGCTTTCGGTTATGAATCCGGCCAGGCGGTGACCTTCTACCAGGGCGGCGGAGTGATCGACCCCTGGCTGCGGCACCGGCGGATCGGTCTTCCCACGCGCTTGACGGTGGATCACCTGCTGGCCAGTTCGGCCATTCCACTGCTGTTCGCCCCGGTGAAGCTGCAGCAGGAGTACTTCGGCGATGGTGCGGTGCGCCAGTCGGCGCCCATCAGCCCGGCCCTGCACCTGGGCGCCAGCCGGGTACTGGTGGTCGGGGTCAGCGGCAACCCTCGGAGCAACGACCCGCAGAGTCTCGTGGAGCGTACCTACACCGGCCAGGAGCCGACCCTGGCGCAGATCGGCGGCCACATGCTCAACAGCACCTTCATCGACAGCCTGGAAAGCGACATCGAACTGCTCGAGCGGCTCAATCACTTCACCCGACTGGTACCGGGCGGCGCCAGCGAAAGTGGCTTGGGCATCGCCCCGGTGGAGGTGCTGGTGATCGCCCCCAGCCAGCCGATCGACGAGATCGCCGCGCGTCACCGCCACGAATTGCCGGCGGCCTTGCGCCTGTTCCTGCGCGGGCCGGGGGCGACCCGTACCAGTGGTGCCGGGGTGCTGAGCTACCTGCTGTTCGAGGCAGCCTACTGCAGCGAGTTGATCGAGCTGGGCCGCAGCGACGCCCTGGCCAAGGCTGGGGAGCTGGTGCGTTTCCTCGGTTTGCGCAAGGCCCTGGCCCCGGCCTGAAACCCCTGGCCTGCGAGCCTCAGTCGGTCAGGCGGTCATCGCGAAAATCCCGCAGGGCCTGCTCGATCTCCTCCCGGCTATTCATCACGAAAGGGCCGTACTGCACCACCGGTTCTCCCAGGGGCTTGCCGGCGATCAGCAGCACCCGGGCGCCCGCCCGGCTGTCCAGGCGCAGCTCACCTTCGTCGGCCAGGCGTACCAGGCGGCTGCTGGCGATGCTCTGCGGGTGCCCCGGCAACTCGATCGAACCTTCATAGACGTACAGCAACACTCTGTGTCCCGCCGGCAGTCGTGGACTGACCGAGGCTCCGGCCGGCAGGTGCAGGTCGAAGTAATGCGGTTCGGTATGGGGGCGCTCCACTGCTCCGGCCTGCTGGCTGTGACCATCGTCGAAGCGTCCGGCGATCACCACCGCCTCGACCCCACCAGCCGTGGTCAGCCGCGGGATGTCCTGGGGCTGGATATCACGATAGGCGGCCGGATCGAGCTTGTGCCGGCCCGGCAGATTCAGCCACAACTGGAAGCCGCGCATCACGCCTTGTTCCTGTTCCGGCATCTCGCTGTGGATGATGCCCTTGGCAGCGGTCATCCACTGCACGCCGCCGCTTTGCAGCAGGCCGACGTTGCCCAGGTGGTCTTCATGGCGCATGCGGCCTTCGAGCATGTAGGTCACGGTCTCGAAGCCACGGTGCGGGTGGGGCGGGAAGCCGGCGATGTAGTCGTCGGGGTTTTGTGAACCGAATTCGTCGAGCATCAGGAACGGATCGAAGCGTTCGACGCCATGGCCACCGAAGACCCGGGTCAGTTTCACTCCGGCACCGTCGGATGCGGGCTGGCCGCTATGGACGCTGAGTACCTTGCGCAGTTGGGTCATGGAGCAACTCCTGGTCGATAAGTGGAATGAGCGGGATGTTATGCCTGTCTCATCGATCGATGGTTGCGAAATGTGCGCTGGTTTTATCGAATTGGTCGATATTTTGCGTGCTGCCTCCAGCCATCGGAGGCAGCACCCGGCATGCCGCTTAGAAGTGGTACTTGACCAGCAGGCTGGCGGTGTCCTGGTTGGTCTCGAAGGCGCGAGAGTCCTGGACGCCGTACTTGTTCTTCCAGTAGTCGTACTCGAAACCGACGTACAGCTGCTTGGCGCCCCAGTTCAATGCCTTGCCCAGGTCGTACTTGACCTGTGGATTGAAGTGCAGGTTGGCGTGGTAGGTGCCCTTGGAATTGCGGTCGTTGTCCACGACCCAGTCCATGTAGCCGTCGATCAGGATGTCCGAGCGGCCCACGGGAATGGTGTAGGACCACACCGGGGTGATCTGCCAGACGTTGTCGCCCGGGCGGCTGCCTTCGGTGTGGCGCTGGTAGAAGTTGAGCTGGAAGTAGTCGAAGCCGGGTACCGCCAGGTCGAAACCGGGACCTACCAGGTAGGACTCGTTGTCGCCTTCGCCGAATTCATAGGTGAAGGCCAGGAGCACATCCTTGATCGGGCCGAATTCCAGCTTCTGGTCGAAGATCTTGCCGAACGAAAGACGCGGGGTGAACTCGCCGTAGTAGGTGTTCGGGCCGACGTTGCCGTCTTTCTTGCCGTTATAGAAGATGCGGTCGAGGAAGAAGAAGTTGTCCCCGTACTTCCAGGCGTCGGCGTGCTCGAAGGTCACGGTCTGCTGGATCTGCGGGTTGATCTTGAAGTCCTTGCCGTACAGGTAGGTCAGGCTGTTGTTCTGCCATTGCAGCAGGTCCCCGGCCATGGCCTGGCTCCCGGCCAGCAGGCCGGCGGCCAGCATCAGGCGTGTGCTCACAGGTTTCATTCGGTTGCTCCCAAAGTAGGTGTTTCAATGTTTTTTTTGATCTGGCGCTCTGGTGTGGCGCCTTTTTTCTTTGCTTCGAACACTGTCCGATCGCTCAGCTCGGCCGCTTTTAACGGCTGCTGTGGCAAGGCCGAAAAAAGCGAAAGAACCATCGCCCGGCTGTAGCGATACAGTCGGCAGAGGGTTCTTGTGCTTTGATTCCTGCGCCTTGATACCTGCCTGGGCCGGGATAAGTTGGCTTTCAGGTCAGGTTTTTCGTCCGGGCTTTTTTTTACCTCGGAGTTGCGCGGCCGCGGAGAATACTGGCTCCCACGGCGGCGCTCAAGTACGGCACAGCGCTGTACTTGCAGCCACGCTGGGGCAGGCCGGGCGCCAGGTCTGGCCACCGGCTCGCAAGGATGGGGAATGGCAGGGCCATGACCGTTGGCGGCCTGGCTGCGTGGCGCCCGGGGAATGGGGGCCACTGGGTAACTGCGGGCAGTCTGCATGGTGGTGCTCCCTGGTTGTTCTTGTTATCAAGGCGCAGCGGTGCAGGCAGCGCTGGGCCCAGGGTGGGCCGTGGCTGCGGTATCGGTTCAGGGCATGCTCGGGCGCCAACCTGGCGCCCGGGTCGTTCAATGCTGGTGGACTTGCCGGTGGCTGTCGGTGACTCGTTCGGCACCGCCAAGGATGTTGAACAGCAGGTTCAGCAGCAGGGCGCTCAAGGTGGCCATGGCGATGCCGCTGTGGGTGATGGGGCTCATCCACAGCGGCAGGTGGGCGAAGAACTCCGGGCGTACCACCGGGATCAGGCCCATGCCGATGCTCACCGCCACCAGCAACTGGTTGCGCCGGTCGGCGATGTCGGCCTCCTGGAGGATCTTGATCCCGGTGGCCGCCACCATGCCGAACATGGCGATGGCCGCGCCACCCAGGACCGCCGGGGGAATCGATGCCACCAGGAAGGCCGCCTTGGGCAGCAGGCTGAGGACGATCAGCAAGCCGCCGGCGACCATGGTCACCGAACGGCAGCGAACCCCGGTCATCTGTACCAGGCCGATGTTCTGGGCGAACGAGGAATGGGTGAAGGTATTGAGGAAGCCGGCGAAGAACGAGGCCCCGGCGTCACACAACAGGCCACGGCGCAGCATGCGCGGCGTGACTTCCTGGCCGGTGATCTTGCCCAGGGCCAGGAACATGCCGGTGGACTCGACGAAGATGATCACCACCACCAGGCACATGGAGAGGATGGGGGCCAGGTTGAATTGCGGCATGCCGAAGTGCAGGGGCGTCACCACCTGTAGCCAGGGCGCCTGGGCCAGGCCGCTGAGGTCGACCATGCCGATCAAGCCGCAAAGCAGGTAGCCCAGGCCCATGCCGATCAGCACGGAAATGTTCACCCAGAACCCACGCATGAAGCGGTGGATCAGCAGGATGGTGCCCAGCACCAACCCGGCGACGATGAGGTAGATGGGGGAGCCGAATTGTGCCGAGGTCCCGCCGCCACCGGCCCAGTTCACCGCCACGGGGAACAGCGACAAGCCGATCGAGGTGATCACCGTGCCGGTGACCAGGGGTGGGAAGAAACGCACCACCTTGGACATGAAGGGCGCGATCAGCATGCCGAAGAACCCGGCGGCGATGGTGGCGCCGAAGATGCCCTGCAGGCCGATGCCGGGCATGCCGGCCATGGCCACCATGCTGCCCACGGCGGCGAAACTGGCGCCCATCATCACCGGCATGCGAATGCCCATGGGGCCGATGCCGAAGGACTGGACGATGGTGGCGATGCCGGCCACCAGCAGGTCGGCGTTGATCAGGAAGGCGATTTCTTCACGACTCAGGCCAGCGGCCTGTCCGATGATCAGCGGTACCGCGATCGCGCCGCCATACATCAGCAGGACGTGCTGCAAGCCGACCAGGATCAGTTGCAGGAAAGGCAAGCGCTGAATGGCTGGCGCATCGGGGACGCACTGTTCGGATGAATCGGACATGCAACACCTCGGATCTTTTTTATTCTTGTGATTTAGCCACCGCGCCATTGGCGTAGTGGTATGCAGCAACAGGCAAATCATGATCGGCCGATGGCGAGCCAGCCCGCCCCTACAGAAGCACCGATCCTGTAGACGCGAGCTGCTCGCCGCTGGGCCTGGCGCCAGGCGCTGATCAGTTGGTCTGGGCCCCCTGGGCGATCCAGGCGCCGATCAGTTCACGTTCCTGCTGGGTCATCTGGGTGATGTTGCCCAGGGGCATGATCTGGCTGGCGACGGCCTGGGCCTGGATGCGTGCCGCCTGCAAGCGGATCTGCTCGGGGGTATCGAACATCACCCCGGCTGGCGCGGCGCTGAACAACGGGCTGGTGGGCTTGGCCGAGTGACAGACTGCGCAACGTTCCTGGATCACGTTGTGGACCTTCTCGAAGCTCGGCCCGGTATTGGCGGCCTGGGCCGGAGCGCTGGCGGCCGGAGCTGGCGCCGAGGCTTGGGTGGCTGGCTTGGCACCCCCGCCCAGGGCGGTTTCCGGCAATGGCTGGTACTCGATCTTGGCGGGGGCCTTGGCCACTTCCGGGGTGCCGGGAGTGCCGGCCGGGCCGGTGACGTAGGCCAGGCAGATCATGCCCAGCGCCGCGACCGGCAGGGTCCAGGCGAACTTGTGGCTGTCATGGCGAGTGTTGAAGTAGTGGCGAACCAGCACCGCCGCCACCGCGATACCGGCCAGGATCAACCAGTTGTACTGGCTGCCGTAGGTGCTCGGGAAGTGGTTGCTGATCATGATGAACAGCACTGGCAGGGTGAAGTAGTTGTTGTGCCGCGAACGCAGCAAGCCCTTGGCCGGCAGTACCGGATCCGGCGTCTGGTTGGCCTCGATGGCCGCTACCAGCTGGCGCTGGGCCGGCATGATGATGCGGAACACGTTACCCACCATGATGGTGCCGATGATCGCCCCGGTATGCAGGTAGGCACCGCGACCGCTGAACACCTGGCTGAAGCCGAAGCAGGCGGCGATGATCAGCACGAACAGCACCAGGCCCAGCAGGGCCGGTTGCTTGCCCAGCGGCGAATCGCACAGGAAGTCGTAGATGAACCAGCCGGCGACCAGCGAACCGACGCCGATGGCGATGCCCTCGCCACCGCTCAGGGTGCTGCCGGGGGCCAGCAGGTACAGGGTCGGGTTCCAGTAGAACACCAGGCACAGCAGGGCGATCCCCGACATCCAGGTGAAATAGGCTTCCCATTTGAACCAGTGCAGGTTCTCCGGCATCGAGGGTGGTGCCAGCTTGTACTTCTCCAGGTGGTAGATACCGCCACCATGGATCGCCCAGAGATCGCCGGACAGGCCGTTCCTGGGGTTGACGCGATTGAGGTTGTTCTCCAGCCAGACGAAGTAGAACGATGCGCCGATCCAGGCCACACCGGTGATCATGTGTATCCAGCGCACGCTCAGGTTGAGCCATTCCAACAGATGTGCTTCCACAGTCTTTACCTCATGCCCGTCACCCTTGTTGTCGGGGGATCAGGCCTTCTCTTATTGGTGGGGGGCGAGGATCAAACGCTCATCCTCTTTGAAGAAATGCTCATCGCAGTTGTTGCCAGAACCACTGCGATCGACCACCAGGAAGTCATCCCGCTTTTCGATCGTCAGCACCGGGTGGTGCCAGACGCCGCGATGGTAGTTGATGCCCTGCCTGCCATTACTGACAAAGGCGCGGACGAGACCTGATACAGGTGCATCGCCAAGTGGCGCGACCACGATCAGAAAGGGGTTGCCGAGCAGCGGGATGAAAGCCTGGCTGCCCAGCGGATGACGTTCCAGCATGCGGATGGTGAGCGGCATCTCCAGCGCGTCGGCGCGGAAGATGCTGATGATCGCCCGGTCCTCCGGCTGGGCGGTCTCGACCGTCGCCAGGCGGTGGAAGCGCATGGTCGAACCGTTGTTGATCATGAAGTGGTCGCTGCCGTCGGTTTCGATCACGTCTCCGAAAGGGGCGAAGGCTTCTTTGCTCAGGGGCTCAATGGTCAATGTGCGCATGCTGTTCTTCTTGAATTCTCTATGGGTTGCTGTTGGCCATGTCCGGCGCTGCTCACCGAGCGGTTTCAGCCTGCATCCCTGGCGGATGCCCAGGGCTGTTCGCGGCTCGTGTCCGGGAATCGGTGCGGCTGGATGCGAAGGTGCGGGCCCCGAGGTTCGGCGAGGCTCCGGACAGCCGGGCATGCACCCTTGCGGGTGGCGGGCTGCGGGCAGGATATGGCGTGGTTGTTCATTGTTCTTGTCAGCCTTTATCGGTGGTTTTGCCGCGGCAGGCCGGGCCTGCCTCGACCACTGGCTACAGCGTCTGCAAGCGGAACAGGGCGATCTTGTTGATTTCCGCCAGGGCGCACTTGAACTCGGTGTCCACCGAGTTGTGGATGCGGGTTTCGAAGGCGGCGAGGATCTGGTGCCGGTTGCTGCCCTTCACCGCCATGATGAAGGGAAACTGGAACTTAGCCTTGTAGGCATCGTTCAGTTCGGTGAAGCGCTGGAACTCCTCGGCGGTGCACTGATGGATGCCGGCGCCGGCCTGCTCGTTGGTGCTGGCCGCGGTCAGTTCACCCTGGATCGCGGCCTTGCCGGCGAGGTCCGGGTGGGCGTTGATCAGCGCCAGTTGGCGGGCGTGGTCGGCGCTGAGGAGGATGTCGCTCATGCGCTGGTGCAGCCCCTCGATCTGGTCGATGGAGGCGTCCAGGCCCAGGTCATG
The DNA here is from genome assembly GCF_058781435.1 of Pseudomonas sp. FW507-12TSA. Lineage (NCBI taxonomy): Bacteria > Pseudomonadati > Pseudomonadota > Gammaproteobacteria > Pseudomonadales > Pseudomonadaceae > Pseudomonas > Pseudomonas sp. FW507-12TSA. The sequence goes on from NZ_JBYSWT010000024.1 coordinate 62,839, forward strand.
GGCCTTTTCGGCCACCCATGGGGAATGCTCGTAGATGTCGGCGAAGGCCTCGATGAAGCCTGTGCGGTCCAGGGTCGAGGGCTTGAGGGTCTGGAATGCGGTCATTTCGCCGCTCCCTGGCAAGGGTGGACCTGCTGCCAGTGACGGGCGATATCCACCCGCCGGGTGAACCACACCTGTTCGTGGCCCTTGACGTACTCGATGAAGCGCTTGAGGGCGGCCAGGCGTGCCGGACGTCCAACCAGGCGACAGTGCAGGCCGATGGAGAGCATCTTCGGTGCCTCTGCACCCTCGGCATACAAGACGTCGAAGGCGTCCTTGAGGTAGTGGAAGAAGTCATCGCCCTTGTTGAAACCCTGCACCTGGGTGAAGCGCATATCGTTGGTGTCCAGGGTGTAGGGGATCACCAGGTGCGGCTTGCCGGTGGGGTTGTTGGGTTCCCAGTAGGGCAGGTCGTCGTCGTAGGTGTCGCTGTCGTAGAGGAAGCCGCCTTCCTCCATCACCAGGCGCCGGGTGTTCGGGCCGGTGCGCCCGGTGTACCAGCCCAGGGGGCGTTCGCCGGTGATCTCGGTGAGGATGCGGATCGCTTCGAGCATGTGCTCGCGTTCCTGGGCCTCATCCATGTACTGGTAGTCGATCCAGCGGTAGCCGTGGCTGCAGATCTCGTGGCCGGCCTCGACCATGGCGCGGATCACGTCCGGATGGCGCTGGGCGGCCATGGCCACGGCGAAGATGGTCAGCGGGATATCGAATTCCTTGAACAGCTTGAGGATCCGCCAGACGCCGGCACGGCTGCCATATTCGTACAGCGATTCCATGCTCATGTTGCGCTCGCCCTGCAGGGGCTGGGCGGCGACCATTTCCGAGAGGAAGGCTTCGGACTCCTTGTCGCCATGAAGGATGTTGCGCTCACCGCCTTCTTCGTAATTGAGCACGAAGGACAGGGCGACGCGGGCATTGCCTGGCCAGTGAGGGTGAGGAGGGTTGGAGCCGTAACCGATCAGGTCGCGAGGGTAGTCAGCGCTCACTGCAGTCTTCCTTATTGTTCGTGGTAACTGTGGCGTGGCGGGACCTGAAACCGGGAAGAGCCAGGTGAGCGTCACTGCGATGGCTTGATTGTATACAAGTTTATAATCGGTTTGTAAGCCCGTTTTTTTGCAAATTTACCCTTTTGTTGCTGCACAATCTCCCTGCAAGAAATCTGCCCAAGTGGTCAGCTTATGAATCGCAAGTCGCCAGGCGGCGTGCTTTTGGTCTTGATCGGCGGTCGACCGACAGTAGCTCTGGAGTGGACGATGAGTGCAATTATTATTGTGTACAATTTTAGATAAAAGTGTCTTAATCGTGGCCTCGCCATGCTCGTTGCCCAGCCGCCGATCATGGCCGCCCTTTCTTTCACTGACTCCGGGAGGCGCGAGGCCTGAAGCTCGATCGCAACAGGCACGCAGAATCAATGGGACGTTTGACTACACACGTTTTGGATGCCGCACACGGCTGCCCTGGCAGCGCCATCAAGATCGAGCTGTATCGGGTCGAAGGGGCGCAGTTGGAACCGGTCGCCACCGCCGTCACCAACAGCGACGGGCGCTGCGACGCACCGCTGCTGCAAGGCGATGAGTACCGCAGCGGCGTCTACCAGTTGCACTTCCACGCCGGCGATTACTACCGCGCCCGCGGTGTGCAGTTGCCGGAGCCGGCATTCCTCGATGTGGTGGTGCTGCGTTTCGGCATCAGCGCCGAGCAGGATCACTACCACGTGCCGCTGCTGATTTCGCCCTACAGCTATTCGACCTATCGAGGAAGCTAGGACTTTCCCCCAAGAATCCTGCGCAAATAGCTTTCTTTGGTCCTTGCCCGCCCCACACTGCGGGCTTTTTTTTGCCCGCGACCAGGGCGGGCCGGTGTGTTGCCGGGGCGCCCATGAAAAAGCCCCATCCGACTGGACGGGGCTTGGCGACAAGGGCCGAGAACTACAGGAACACGAACTTGGCGATGAAGATCGCACACAGCACGTACAGACTGATGGAGATTTCCTTGTGCCTGCCGGTACCGGCCTTGAGCACCACGTAGGTGATGAAACCCAGGGCGATCCCGTCGGCGACGGAAAAGGTCAGGGGCATCATGATCGCCGTGACGATCGCCGGAATGCTGTCAGTGGCTTCTTCCCAGTCGATATGGGCCATGCCGCCCATCATCAGCATCGCCACGTAAATCAGCGCGCCAGCGGTGGCGTAGGCGGGGATCATCCCGGCCAGCGGGGCGAAGAACATCGCCGCCACGAACAGCACGCCCACGGTGATGGCGGTCAGGCCGGTACGGCCACCGGCGGCCACGCCTGCGGCGCTTTCCACATAGCTGGTGACCGGTGGCACACCGACCACCGCGCCGAACACGCTGGAGGCGCTGTCGGCCTTGAGCGCCCGGGACAGGTTCTCGATCCGTCCGTCAGGGTTCACCAGGCCGGCGCGCTGGGCCACGCCCATCAGGGTGCCGGCGGTATCGAACATGTGCACGAACAGGAACGCCAGGACCACGCTGATCATGCTGACGTTGAACACCCCGGCGACATCCATGGCCATCCAGGTCGGCGCCAGGCTTGGCGGCGGGGAGAGGATGCCGTTGTAGTGCACCAGGCCCAGGCCCCAGCCGGCCAGGGTCACGGCGATGATGCTGATCAGGATCGCGCCGAACACCCGGCGATAGCTGAGCACGGCGATCATCAGGAAGCACACCGCAGCCAGCAGCGGCCCCGGCTCGCGCAGGGAGCCGAGCTTGATCAGGGTCGCCGGGCTGTCGACGATGATCCCGGAGGTCTTGAGGCCGATCAGGCCGAGGAACAGCCCGACCCCGGCGCCCATGGCGAAGCGCAGGCTGGCCGGAATGCTGTTGAGCAGCCATTCGCGGACCCGCGACAGGGTCAGGATCATGAACAGCACGCCGGAGACGAAGACCGCGCCGAGGGCGGTTTCCCACTGGTAACCCATGGTGCCGACCACGGTGTAGGTGAAGAAGGCGTTGAGCCCCATGCCCGGTGCCAGGCCCACTGGCCAGTTGGCGTACAGGCCCATCAACAGGCAGCCCAGGGCCGCGGAGATGCAGGTGGCGACGAAGGCGGCGCCGTGGTCGATACCGGCGTCGGCCATGATGTTCGGGTTGACGAAGATGATGTAGGCCATGGTGATGAAGGTCGTCATGCCGGCGATCAGCTCGGTCTTCACCGTGGTGCCATGCAACTTGAGTTTGAAGATGCGCTCCAGCCAGCCGCTGTTCGGCGATGACGAGAGGTTGAGCGGAGAGGCTTCGGATTTTCGGCTTTCCACAGCGAGTACTCCTCAAGAGTTTTATTGTTTTTTCCAGAACCGGGCACGCGAGGGTGGGCAGCGGCTCTTTGAGGCAGGTCAGGCGCGTGGGCTTAGTTGACCCTTGGGTCAAGAACTCACAGTTGGCGATTATGCTTTTGTATACAAAGAATGCAAATAATGTTTTTTGGCTTGTGTGCGAAGGCTCTGCCAGGCACGGCTATATCGAGCTTGCAGGCAATCGGGGCTCAAGACGGGGAGATGGCAGGAGGCGGGCGCCGGGAGCTGATGCCCGCCCAGGAAGTCAGGCGTCGGCCGGTTTGCCGGCCAGGGCCTGGTTGACCGCCAGCCAGCCATTGACCGCATCTTCACCCGCTTCGGTAAAGGCCCGTTGCAGCAACTTGACCTGCTCGCGGCGCAAGGATTGTTCGAAGCGCACGCCTTCGGCGGTCAGTTGCAGCAGGCGTTTGCGCTTATCGCAGGCTGGCGTGACGCTGTTCACCAGGTGCATTTCCAACAGTTGGCGCAGGGGAGTGTTCAAGGCTTGCTTGCTGACTCCCAGCAGGGCCAGCAACTCCTTCACGCTCAACTCGGGGTAGCGAGCGATGAAAAACACGATGCGTTGATGGACGCGGCTCAGGCCGCGACGTTGGAGCATTTCGTCGGCCTTGGCGGTGAAGGCCTGGTAGCCGAAGAAGAAGGCTTCCATGGCGATCTGCTGCGAGGATTGCTGTTTAAGGTCAAGCATATTGACGTATCTGCGAGAGTCGGCGTAATTTTCGGTCAAGCAGTTTGACGTATTTTTCCAGCCCTTCGCTAGCGGTGACTCCATGGCCTTCTCCGAACGTGTATCGCGTCTCAAAAGCTCCCTGATCCATGAAATCCTCGTCGCGGCCCAGCTCCGGAGGTGATGTCGTTCGCTGGAGGCCTGCCCGCCGAGGCGATGTTGCCCAAGGTGCAGTGGCAGGCCATGCAGTGGATCGGCAGCGACCGGTTCCAGCAGCATCTGCAAGACCTGCGCAGCTACTACCGCCAGCGTCGTGATGCTTTCGAGGCGGCCTTGCAGGCTCACTTCAGCGACTTGGCGCACTGGCAGGTGCCTGCGGGCGGATTGTTTTTCTGGCTGAGCTTGAAACAGCCCCTCGACACCCGCACTTTGCTGAAGGCGGCGTTGGAACGCGATGTCGCCTTCATGCCCGGTGAGCCGTTCTTTAGCGAACCGGACCACAACCACGGGCATCTTCGGTTGAATTTCAGCCACATCGATCCGGCGCGGCTGGACGAGGGCCTCAAGCGGCTGGCCACCGTGATACGTCAAGCACAGGCTGCACAGGCAGCCTAGGGGAGGGCCATGTACAAGGTTTATGGCGATTACCGTTCAGGCAACTGCTACAAGATCAAGCTGATGCTCAACCTGTTGGGGCTGCCTTATGAATGGCAGGCGGTGGATATCCTTGGCGGGGATACCCAGACCGAGGCATTCCTGGCGAAGAATCCCAACGGCAAGATCCCGGTCCTGGAACTCGAGGACGGCACTTGCCTGTGGGAGTCCAACGCGATCCTCAACTTCCTTGCCGATGGCAGTGAATTCCTGCCCAGCGAGCCGCGGCTACGGACCCAGGTCCTGCAATGGCAGTTCTTCGAACAGTACAGCCACGAGCCGTACATTGCCGTGGCGCGTTTCATAAAAGCCTACGAGGGCTTGCCCGAGGAGCGCCGAGAGGAATACCTGAAGCTGCACAAGCGTGGTTACAAGGCGCTGGATGTGATGGAGAAACAACTGAGTCGCACGCCGTACCTGGTGGGCGAGCATTACTCCATTGCCGACATCGCGCTGTATGCCTACACCCATGTGGCCCATGAGGGTGGTTTCGACCTGGCCGGCTATCCCGGGATCCAGGCCTGGATGCAGCGGGTGGCGAGTCATCCGCGATATGTGGCGATGTTCGATTGAGCGGCGGCCGGCGCCTGACGGGCGCCGGATCTTCGCGTCAGGTTGTTCAGGCTGCGGAAAAACGCTGGTTCAGGTAGTCGATGATCACCTTGGATTCGTACATCCAGGTGGTCTGCCCGTTCTCTTCGATGCGCAGGCACGGCACCTTGATCTTGCCGCCTTGTTCCAGCAGGGCCTGGCGGTCCTGTGGGTTGTTCTTGGCGTCGCGCAGTGCCACCGGCACGTTGAGGCGGTGCAGGGTGCGGCGGGTCTTCACGCAGAAGGGGCAGGCGTGGAACTGGTATAGCGCCAGGCCCTGGGCGGCCTGCTCGACCTGGGCCTGGGCGGCGGCGCTGCGCTGCTGCTTGCGCGGGCGGGTGATGAAGTCGATGAAAATGATGAGTTGGCCTAGGCCGACTCGCAGTGCTTTGACGATCACGGTGTTGCCTCTTGCCCATGGATGAAGGGGCGGCAGCTTAACCGATTTTTGCCAGGCGAAAAAAAACCGGCGATCGACGCCGGTTTTTTCATTTCCCGCCTGTCACTTGATCAGGCTGAGGAACTCGCTGCGGGTCGCGGCATTCTCGCGGAATTCACCGAGCATCACCGAAGTGATCATCGACGAGTTCTGCTTCTCCACGCCGCGCATCATCATGCACATGTGCTTGGCCTCGATCACCACGGCCACGCCCAGGGCACCGGTCACTTGCTGGACGGCGTCGGCGATCTGCCGGCTGAGGTTTTCCTGGATCTGCAGGCGCCGGGCATACATGTCGACGATGCGCGCGACCTTCGACAGCCCCAGGACCTTGCCGCTGGGAATGTAGGCCACGTGGGCCTTGCCGATGAAAGGCAGCAGGTGGTGTTCGCACAGCGAGTAGAGCTCGATGTCCTTGACCAGTACCATTTCGCTGTTGTCGGAGCTGAACAAGGCACCGTTGGTGACCTCTTCCAGGGTTTGTGCATAACCGCGGCAAAGGTACTGCATGGCTTTGGCGGCGCGCTTGGGCGTGTCGAGCAGGCCCTCGCGGGAGACGTCCTCGCCCAATTGGCCGAGGATCGCGGTGTAATTCTGTTCCAGGGACATGAAACTACCTGTGGGATTTTACGCAAAGGGCAAGGGTACGGTGGCCGGCACGGCGCTGCAAGCTCGATGCAGGCGCTTTATTCGTCGCGGCCTTCCATCATGGTGCGCTTGAGCATCACATACAGCGCGCCGGTGCCGCCATGCCTGGCCTGGCAGGAAGCGAAGCCCAGCACCTGCGGATGCTGGCGCAGCCAGGTGTTGACGTGGCTCTTGATCATCGGCCGCTTGCCGTCCAGGCGCACGGCCTTGCCGTGGGTAACCCGCACACAGCGAATTTCGAACCTGGTGGCTTCGGCGAGGAACGCCCAGAGGGTTTCCCGGGCTTTCTCCACGGTCATGCCGTGCAGGTCGAGGCTGCCTTCGAAGGGGATCTGGCCGATCTTCAGCTTGCGCATCTGGCTGTCCTGGACCCCATCGCGGGCCCACATCAGCTCGTCTTCCGGCCCCACGTCGATGACGAACTGGTCGGACAAGCCGTCCACCGTGGTGGTTTCGCTGCGTACGGTGGCAGCCTGGCGCAGCTTGGCGATCTGCGCCCGGTCGGTCTTGGGTTTGCCTGTTTCGGCACGGTCATGCTTGATCGGCTTGATGCCGCGCATTTCGTTCTTGAACAGGGAAAAGTCGTCGTCTTGCATGTCAGCCTCCGCGAAGGGCGGCTAGTTTACCCAAGTCGGTACGCCTTCAGGCGCGTAAATCGCGCCGTGGGCTGTCTCAGTCGTGTTTTTTCATCAGGTGCGGGGCCATGTTCAGCGCCAGCGGCTGTCGCATGCGCCGTCGGCAACGTCGCCACAGGCGCACGCCGGCATACAGCAGTACCAGGCCGATCAGCAGAACCACCGTCGAACCCAGCGGTTGGGCGTTGAGTTCGCCCAGCGCCGGCGCGCGTCCCAGCAGGCTGGCGATACCGGCCATGGCTAGCAGCACGCCGCAGGTCGCCAGCAATGCGGAGAATGCCGCTCCCAAGCGCAAGCGCCAGTTGCGCGGGCTCTTGGGCCGCAACCGGCGTGCGTCAAAACCATCGGATATCTTCATTCCGACCTTCCTCAGTGGGTATCGGCCCTTCGACCGGAAGTTGATCGGGTGGTTCCTGAGGCTCGGGTAATTGCTGCAAATGCGTGGCATTCATGGATGAGCGGCCCGCCAGCCGCTCACCGGAGGGCGGTCAGATCAGGCTTGCGGTCGAGGCCAGGGTGGCGAAGTTGTCGGCCATGATCGCCATTTCGGTCTGCTGGACGTGTGCAGCGCTGAGGATGCCGTCCTTGTAGGGCAGGTCGCGGGTGGCGCAGGCATCTTCCACCAGGGTGCAGCGAAAGCCCAGGTTCTTCGCCGCGCGGACGGTGGTGCTGACGCTGGAGTGGCTCATGAAACCGGCCACGATCAGGTCCAGGGAGCCCAGGTCCTGCAGGCGCTTTTCCAGTTCGGTGCCGTGGAAGGCGCTGGGCAGCAGCTTGCCGATGATGGTCTCGTCACCCTGGGGTTCGAGGCCGGGAATGAATTCGCCGCGTTCGCCCTGGGGGTCGAACAGGCCACCGACGGTGCCGAGGTGGCGGACATGCACGATGGGCCGGCCGGCTGCCCGGGCGGCGCTCAGCAGCTGGCGGATGTTGGCCACTGCCGCGTCCATGCCGGACAGGGCCAGGGGGCCGCTGAGGTACTCTTTCTGGGCGTCGATGATCACAAGGGTCGCGTGGCTCAAATTGGCCGCCGCATAACCACGACCGCTGAGTTGAAACATCGTCTTTGGAACGGACATTCTGGGGCTCCTGTGAGTGGGGCGTTTGCGACATTGTCCTCTGGCGGAGCGCTTCTGTGAATCGCTACTAACGTAAGGGGCGCCGTTGCTGGCCTGCAGCCATGTCAAGGGCTATCGTCGAACGCCCTTCGAGAGGAGCCAGGGCGCTCGCCGGTCGATTGCGCGGCAATGGTTTTCACGCTTAGTCGACAACGGCTTTGGCTGTTAGAATCGTCGGTCGTTTTGTCAGGAGTCTGTTCCGTGATCACTTCCCGTCTACGTACCTTGCGTGACCATATCCGCTGGGCTGTCAGCCGCTTTCATGGGGAGAATCTGTTCTTCGGCCATGGCACCGACAATGCCTGGGACGAGGCGCGCCAACTGGTACTGGGTGCCCTGCATCTGCCCTGGGAAATTGCCGATAGCTATCTGGACTGCGCGTTGGAAGACAACGAGCTGGTCCACTTGCAGCACTTGCTCAAGCGCCGCATCGAAGACCGGGTCCCCGTGGCCTACCTGCTGGGCGAGGCCTGGTTCTGCGGCCTGCCATTCATGGTCGACGAGCGTGTGCTGGTTCCCCGCTCGCCCATTGGCGAACTGATCGAGAAGCGCTTCGAGCCCTGGCTGGCCAACGAGCCGGCCCGCATCCTCGACCTGTGCACCGGCTCCGGCTGCATCGGCATCGCTTGTGCCTACGAGTTCCGTGATGCCCAGGTGGTGCTCGCGGACCTGTCCTTCGAGGCCCTGGAAGTGGCCAACCAGAACATCGAGCGCCACGGCGTCGAAGAGCGGGTCTTCACCGTGCAGGGCGATGGTTTCGATGGCCTGCCAGGCCAGCGCTTCGACCTGATCGTGTCCAACCCGCCCTATGTCGACGCCGAGGATTTCGCCGACATGCCCGAGGAATACCAGCACGAGCCCGAGCTGGGCCTGGCTTGTGGCGAAGATGGCCTGAACCTGGTGCGGCGCATGCTGGCCGAAGCGGCCGGGCACTTGACCGAAAAGGGCCTGCTGATCGTCGAGGTGGGCAACAGCCAGGTGCACGTCGAGGCGTTGTATCCGGAGGTGGATTTCGCCTGGCTGGACTTCGAGAACGGTGGCCATGGCGTGTTCATGCTCACCGCCGAACAATGCCGTCAGCACCAGGCGCTCTTCGCTTCTCGTCTCTGAAGGGGGCCGCCGGCCCGCGCAATGCGGGCCCTGGCGGCAAGGGGATGCGGCTCAGCGGTGAGTCGCGATCCAGATCAGCAACCCGGCCTGGAATACGGCGAAGGCCACCAGGCAGGTGATGGTGAAGCGCAAGCCGGCATCTTCACGCTTGTACTTGGTGACTTTCTCATCCTGCTTGCGCAGCTTGCCTTCCAGTTCCTCCAGGTTCTGTTCGGCCTGCTGGAGCATCTGCGCGGCTTCCAGTATCTCCACGAACTGCAGTTTCTCGGTGTTCCACTGGCTCAGCAGCTCACCGACCTGGACGTCCTTGACGCTGCCCTTGAGGTGCTGGGCATCGGCGTAGGCCACGTCGAAACCCTGCATGCGCAGCACATGGTCGCGGCGCAGGCGGGTGTCTTCATTCAGGGCGTCCTTGTTCGCCAGGTCGAAGCCGTCGACCCGGTAGTGCGGCCATTTCTTCTGTGCCCACTGTGCAGCCTGGGCCAGCAGGAAGCGGCCAATCCCACGATTCAAGGGTTCGATCTGCAGGCCGCCCTCGGGCTCGAAGCAAACCCGGCGAGTGTCGTGCTCGACCCACACATCCAGGTGGTTCTGTTCCTTGCGCACCCGTTGCCCGGGCAGGCTGACGTTCAGGCGCAGCAGGCTGTATTGCTTGTTGCTGCGCTCGGCGTAGCCGAACTCGATGAAACGCAGGGGACGTGAGCCGGTGGCGCGATCGGTTTGCAGGGGAGCCAGGCGCAGCATCTTGCGGTGCTCGACCTGGACGTCAGCCCAGGGGCGCGCTGCCGGCTCCGGGGCGACGGTTTCCTGCTCGGCGGAAGATGAATTCTGGGTATCAGTCATAACGGCAAGTCCTGTCCAATCGCTGTGCGCCGACAGCAATCGAACGGCCGGCAAAGGCTTATCGGCCGTTTTTTCCAGGACTGGAGGGTTAAAACAGGCTAACGGGTGTGAAGTCCGTCAATAAAGTCGGTGATGGCACTGCCCAGCTGTGCCGCCAGGGGCAGTTGCGGGTCCTTGTAGGAGGCCAGCTGGCGCTGCAGGTCGTTGGGCACGATGCGCATCACATGGTTCATGCCCTCGATCAGCGCCAGCCGGGCATCGGGTTTGGCGGCCTTGAGCACCTTGGCATCATCGACGCTGACCTGGATGTCGTTGCTGCCCTGGACGATCAGCGCCGGCATCTTCAGGCGGGCGAACGCAGCGGCCGGATCATCGCGGAACAGCGTGATCAGGTAAGGCTGCACGCTGGGACGGAAGATCACCTGCAAGGCCGCGGGCACATCGCTGTCGACCTTGCCGGCCTTGAGACTGTCCAGCAGTTCGTTGGCCCGCACCATCAAGCCCGGGGGCAGGCGGTAGCTCAATTGCTGGCGCAGGACCTGGTCTACCGGCCGGGCGGTGCCGGCGATGGAGATCACCCCGGCGGCATCCACTTGCGGCGCGGCGAGGCTGGCGATCAGCGCCCCCTCGCTGTGGCCCAGTACCACCAATTGGCCCAGGCGCGGGTCGGCCTTGAGCTTGTTACCCCAGGCGACGGCGTCGGCCACGTAGGCCTCCAGGGTCAGGTTGCGTTCGTCCGGGGTGGCGGCGAGGCTGGCGGCCACCCCGCGCTTGTCATAGCGCACGCTGGCGATGTTGTGCCGGGCCAGCACCCAGGCCAGGCGCTTGAGGTTGTCATTGCGCCCGCCGTCGGGGTTGTTGCCGTCGCGATCGGTAGGGCCGGAGCCGGAGATGATCAGCACGACCGGCACGGGCTGCGCGGATTTGGGCAGCAGCAGCGTGCCGTACAGCTCGCCATGGCCGGTATCCAGGCTGATGGGACGTTGCAGGACGGTGGCCTGGGCCAGGCCGGTGAACAGGAACAGACTCAGCAGAAGAACTCGCAGCATCATCACGCCATCATGGAAAAGGTGCCCGTTGGACTCGGGCAAGGGTCGAAGGTTCGAGGATGAACTACTTGGGTAGCCTGCGTATACTGCCGTGCTGCCGGGAGCTGTTGCCGTGGGTCGATGGAGGATCGACAAACCGTAACGGGACCTGGTCCAGATTGAGTCATTCCCGCTGATTTCACGGAGCGCCCCGCATGTCCGGCAATACCTACGGCAAGCTGTTCACTGTCACCACCGCCGGCGAAAGCCATGGCCCGGCGTTGGTCGCCATTGTCGACGGCTGCCCGCCGGGCCTCGAGCTGTCCCTGCAAGACCTGCAGCGCGACCTGGACCGGCGCAAGCCCGGCACCAGCCGCCACACCACCCAGCGCCAGGAGCCCGACGAGGTCGAGATCCTCTCCGGAGTCTTCGAGGGCAAGACCACCGGCTGCTCCATCGGCCTGCTGATCCGTAACACCGACCAGAAGTCCAAGGACTACTCGGCGATCAAGGATCTGTTCCGCCCGGCCCACGCCGACTACACCTACCACCACAAGTACGGCATTCGCGACTACCGTGGCGGTGGCCGCAGCTCGGCGCGGGAAACCGCCATGCGCGTGGCGGCCGGTGCCATCGCCAAGAAATACCTCGCCAGCCAGGGCATCGTGGTGCGGGGCTACATGAGCCAGCTGGGCCCGATCGAAATCCCGTTCAAGACCTGGGACTGCGTAGAGGACAACGCCTTCTTCAGCCCCGACCCGGACAAGGTGCCGGAGCTGGAGGCCTACATGGACCAACTGCGCCGTGACCAGGACTCCGTGGGCGCGAAGATCACGGTGGTCGCCGAAGGCGTGATGCCAGGGTTGGGCGAACCGATCTTCGATCGCCTGGATGCCGAACTGGCCCATGCGCTGATGAGCATCAACGCCGTCAAGGGCGTGGAAATCGGCGCCGGTTTCGCCTCGGTGTCCCAGCGTGGCACGGAACACCGGGACGAGCTGACACCGGAAGGTTTCCTCAGCAACAACGCCGGCGGCATCCTCGGCGGCATCTCCTCGGGCCAGCCGATCATTGCCCACCTGGCCCTCAAGCCGACCTCCAGCATCACCACTGCGGGGCGCTCCATCGATGTCGACGGCAACCCGGTGGACGTGATCACCAAGGGGCGCCACGACCCATGCGTGGGCATCCGCGCCACGCCGATCGCCGAGGCGATGATGGCCATCGTGCTGATGGACCATCTGCTGCGTCATCGCGGCCAGAACGCCGACGTGCGCGTCGGCACTCCGGTCCTGGGCCAGCGTTGATGCCGGCGCTGCCGGTCGCCACGGTCGAATGACCGTGGCGACATTGCCGTACTGGCGGCTTTCCAGCTTCTACCTGTTCTATTTCGCGCTACTGGGTTCGACCGCGCCGTTCCTGGCGCTGTACTTCGACCACCTGGGGTTTTCCAGCGCGCGGATCGGCGAGCTGGTGGCCATCCCCATGCTCATGCGGTGCGTGGCGCCGAACCTCTGGGGCTGGCTCGGCGACTACACCGGCCGGCGCCTGGCCATCGTGCGTTTCGGCGCGATCTGCACCCTGGGCTGTTTTTCCCTGATCTTCATCGACCAGAGCTACGCCTGGCTGGCGATGGTCATGGCCCTGCATGCCTTCTTCTGGCACGCGGTGCTGCCGCAGTTCGAGGTCATCACCCTGGCCCACTTGCAGGGGCAGGCCTCGCGCTATAGCCAGATCCGCCTCTGGGGGTCCATCGGCTTCATTCTCACGGTGGTGGCCCTGGGGCGCTTGTTCGAATGGCTGAGCCTGGATATCTACCCGGTCACCCTGGTGGTGATCATGGCGGGGATCGTCCTCAGCAGCCTGTGGGTGCCCAATGCCCAGCCGCCGGCCCAGGGCCAGCGGCTGGCGGGGGAGGGATTTCTCCGGCAGGTGCGGGCCCCCGGGGTGCTGGCCTTCTACTTGTGCGTGGCGCTCATGCAACTGAGCCACGGTCCTTACTACACCTTCCTGACCTTGCACCTGGAGCGCCTGGGCTACAGCCGTGGGCTGATTGGCATGCTCTGGGCCCTTGGGGTGGTGGCCGAGGTGCTGATGTTCCTGGCCATGAGCCGGATCCTGGCGCGGTTCTCCGTACGCCGGGTGTTGCTGGCCAGCTTCCTGCTGGCGGCCCTGCGCTGGTTGCTGCTGGGCAGCCTGGCGGAGTTCCTCTGGGTGCTGCTGTTGGCCCAGGTGCTGCACGCCGCGACCTTCGGCAGCTTCCACGCGGCCTCCATTCATTTCGTCCAGCGCAGCTTCGGGGCGCGCCAGCAAGGCCAGGGCCAGGCGTTGTACGCAGCCCTGGCGGGCACCGGTGGCGCTCTCGGAGCGCTCTACGCCGGCTACAGCTGGAACGCCCTGGGCGCGACATTGACCTTTAGTATTGCCAGCGTCGCAGCCCTGGCCGCAGCCGTTATCATTGCCACCCGCATGCAAGAGCAGAGGCCCTGAGCCTGTTTCTCGCACTGTTGCCTGTCGTGGCCAGCGACCCTGCCAAAGCTCCTTCGACGAAGGCGCCGGCGTTGTGTCCGAACGGCCCCACCAAACTCCAGGAGTCACCACTATGAGCAGCCTGTCCGTCTATCACGTCTCCAGCCCGGACCTGCCGAACAAGGTCCTGACCCATTTCGAGGATATCGCCGCCACCCTGGCCGAGCAGGGCATCGCCATCGAGCGCTGGCCGCACGCTACCCGGATCGAACCCGGCGCCAGCCAGGAGCAGGTCCTGGCCGCTTGCCAGGCCCAGCTCGACCCGCTGATGAGCCAGCGCGGCCATGCCTCGCTGGAAGTGCTCAGCCGCAAGGGCAGCTATGCGGACATCGACGGCAGCTTGCCCGAGGAGCAGCGCTTGGATGACGACGCAGCGTTGCTGTTGCTGGCCGGGCGCGGGCTGCTCTACCTGCACATCGACGACTACGTGTATGGCCTGGTATGCGAGCGGCATGAGCTGGTCTCGCTGCCGGCAGGCACCGCCCACTGGTTCGACATGGGCGAGCAGCCGGACCTGGTGGCCATTCGCTTGTTCGGTGGCAAGACCGCGATTCAAGCCGCCAAGATCACCGGTGACGCGATCGCCAGTGTTTTCCCACGCCTGGACGACTGACCTGGCAAACGCACTCGGGCCGGCGCCACGCAAGGTGGGGCCGGCCCGAGCAGCTGGATGGGCAGCGACTTACAGGGAGTGGTAAGTCGGCAGGGCGAAGCGGTTCTGGCTCTGCAGCAGGGAAATCTGTGGCAGCTCGCTGGCCTGCTCGGCCAGGTCGCGGCGGATGGCACTGATGACCCACGACAACTGGTCTGCGGCGTGCAATTGGGCGTAGGAAATCGAACGCTTGAACTCCTTGCCCTCGCTATTGCGCAGGGTGAGCAGGATGCCGCCATCGGGGCGCGCCAGGGTGGTCACTTCGAAGTTGGAGAACAGGGAGGAAAACTTTTCTTGGATCAGGCTCATGTCTATCAGCTCCGTTAGTTCTTGAAGGGCAAGCATGGAGTGATAGGTGCAGCGATTGTGCCAGTATTGGATTTTATAAAAATCCTTATATATCAATAGCTTATAAAATAATCTGAAAAAAGAATTCGTGCAAATTGCATGAATCGCCATCGTGCATCCTGCATTTTGCAGGTTGTGGCGGGGCAGGGCGCATGGTGGCCTTGATCATTGTGACCATCGGGCCGGCAAGAAAATTCAATGCCGATCCAAGGCCATGAAGTGCCATCAAAGGGCGGCGCTGGAGATACAAAACTTTGCAAAAACCCCGTGTACAGCTTCGCGAGGGCTGACGTATTTTCCAGCTCGTCAGCCCTTGCTGCGCTGGTCTTGCGCCAGCGCTGGACAGGGGCTTGCAGCGACATGGAATGTGTTGCGGCGCGGCCCTGGTGACCTCGCCAGAAGGATAATAAGAATATAGGACGCCCTTCATGAACGATCTGCGCATACCCTCGGCGGCGCTGCCTGCCGCACTCTCCCCGACTCATCCGTCGTTCCTTTCCAGCAGCTGCGGCCTGCGTCGCCTGCCGGTGCTCCGATCCCGAGTCGCCAATCCCGGTTGAGCCCCGCACGTCATCCGTTGCCAGCGCCCGGCCGGCCAGGTCCGGGCACAGACCTTTGTCGTCGAGCCGGAGCCACCATGAACAAGCAAAAGAGCGACATGATCACCTGGGGCATGATGCTGCGTAAGGTGCCGTCCATTGCCCGGGCGCTGCCTCGGGTGGTGCGCGGCATCAGGGCCGGGAACATCGAGAAGGCGGACCAGCCCTGCGGCCTGGGCTGGAGCTTCGAACAAGCGACCAGGCGCAATCCCCAGGGGCCGGCATTGCTGTATGGCAATCGGGTCCTGAGTTACAGCCAGGTCAACCAGTGGGCCAACCGCATCGCGGCCTACCTGCAGGAGCAGGGCATCGGCAAGGGCGATGTGCTGGCGGTCTTCATCGAAAACCGTCCGGAACTGCTGGTCACCGTACTGGCGGTGGCCAAGCTCGGCGGGATCTGCGCCATGGTCAACACCGCACAGACCCAGGGGGTGCTGGTGCATAGCCTGAACCTGGTCAAGCCGGTGGCGATCATGGTCGGCGCCGAGTTGCTGGCGGCCTATTCGGCGGTGCGCGACCAGGTCGGAATCGAGCCGCGGCGCACCTGGTACGTCGCCGACCAGGACACCCTGGCCGATCCCGGAGCCACCCCCGAAGGGCTGGTCAACCTGATGGCCGAGAGTGCCGGCTATCCGGGGGACAACCTGGCCCAGACCCAGCGCATCTTCCTCGATGACCCTTGCTTCTACATCTATACCTCCGGTACCACCGGCTTGCCCAAGGCAGGCATCTTCAAGCACGGGCGCTGGATGCGCACCAGTGCCGGCTTCGGCACCATCGCCCTGGATATGCAGCCTGAGGATGTGCTGTATTGCACCTTGCCGCTGTATCACGCGACCGGCTTGTGCGTGTGCTGGGGCTCGGCCATCACCGGGGCCTCGGGGTTCGCCATACGCCGCAAGTTCAGCGCGAGCCAGTTCTGGGACGATGCCCGGCGCTTCCAGGCGACCACCATAGGTTATGTCGGTGAGTTGTGCCGCTACCTGATCGACCAGCCGGGTTCGCCACGCGACAGCGACCACCAGGTGTTCAAGATGATCGGCAACGGCCTGCGCCCGGGGGTCTGGAGTGAATTCAAGCAGCGCTTCGGCGTCGGCCATATCTGCGAGCTATACGCCGCCAGCGACGGCAACATCGGCTTCAGCAACATTCTCAACTTCGACAACACCGTTGGGTTTTCCCTGATTCCCTGGGCCTTGGTGGAGTACGCCCATGACACCGGTGCGCCGCTGCGCAACAGCCAGGGGTTCATGCAGAAGGTGGCCAAGGGCGGCCAGGGCCTGCTGCTGGCGAAGATCGACGACAAGGCACCGCTGGATGGCTATACCGATCCGGAGAAGAACCTCAAGGTGATCCTCAGGGACGTGTTCGAGAAGGGCGACAGCTACTTCAATACCGGCGACCTGCTGCGTGATATCGGTTTTGGTCATGTGCAGTTCGTCGATCGCCTGGGCGATACCTTCCGCTGGAAGGGCGAGAACGTCTCCACCACCGAGGTCGAGAACATCCTGCTGGGGCACCCGCAGGTCGCCGAGGTGGTGGCCTACGGCGTGGAGATCCAAAACACCAATGGCCGTGCGGGGATGGTGGCGATCACCCCGGCGGAGTCCCTGGCGACCCTGGATTTCAGCGCGCTGTTGCAGTTCGCCCGGCAGCAACTGCCGGGCTATGCGGTGCCGCTGTTCCTGCGGATCAAGGTGAAGATGGATACCACCGGTACTTTCAAATACCAGAAGAGCCGCCTGAAAGAGCAGGCCTTCGATCTCGAACGCACCGGTGACGATCCGATCTATGCCTGGCTGCCGGGTTCGGACACCTATGTGCGCTTGACCCCGCAGATCTTCGCCGACATCCAAGGAGGGCGCCTGCGCTATTGATTGTGTCTATGGCGGTCCTTGGGAAAAAGAGGGTGACAGGCTGCGGCCGGCTTGGGGAAACTAGCGACTTTCCGATTTGCCGAACCTGGAGTTACCGATGACCGACAAAAGCCGCCAGATGACTGAAGACGAGGCCGCCCAGTTTGTCGAGCAGGTGTTCAACGTCGCCCGCCAGGGCGATGCCCAGATGCTCGACCGGCTGGCCGGTGGTGGCCTGCCGGTCAACCTGCGCAACCACAAGGGCGATACCCTGCTGATGCTGGCCGCGTATTACGGGCATGTGGAGGCGGTACAGGTGCTGCTCAAGCACAAGGCCGACCCCGAGATCCGCAACGACAACGGCCAGAGCCCGATCGCCGGGGCCGCCTTCAAGGGCGATCTGGCGGTGGTCAAGGCGCTGGTGGAGGGGGGGGCCCAGGTCGAGGGCGCCTCTTTCGACGGCCGTACTGCGCTGATGATGGCGGCGATGTTCAATCGCACCGAGATCGTCACCTACCTGATCAGCCAAGGCGCCGATCCCAAGGTTCGCGATGCCAATGGCGTCAGTGCCCTGGAGGCTGCCCGGACCATGGGCGCGGCGGATACCACCGCGCAACTGGAACAGCTCCTGGCCTGAGGCGCGAGAGCGGCGAGGGCTTGGGCCCTCGTCGTTCAGCAGGACCGACCGCGGACTTTAGGCTATCCTTCGCGCCCTCGAAATTTCCTTGCCTCCAGGATGCGCCCATGAAGACCGCCCTTATCGAACTCATCACCAGAATCAGCTCCGGCTGCATGGGCGACGCCGAGATCCAGCGGATCGCCGATGAAGCGAGCCAGGCCTATGCCGATCCCGAGGCGTTCCTGACGGCCAACCCCGACATCAACTATGACGACAGCTTCCCCATCTCCCTGGGCGAATGGGTGGTGGTCGGCAGCCTGCCGGACACCGTGTTGTTCCAGGCCGATACCTACGTCGACCTGTTCAGCCAGATCGTCGCGTCCTTCGGCAAGGACGTGTCGTTCAATATCAAGCCCAAGCAACTGGCCAAGACCGAAGCTTTGACCGCCCTGAACCGGATCCAGATCCAGATGGGCAGCATGAACCCGGAGAACGGCGGCTACGTGCTGGTGAACTTCAGCCAGTTGCTGGACGACGAACTGCAGATGGTCCTGGTCTACGGCCACGATGTGCCGCGAGTGCTGGAGCTGTGTGCCGAGGTGGGTATCGCCGCAGCCCCGGCCCTGGAGGCCCTGAAGGTCGCGGTGCACGTCTGATTCGTCAATGTCGTGAGATCTCACGGAACCCTGATGGTGGCCGGCTATCCTAGAAGGAAGCACACCATCATTAGGGAGCGACACCATGGGTTCCACCTTCAATGGCCTGGTCGGCCTGATCATCCTGGCCCTGGATATCTGGGCCATCATCAACGTCCTCAAGAGCGGCGCCGAGACGGGCATGAAGATTCTCTGGGTACTGCTGATCATCCTGCTGCCAGTGCTGGGGCTGATCATCTGGGCCATCGCCGGGCCCCGGGGGAATGTGCGCCTCTGACCGCCAACGGATCGAGCGTCAGCAAGAGAGGGCCGCGAGGCCCTTTTTTGTGTGACTAAACATGCCTTGAACGAAATTTTCACAAACGCTCGAAGACAATTCGCCAGCGTTTTTTTTCGCTGTCACTCCCTGCAATTCATTGCGCCAGAGCCGTTGGTAGGGTGGCGAATACGCCTGCCACTAAGCAATGGCAATGCCTCCAGTGATCGTGCAACATCTGCGCACCGCGTATTCCCCGTCGCCCCGGCGGCAACAAGAGGGCAGAACGCCGCTTCATCCTTGCAACTTAAACTTCCAATGGGTCCTAAAACGACATGGCAAACTCGGATGCCCTGAGCCAGCAGCGATCCCCGAATCGCTTGCTGCAACCGACCGTCAAATCCCATCTGGCCTACACGCTCCTCTGTGCGCTGGTCATGATGGTGATGTTCACCCTGCTGCGCGTTGCGCTGCTGGTCTACAACCGCGAGATGATCCTCGATACGCCGGCCTCGACCTTCCTCGAGGCATTTGCCAATGGCCTGCGTTTCGACCTGCGACTGGTGGCCTACATCAGTGCGCCGCTGGTGCTGGCGCTGTTCAGTGCCCGGGCCATGGCTGCCCGTGGGCTGCTGCGCTTCTGGCTGACGCTGACCTCCAGCATCGCGCTGTTCCTCGGCCTGATGGAGATGGACTTCTATCGCGAGTTCCACCAACGCCTCAATGGCCTGGTGTTCCAGTACGTCAAGGAAGACCCGAAGACCGTGATGAGCATGCTCTGGTACGGCTTCCCGGTGGTGCGCTATCTCTTGGCCTGGGTCGTGGGCACCTGGATCCTGAGCCTGGCATTCAAGGGGGCCGATCGTGCCACCCGGCCCCGTGGGCCATTCACCGGCGGCAGCGTCGGGGCACGCCAGATCGCGCCCTGGTACGCGCGCCTGGCGGTGTTCGTGGTCTGCCTGGTGATTTGCGTGGTGGCCATTCGTGGCACCCTGCGCCAGGGACCGCCGATGCGCTGGGGTGACGTTTACACCACCGATTCCAACTTCGCCAACCAGCTGGGCCTCAACGGTACCCTGTCGCTGATCGAGGCGGCCAAGAGCCGGATGGGCGAGGATCGCAGCAATATCTGGAAGGCCACCTTGCCCCAGCCCGAGGCGCAGCAAGTGGTGCGCGACCTGCTGCTGATGCCGGACGACAAGCTGGTGGATGGCGATATCGCCGCGGTACGCCGTGACTACATGCCCCCGGCCGACAAGACCCTGCCGATCAAGAACGTGGTCGTGATCCTCATGGAGAGCATGGCCGGTCACTCGGTGGGCGCCCTGGGCGGCCCGGGTAACATCACTCCGTACCTGGACAAGCTGTCCCAGGAAGGCCTGTTGTTCGACCGCTTCTTCTCCAATGGCACCCATACCCACCAGGGCATGTTCGCCACCATGGCCTGCTTCCCCAACCTGCCGGGCTTCGAATACCTGATGCAGACCCCGGAAGGCAGCCACAAGCTGTCCGGCCTGCCGCAAGTATTGAGTGCGCGCAAGTATGACGATGTCTACGTCTACAACGGCGACTTCGCCTGGGACAACCAGTCGGGCTTCTTCAGCAACCAGGGCATGACCAACTTCGTCGGTCGCAACGACTTCGTCGATCCGGTGTTCTCCGATCCGACCTGGGGCGTGTCCGACCAAGATATGTTCGACCGTGGCCTGCAGGAGCTGAAGGCGCGGGAAAACGGCAAGCCGTTCTATGCCTTGCTGCAGACCCTGTCCAACCACACCCCGTACGCCTTGCCGACGCCACTGCCGGTGGAGAAAGTGACCGATCGTGGCAGCCTCAATGAACACCTGACGGCCATGCGCTACGCCGACTGGGCCCTGGGCCAGTTCTTCGAGAAGGCGCGCAAGGAGCCGTACTTCAAGCAAACCCTGTTCGTGATCGTGGGCGACCATGGTTTCGGCAACGAGCGCCAGATCACCGAAATGGACCTGGGTCGCTTCAACGTGCCGATGCTGATGATCGCCCCGGGTATCCAGGAGAAGTTCGGCCAGCGCAACCACACCGTGGGTACCCAGGTCGATATCGTGCCGACCATCATGGGGCGTCTGGGTGGCCAGGTGCGCCACCAGTGCTGGGGACGTGACCTGCTCAACCTGCCGGAAGGCGATACCGGCTTCGGCGTGATCAAGCCTTCGGGCAGCGAGCAGACCACGGCCATCGTGACGGCCGGACAGATCCTGGTGCTGCCGCGGGAGAAGGAAATGGCGCCGCGGATGTACCAGTACGAGCTGGGCGCCAATCCTCACGCGGAAATCGTCCCGGATGCCCCGCGGACCGACGAGTTGAAGCACAAGCTCGAAGCTTTCCTGCAAACCGCGACCAAGAGCCTGCTGGATAACACCGCAGGCGTGGTCAACGGCAAGCCGGACTGATCGCCATGGCACCCGGCCGGCTCGCCTTCGAGCGCCGGCCGGGTTGGCCAGGTCACCATGCACCCCTCTTGCAGGGGTGTTTTTTTGCCCGGCCCGAAGCTGCCGGAGCGCTTGTGCCCTAGATCCTGCCGAGCAACAGCAACACCAGCAACACGACCAGCACCACGCCAATCACCCCCGAAGGGCCGTAGCCCCAGCTTCTGGAGTGGGGGAAGACCGGCAGGCCGCCAATCAGCAGCAGGATCAGGATGATGATCAGGATGGTGCCCATAGCGATGTCCTTTTAGGAAGTATTTGTCGAACGGCGAATGTTGCGTACCTGTCTTGCTCGCAACATGGGCCGCTTACTGTTTCGGACTCGTTGCCGGTGCACAAGATTCAAAGTTTTTCGCCGGCCAGCGCCGTCGCTCCCAAGGGCCGAACCGAGGCACGGGTTTGCCCGCGCCATTCAGCACCCTGATGGTGCATGGGGCGTGCCGGGGCCTTCGCTACACTGCGCTCATCTTTCCAGGACCTACAAGGCAACTGTTATGCACAATCGCATGATGATCACCGGCGCCGGCTCCGGCCTGGGGCGCGAAATCGCTTTGCGCTGGGCGCGCGAGGGCTGGCGGCTGGCCTTGTCCGATGTCAACGAGGCAGGTTTGCAAGAGACCCTGAAGCTGGTTCGCCAAGCCGGTGGCGATGGTTTCGTGCAGCGCTGCGATGTGCGCGACTACAGCCAACTGACCGCGTTCGCCCAGGCCTGCGAGCTCAAGTTCGGTGGCATCGATATCATCGTCAACAACGCCGGCGTGGCTTCCGGCGGCTTCTTCAGCGAGCTGTCCCTGGAGGACTGGGACTGGCAGATCGCGATCAACCTGATGGGCGTGGTCAAGGGCTGCAAGGCCTTCCTGCCGCTGCTGGAGCAGAGCAAGGGCAAGATCATCAACATCGCCTCCATGGCCGCGCTGATGCAGGGGCCGGCGATGAGCAACTACAACGTGGCCAAGGCTGGCGTGGTGGCGCTTTCGGAAAGCCTGCTGGTCGAGCTGGCGCAGCAGGAGATCGCCGTGCACGTGGTCTGCCCGTCGTTCTTCCAGACCAACCTGCTGGACTCCTTCCGTGGCCCGACCCCGGCCATGAAGGCCCAGGTGGGCAAGCTGCTGGAGAGCTCGCCAATCAGCGCGGTCGAGATCGCCGACTACATCCACCAGCAGGTGCAGGCCGGCCAGTTCATGATCCTGCCCCATGAGCAGGGGCGCCTGGCCTGGACCCTGAAGCAGCACAATCCCCAGGCGCTGTACGCCGAAATGACCCAGATGGCCGAGAAGATGCGCGCCAAGGTCAAGCAAGGCGCCAACTGAACTTGCCCGTCGGCCTGGGCCTGGTTAGGGTTGCCGGCATCTGGCAATCCTGACGAGACCTTGCATGCTCAACTACCTGTGGTTCTTTTTCGCCGCGCTGTTCGAAATCTTCGGCTGCTATGCCTTCTGGATGTGGTTGCGCCAGGGCAAGAGCGCCCTGTGGGTCATCCCCGCGCTGGTCAGCCTGACCCTGTTCGCCCTGTTGTTGACCAAGGTCGAGGCGGTTTACGCCGGGCGCGCCTATGCCGCCTATGGAGGCATCTACATCGTCGCGTCGATTGGCTGGCTGGCGGTGGTGGAGCGGGTCCGTCCCCTGGGGTCGGATTGGCTGGGGCTGGCGCTGTGCGTGATTGGCGCCAGCGTGATCCTGTTCGGGCCGCGCTTGAGCGCCTCTTGAAAAAATGCCCGGGGCAGGCCCGGGCGTCGTGTTCAGTCGAACAACTCCTTGGGTACATCGTGCTTGAGCATCAGTTGGCACTGCTCGCTGTCGGGGTCGAAGACGATCACCGCCTGACCCTTGCCCAGGGCTTGGCGGACCCGCAGGACCCGGGTTTCCAGCGGGGTTTCATCGCCGTTGTCGGTGCCCTCGCGGGTGACGAAGTCTTCGATCAGGCGGGTCAGGGTGTCGACTTCAAGGCGGTCGTGGGGAATCAGCATGGGGGCCTCCGGCAAACAATCCCGGATGCTACTGCGCCAGGCCGGTACCCGCCAACCACGATCTGCACGAACCTGCCCGTCATGTTCAGGAGCGATTGCCCACCAGGCTGTCCACCGAAGGCACCCGGGTCTCGCTTTCCATCTGCGCATCATGCTCGAGCTGGTGGCTGAAGCGGTCCAGGGAGCCTTGGGCCGGTAGGGCGTCGCTGGCGAATACCGGTGGGCTGAGGATGTAGGCGCTCAGCAGCCGGGCCAGTGCGGCCAGGCTGTCGATATGGGTCCGTTCGTAGCCATGGGTGGCGTCGCAACCGAAGGCCAGCAGCGCGGTACGGATATCGTGGCCGGCGGTGACCGCCGAATGGGCATCGCTGAAGTAGTAGCGAAACAGGTCGCGCCGTACCGGCAACTCATGCTCCCCGGCCAGGCGCAGCAGGTGCCGGGACAGATGGTAGTCGTAGGGCCCGGCGGAGTCCTGCATGGCCACGCTGACCGCGTGCTCGCTGGAGTGCTGGCCCGGAGCGACCGGGGCGATGTCGATGCCGACAAACTCACTGACGTCCCAGGGCAGGGCTGCGGCGGCGCCGCTACCGGTTTCCTCGGTGATGGTGAACAGCGGGTGGCAGTCGATCGACAAGGGTTCGCCGCTGTCGACGATGGCCTTGAGGGCGGCCAGCAGGGCCGCGACCCCGGCCTTGTCATCCAGGTGCCGGGCGCTGATATGGCCGCTTTCGGTGAACTCCGGCAGGGGGTCGAATGCGACGAAATCCCCCACGCCGATGCCCAGTGATTCGCAGTCGGCACGGGTGGTGCAATAGGCGTCCAGGCGCAGCTCGATGTGGTCCCAACTGATGGGCAACTCGTCCACCGCGGTGTTGAAGGCATGCCCGGAGGCCATCAACGGCAGCACGCTGCCGCGCAGCACGCCGTTGTCGGTGAACAGGCTGACCCGGCTGCCCTCGGCGAAGCGGCTGGACCAGCAGCCCACCGGCGCCAGGGTCAGGCGGCCGTTGTCCTTCACCGCGCGGACGCTGGCGCCGATGGTGTCCAGGTGTGCCGAGACGGCCCGGTCGGGGCTGTTCTTCTGGCCCTTGAGGGTGGCGCGGATAGTGCCGCGCCGGGTCAGTTCGAAGGGAATGCCCAATTCTTCCAGGCGCTCGGCGACATAGCGCACGATGGTGTCGGTGAAACCGGTGGGGCTGGGAATGGCGAGCATTTCCAGGAGGACCTTCTGCAGGTAGGCGAGGTCCGGTTCGGCGATCTTGCGGGTCATGGAAACTCCTGATGAAAAAACGCCCAGCGATGGCTTCGTCCAAGACCTGCGGCATTCACTGGCGCCGCAGGCCCCAGGGGCTCAGGGGGTTGGTTGACTGAGGGGGAACAGCAGGTCGACAAAACGCTCGGCCGTCGGTTGCGGTTCGTGGTTGGCCAGCCCGGCACGCTCGTTGGCTTCGATGAACACGTATTCGGGCTGGTCCGCCGCCGGCACCAGCAGGTCCAGGCCGACCACCGGGATATCCAGGGCCCGGGCCGCGCGCACCGCGGCATCGGCCAGCTGCGGATGGAGGATGTCGGTGACGTCTTCCAGGGTGCCGCCGGTGTGCAGGTTGGCGGTACGCCGCACGCATAGCAGCTCGCCGGGCTCCAGCACGCTGTTGTAGTCGTAGCCGGCGGCATGCAGGGTGCGCTGGGTCTCGTGGTCCAGGGGGATGCGACTCTCGCCACCGGTGGCCGCTTGGCGCCGGCGGCTGCGGGCTTCGATCAACGCACCGATGGAGTGCTGACCATCGCCGATGATTTGTGCAGGGCGGCGGATGGCCGCGGCCACCACTTCGAAACCGATCACCAGGATGCGCAGGTCCAGGCCCTCGTGGAAGCTTTCCAGCAGGACCCGACTGTCGAACTTGCGAGCCTGGTCGATGGCCTGCTGCACCTCCTCGATACTGCGCAGGTCCACCGCTACCCCCTGGCCCTGCTCGCCGTCCAGGGGCTTGACCACCACCCGTCGATGCTCGTCGAGGAACTCCAGGTTGTCGTCGGCGTTACCCGCCAGGCGCTGGGCCGGCAGGTTCAGCCCGGCGCCCTTGAGCACCTTGTGGGTCAGGCTCTTGTCCTGGCACAGGCTCATGCTGATGGCGCTGGTCAGGTCGCTCAGGGATTCCCGGCAGCGCACCCGGCGCCCGCCGTGGCTGAGGGTGAACAGGCCGGCCGTGGCGTCGTCGACCTGGACGTCGATACCCCGGCGATGGGCTTCCTCGACGATGATCCGGGCATAGGGATTGAACTGCGCCTGGGGGCCGGGGCCAAGGAACAACGGCTGGTTGATGCCGTTCTTGCGCTTGATGGCGAAGGTCGAGAGGGTGCGAAAGCCCAGCTTGGCGTAGAGGTTCTTGGCCTGGCGGTTGTCGTGCAGCACCGACAGGTCGAGGTGGCTCAGGCCACGGCTCATGAAGTGTTCGATCAGGTGGCGCACCAACACCTCGCCAACGCCCGGTCGGCTGCAGTCCGGGTCCACGGCCAGGCACCACAGGCTGCTGCCGTGTTCCGGGTCCTGGTAGGCCTTGTAATGGTCCAGGCCCATGACGCTGCCGATCAGCGCGCCGCTGTCCTCGTCCTCGGCCAGCCAGTAGACCGGCCCGCCCTGGTGGCGTGGGGTCAGCAGCTCTGGATCGATGGGCAGCATGCCCCGGGCCAGGTACAGCTGGTTGATGGCTTGCCAGTCGGCGGCGCTTTGCGCACGCCGGATACGAAAGCCACGGAATACCCGGGTGGCCTGGCGGTAGTCGCTGAACCACAGGCGCAGGGTGTCGGAGGGGTCGAGGAACAGTTGCGCCGGCTCCAGCCCCAGCACCTGCTGGGGCGCGGCTACATACAGCGCGATGTCCCGCTCGCCGGGACGCTCGTTGAGCAGTTCCTCGGCCAGCCGGGCGGCGTCGGGGAAGGTATGGCCGATCAGCAGGCGGCCCCAACCGCAGTGCACGGCAACCGGGTCGTTGCCTGGCTCGCTGCCGTCTTCGGCAAAACGCGCCTGCAAGCGTTCGTAGGAGGGGGCCTGGCCCCGCAGAAGGCGTTGGCTGTAGGCCGTAGCATGGGCTTTCATCGGTCAGATTCCTTGTTCACTGAGCCACAGGTTCAACGCCGCCAGTTGCCACAGCTTGGAGCCGCGCAACGGCGTCAGCTGGCCCTGGGGATCGGTCAGCAGGCGGTCGAGCATCGTCGGATTGAACAGGCCGCGGTCCTGGCTCGGGTCCAGCAGCAGTTCGCGGACCCAATCCAGGGTCTTGCCCTCCAGGTGCTTGAGCCCCGGTACCGGGAAGTAGCCTTTCTTGCGATCGATGACCTCGCTGGGAATCACCAGCCGAGCGGCCTCCTTGAGTATCTGCTTGCCTCCATCGGGCAGCTTGAAGCGCGCGGGGACCCGGGCCGAGAGTTCCACCAGGCGGTAGTCGAGGAATGGCGTGCGGGCCTCCAGGCCCCAGGCCATGGTCATGTTGTCCACGCGCTTGACCGGGTCGTCCACCAGCATCACCGTGCTGTCCAGGCGCAGGGCCTTGTCCACGGCGGCCTCGGCCCCGGGCCGGGCAAAATGCTCGCGGACGAAATCACCGGCGGCATCGTTGGCCGTCAGCCACTGCGGTTGCACGGTGGCGGCATAGTCGTCGTAGCTGCGGTCGAAGAAGGCCGCGCGATAGGCGCCATAGGGATCATCGGCGCCGTCCACCTGCGGATACCAGTGGTAGCCGGCGAACAACTCGTCGGCCCCCTGGCCGCTCTGCACCACCTTGCAGTGCTTGGCCACTTCCCGGGACAGCAAATAGAAGGCGATGCAGTCGTGGCTGACCATCGGCTCGCTCATGGCGCGAAACGCAGCGGGCAACTGCTCGATGATCTCGTGCTCGGCGATGCGCAGTTGGTGATGGCGGGTGCCGTAGTGCCGGGCGATCAGGTCGGAATACTGGAACTCGTCGCCCCGTTCGCCGCCGGCATCCTGGAAACCGATGGAGAAGGTCGACAACTCGTCCACCCCGACTTCACGCAGCAGCCCCACCAGCAGACTCGAGTCGACGCCGCCAGACAGCAGCACGCCGACGTCCACCGCTGCACGTTGGCGGATGGCTACCGCTTCACGGGTGCTGTCCAGCACCCGGTCGCGCCAATCTTCCAGGGTCAACCGGGTTTCATCGGCGGCCGGGCCGTAGGCCAGGGTCCACCAGGTCTGCTGCTCGCTGCGGCCATCGGCCTCGATGCGCATCCAGGTAGCTGGCGGCAGTTTCTCGATGCCCGCCAGCAACGTCCTGGGGGCCGGGACCACGGCATGGAAGTTCAGGTAGTGGTTGAGGGCGACCGGATCGAGCAGCGGATCGATGTCGCCGCCCTTGAGCAGTGCCGGCAGGGTCGAGGCGAAACGCAGGCGCTGGCCGGTGCGCGACAGGTACAGGGGCTTGACCCCCAGGCGATCGCGGGCCAGGAACAGGCGCTTGCTGTCGCGCTCCCAGATGGCGAAGGCGAACATGCCGTTGAGCTTGGGCAGCAGCTCGGCGCCCCAGGCGTGGTAGCCCTTGAGCAGCACTTCGGTATCGCCCCCGGAATGAAAGGCATAACCCTTGGCTTCCAGTTCGGCGCGCAGCTCGGGGTAGTTGTAGATCGCGCCGTTGAAGGCCAGGGACAGGCCCAGCTGGTTGTCGACCATGGGCTGCGCCGAGCCGTCCGACAGGTCCATGATCTTCAGGCGCCGATGGCCCAGGGCGATCGGTCCCTGGCTGTGGAAGCCCCAGGCGTCGGGGCCGCGGGGGGCGAGGTGGTGGGTGATGCGTTCAACTGCCGCAAGGTCGGCAGGTTGGTGATCGAAACGTAGTTCTCCAGCTAATCCGCACATAAGTCCTTACCGGTTTTTTCCGTTGGGGAAGAGTCAATCCGTCGCCGCCAAAATGACGGCTACCAGGAAACTGACCTGTGCATAACTCGGGAGTTTTAGATCGATGGGTTATAATCAGCGGCTTCTGCTCAACCCCAGGGAAAAATCACTGGTGGTGGCATGATCAAGCAACTGATGAGATTCGGTTTTCGGTCAAGCAACGCATTAGTCGGGGTTGGGCGAGTTGTTCTGAGACGAGTCTCGGTTACGATTCTGGCCTGGGCGGAATGTGTTCATAGTCAGGCTAGTGCCGCTATTTATGACCATGCTGAATGCAGAGTTAAGCAGCACCTACGAGCGTGATCAGCCAGTTGGGACCAGGACCGGCACGTTCGCGAGAATGTTCAACCTATCGGTGACCTATGGCCCTGGAGTTTCATCAGTCGGGGTAGCTTGTGTCGAATCGATGATAAAGCAGCTATTTGTTAACTGAATTGGTGAATGAATGAGTTCAAAAGTTGGAATCAAACATATTCCGGCGCTAGATGGTGTGCGTGGGGTGGCTATCCTTCTCGTTATGTTTTTTCATTTGAAGATCCCAGGTTTTTCGCTCGGTTGGTCTGGGGTCCCTCTTTTTTTTGTGCTGTCTGGCTTTCTGATTACGAGGATCTTGATCAATAGTCGTGATGTAAGCCTTTTAGAGTACTTGCGTGTGTTCTATCTTAAGCGCACATTGCGAATATTTCCTTTGTTCTATGCTTATATTTTCATTAACTTTATCTTTCTGTTAGTACTTAGTCGTCCAACTGAAGGGTATGCGTGGTACCTGGTGTATTTACAGAATTATCAAATTGGCAGACAACTTTTTGAAGCAGGTAATATTCCGGGAGTGGTGGCTCATACATGGTCGCTTGCCGTGGAAGAGCAGTTTTACCTGATATGGCCATTTGTCATTTATTTTGTCGGACGTAGGAGCCTTGCCTGGCTCTGTGCTCTTTTGATCGTGGTTGCACCCATTTCCAGGTATTTGATCGTTGCCATGTTCGACAATGTATACATGGCAAACGTAACACTGCTCAGTTGCCTGGACATGATGGCCTACGGTGCGCTCATCGCCTTTTTCAACATCGGTCATTTTGGTGCGCGAATCGTGTATTCTCTTTTTGTCGTCGGCTGTGCCCTGTTGATGTATTCCATAAGTAAACTAGGGCTCGAAGCCTTCTGGAATCCACAGGACTGGGTGCGTTGCGCACCATACATGTTTACCGCACTTGCTTTTGTTTTCGGGCTACCGGTTTGGCTTCTCGCCAATGGCAAGGGAAAGTTGCTTGCCAAGCTCATGGAGTTTCGGGTTTTTGCGTTTACCGGGAAAATCAGCTACGGCTTGTACGTCTGGCACTTTGTCTTGTTCATTGTCATGGAGAAGGCAGCGTTGAAGTATCCCGGCATCCTATCCTATCCGGTCATGGTGCTATGCTCGTTGATACTGGCTTACATTGTTTCAATAGCCTCTTATTACCTGTTTGAAGTTCATTTTCTACGGCTTAAAGACAAATTTTCTCAACCAGCAACAGTGTCCAGCTTGCCCGATGCGGCCCGCTAGTTCCGCAAGGGGAGCCGCTGGCGGCAGCGGCCCCGCGGATTGGCTCAGGCCTTGCCGCGAATCAGCCGGCGCAGGGCGAAGCGGTTCGGATGGCAGGCCTCGGCCACGCTCCTGGGCAGTGGCAGGGGTTCGTCTTCCAGCCAAGCGGCCAGCAGTTCCCCGGATAACGGTGCGGTGATCAAGCCGCGCGAGCCATGGCCGCTATTGATGTACAAGCCTTCGAGCCAGGGGCAGGGCAGGTCCGGTACTTGGCGGGCGTCCTTGCCCAGGGCGGCATAGGTGCATGCGAAGGCAGCGCGGTCCGCCAGCGGGCCGACGATGGGCAGGTAGTCCGGGCTGGTGCAGCGAAAGGCCGCACGGCCTTGCAGCTCTTCCAGCGGCAGGTGCTCGGCGTCCAGGCGTTGCAGCAGATCGTTGGAGATCTCCCGCAGCATCTCCAGGTTGCCCGCATGCTCGGCGGTGGTCGGGGCCAGGTCCTGGTTGTGGAAGTCGAAGCTGGCGCCCAGGGTGTGTTCCCCCAGCCGGGGCGGGGCGACATAGCCTTCGGCGCAGACCACCGTGGCCAGGGCCTGGCTGCGTGCCGTTTGCGGCAGGCGGGTGATCTGCCCACGGATGCGCTTGAGGGGCAACTCGGCGCTGGCGGGAAACTGCTTGATCTCGGCCGCGCCGGCGAGGATTACCACGGCGGCGCTGGCCAGTAGCTGCTCGCCGTCCCAAGCCTGCCATTGCTGGTCGACCCGGCGCAGTTCCAGCACCTGCCGATGGGCCAGGACCTGGATACCTGCATGCGCGGCTTGCCATTGGCACAGCGCCGGCGGATGGACCCAGCCTCCTTCGGGGAAGAACAATCCGCCGTATTCCAGGCCAATGCCGGCCCGGGCCTGGGCTTGCTCGCGGTCCAGGATGTGCAGCAAGTCTTGGGCAAAGGCCGCGGCCAGTTGCGCCTGGCGTTCGGCTTCCTTGGCGTTGAACGCCAGTTGCAGGACGCCGCAGCCGTCCCAGTCCAGGCCTCGTTGCAGGTGTTCGAGCTGGCGGCGGGTGTAGCCGAAGCCGCTGAGGATCATCTGCGACAACGCCGTGCCGTGGGCCGACAACTTGAGGTAGAGCACGCCCTGGGGATTGCCCGAGGCTTCCTGGGCCAGTTGCCCATGGCGTTCGAGCAGTCGTACCTGCCAGCCACGGGCAGCCAGGCTGGCGGCACTGGAGCAGCCAGCCAGGCCGCCGCCGATCACCAGGGCGCTCTTGTCTTGTCGTGGTGGGCGGGCGAACCAGGGCTTGGCTGCGGCCGGAGCGGGAGTTCCTTCGGGCCAGCCGAGGAACTCGCCGCGCAGCACTTCCCATTTGCGGCCGATGCCCGGGGTGCGCTTCATCTTGAAGCCCGCCGCGTTCAACAGGCGCCGCACCCAGCCGGTGCTGGTGAAGGTGCTGATGCTTGCGCCCGGTGCAGCCAGGCGGGCCAGTTCGGCGAACAGCTCGGCGGTCCACATCTCGGGGTTCTTCGCCGGGGCGAAACCGTCGAGGAACCAGGCGTCCACCTGGGCGTCCAGTTGCGGCAGTTGCTCCAGGGCATCGCCGATCAACAGGGTCAGGATGACCCGGCCCTGGTCCAGGACCAGGCGCTGGAAACCACCGTGGATCGCCTGGTACTGCACCAAGAGCGGCTGCGCCAGGTCGGCCAGCTCCGGCCACAGGCCCAGGGCCCGTTGCAGGTCGGCGTGGTTCAGGGGGTACTTTTCGACGCTGACGAAATGCAGGCGCGCGCCGGCGGGCGCTTGTTGCCGGAACAGTTGCCAGGCGCAGAGGAAGTTTAGCCCGGTGCCGAAGCCGGTCTCGCCGATGACGAAGCGCTGGCCGGCGGCCAGGGCGGCGAAGCGTTCCCCCAGGCGGTTCTGTTCGATGAAGACGTGGCGGGTTTCATCCAGTCCCGAGTCGCTGGAGAAATACACATCGTCGAAGACCCGCGAGCGCGGGCGTCCTTGGTCGTCCCAGTCGAGCTGGGCGTAGGGCAGTTCTGCTGTCATGTTCGGCTCATGTGGCGCAAGGCGGCCATTCTAGCCGATCACCGGGTCGGCGCTTGATCCATGGCAAGCCGTTGGCGCTTCTGGATTTGTTTTCCCTGGCCGAGGTCCATCCGCTAGTCTTGGAAAATTCTTGGAAGGGAGCCACCCATGTTCGAATCCGCTGAAATCGGTCACGCCATCGACAAGGAAACCTACGACGCCGAAGTGCCGGCCCTGCGTGAAGCCTTGCTCGAGGCGCAGTTCGAGTTGCGTCAGAAGGCCGGATTCCCGGTGATCGTGCTGATCAATGGCGTGGAAGGGGCGGGCAAGGGCGAGACGGTCAAGCTGCTCAACGAATGGATGGACCCGCGCCTGATCGAGGTGCGCACCTTCGACCAGCAGACCGACGAGGAGCTGTCGCGGCCACCGGCCTGGCGCTATTGGCGCATGCTCCCGGCCAAGGGGCGCATGGGGGTGTTTTTCGGCAACTGGTACAGCCAGATGCTCCAGGGGCGGGTGCATGGGCAGATCAAGGACCCGCGCCTGGACCAGGCGATCAATGCTGCCGAGCGCCTGGAGAAGATGCTTTGCGATGAGGGCGCGCTGATCTTCAAGTTCTGGTTCCACCTGTCCAAGAAGCAGATGAAGGCCCGGCTCAAGGCCCTGCAGGACGATCCGCTGCACAGCTGGCGCATCAGCCCGCTGGACTGGCAGCAATCGGAGACCTACGACAAGTTCGTCAAGTACGGCGAGCGAGTGTTGCGCCGCACCAGCCGCGACTACGCGCCCTGGCATGTGATCGAAGGCGTGGACCCGCATTACCGCAGCCTTACCGTGGGCCGAATCCTGCTCGAGGGCTTGCAGAGCGCCCTGGCTCGCAAGCCGCTCAAGCCGGCCCAGGTCAACGCCGCGCCGTTGCCGCCGGCGGTGGACCAGCTGAGCCTGCTGGACAGCCTGGACATGACCCAGCACCTGGACAAGGACGACTACGAGGAGCAACTGATCACCGAGCAGGCGCGCCTGGCCGGCCTGTTGCGTGACAAGCGCATGCGCAAGCACGCCCTGGTGGCGGTGTTCGAGGGCAACGATGCGGCGGGCAAGGGCGGCGCCATCCGCCGGGTGGCGGCGGCGCTGGACCCACGCCAATACAGCATCGTGCCGATCGCCGCGCCGTCCGAAGACGAGCGCGCGCAGCCCTACCTCTGGCGTTTCTGGCGGCAGATCCCGGCCCGGGGCAAGTTCACCATCTTCGACCGTTCCTGGTACGGCCGGGTGCTGGTGGAGCGGGTCGAGGGCTTCTGTAGCCCGGCCGACTGGCTGCGGGCCTACAGCGAGATCAACGACTTCGAGGAGCAGTTGGCCGATGCCCGGGTGATCGTGGTGAAGTTCTGGCTGGCCATCGACAAGGACACCCAGCTGGAGCGTTTCCAGGAGCGCGAAGAGATCCCCTTCAAACGCTTCAAGATCACCGAGGACGACTGGCGCAACCGCGACAAGTGGGACGACTACCGTACTGCGGTGGGCGACATGGTCGACCGTACCAGTACCGAAGTGGCGCCCTGGACCCTGGTGGAGGCCAACGACAAGCGCTGGGCCCGGGTCAAGGTCCTGCGCACCATCAACCGGACCCTGGAAGAGGCGTTCGAGCGCAGCGACCGGCACGACAAGAAACACAAGAAGTAGGCCGATGGCCACGCATACGGCCAATGAATGATCGTCGCGGCCGGTTGGCCGCGGATCTATGCTCGACGCTCTTGAGCTGGCAACAACAAGGAGAGCGTCATGCGTGAAGTGGTGATAGTCGACAGCGTGCGGACTGGCCTGGCCAAGTCCTTTCGCGGCAAGTTCAACCAGACCCGTCCGGACGACATGGCCGCCCATTGTGTCAATGCGCTGCTGGCGCGCACTGGCATCGACCCGGCCAGCGTCGAGGATTGCATCGTCGGCGCCGGCTCCAACGAAGGGGCCCAGGGCTACAACATCGGGCGCAACGTCGCCGTGCTTTCGGCCCTGGGCACCGGCACCGCGGGCATGACCCTCAACCGTTTCTGCTCTTCGGGGTTGCAGGCGATCGCCATCGCCGCCAACCAGATCGCCTCCGGCTGCAGCGACATCATCGTCGCCGGCGGGGTGGAGTCCATCAGCCTGACCATGAAGAGCGTCAATACCGACAACCTGATCAACCCGTTGCTCAAGGAACAGGTGCCGGGCATCTATTTCCCCATGGGCCAGACCGCCGAGGTGGTGGCCCGGCGCTACAAGGTCAGTCGCGAGAGCCAGGACCTTTACGCCCTGCAGAGCCAGCAGCGCACTGCCCAGGCCCAGGCCGCCGGCCTGTTCGACGACGAGATCGTGCCGATGGCGGTCAAGTACAGGGTCGAGGACAAGAACACCGGGCAGGTGCAGATCCTCGATGGCGTGGTGGATCGCGACGACTGCAACCGCCCGGACACTACCCTGGAGAACCTGGCGGCGCTCAAGCCGGTGTTCGCCGAGGATGGTTCGGTGACCGCTGGCAACTCCTCGCAGCTCTCCGATGGGGCTTCGATGACCCTGGTGATGAGCCTGGAGCGGGCACTGGCCCTGGGACTCAAGCCCAAGGCGTTTTTCCGTGGCTTCACCGTGGCCGGCTGCGAGCCGGACGAAATGGGCATCGGCCCGGTGTTCTCGGTGCCCAAGCTGCTCAAGGCCAAGGGCCTGAGCATCGCCGACATCGACCTGTGGGAACTCAACGAGGCCTTCGCGTCCCAGTGCTTGTATGCCCGCGAGCGCCTGGAAATCGACAACGCCCGCTACAACGTCAATGGCGGCTCGATCGCCATCGGCCACCCCTATGGCATGACCGGCTCGCGCCAGGTCGGACACCTGGTGCGCGAGCTGCAGCGGCGCAACTTGCGCTACGGCATCGTCACCATGTGCGTGGGCGGCGGCATGGGCGCCACCGGGCTGTTCGAGGCCGTGCGCTAGGCCTGTTGCCGCTATACCAGCCGGCTCCGATGGGGCCGGCTTGCGTGTTTGCGACCTGGACTGTCCTGTTTGCGCGCGGTCGTTCACGGCCGCTGTGTCGCCCCGGGCTGCGGCCCTAGAATGTGCCCGTCGCTGGCAGGTTTTGTGGGGGTGGCATGCATGTTTCATCCGGTCGTTGGGCCTATGGCCTGTTCCTCGCATTGGTGACCGCGGTGCTCTGGGGCATCCTGCCCATCAAGCTCAAGCAAGTGCTGCAAGCGATGGATCCGGTCACCGTGACCTGGTTCCGCCTGCTGGTGTCCGGCGGGTGCCTGCTGGTCTACCTGGCGGCGGTGCGACGCCTGCCCGACTGGCGTCGGCTCGGGCCGCGGGGCGCCTGGCTGGTGCCGCTTGCGGTGGGTGGCCTGGTGGGCAACTACGTGCTGTACCTGATGGGCCTGAACCTGTTGAGCCCGGGCACCGCGCAACTGGTGGTGCAGATGGGGCCGATCCTGTTGCTGGTCGCCAGTGTGCTGGTGTTCAAGGAGCGCTTCAGCCTGGGGCAGGGCCTGGGCCTGCTGGTGTTGCTGGTGGGGTTCGGGTTGTTCTTCAACCAGCGCCTGGCCGAGTTGCTGACGTCCCTGGGCGACTACACCGCTGGCGTGCTCACCGTGCTGGCGGCATCGGCGGTCTGGACCTTCTATGCCCTGGGCCAGAAGCAGTTGTTGAGTGTGTGGAATTCATTGCAGGTGATGATGGTGATCTACCTGTCCTGCGCCTTGCTGCTCATGCCCTGGGTTCATCCGTTGGAGGTTCTGGCGCTGACGCCATTGCAAGGTTGGCTGTTGCTGGCCTGCTGCCTCAATACCCTGGTGGCCTATGGCGCGTTTGCCGAAGCCCTGGCCCATTGGGAGGCATCGCGGGTCAGCGCGACCCTGGCCATCACCCCACTGGTGACCTTCGCCGCCGTGGCCTGGGCGGCCTGGATGTGGCCGGAGTACGTGCACGCGGAACAGATCAACGGCCTGGGTTATGGCGGTGCGTTGCTGGTGGTGCTGGGTTCGGCGCTGACGGCCCTGGGGCCGTCGCTGATCGAGGGGTTGCGGGCACGGCGTCGGCGCGGTGGCGCCAGGTGACGATCACGGGCGGCGGCATGAAACCCGCCGCCCGCTCTGGATGTCAGCCCTGTTTTCCGGCTTCCAGCATGTTTTCCGGGCGGACCCAGGCGTCGAACTGCGCATCGTCCAGGTAACCCAGTGCCAGAGCCGCTTCGCGCAGGGTCAGGTTCTCGGCGTAGGCCTTCTTGGCGATCTCGGCGGCCTTGTCGTAGCCGATATGCGGGTTGAGCGCTGTCACCAGCATCAGGCCGCGCTCCAGGTGGGCGGCCATTTGCACCGGATCGGGCTCCAGGCCCGTGATGCAGTGCTGGTGGAAGTTGCTGCAGCCATCGGCCAGCAGGCGGATCGATTGCAGCAGGTTGTGGATGATCACTGGCTTGAACACGTTCAACTGCAAATGGCCCTGGCTGGCGGCGAAACCGATGGCGGTATCGTTGCCCATGACCTGGCAGGCCAGCATCGACAAGGCTTCGCACTGGGTCGGGTTGACCTTGCCGGGCATGATCGAACTGCCCGGCTCGTTGGCCGGCAGCTTGACCTCCGCCAGGCCGGCCCTCGGCCCCGAGCCCAGCAGGCGCAGGTCGTTGGCGATCTTCATCAGGCACACCGCGAGGGTCTTCAGGGCGCCGGACAGGGCGGTCAGTGGTTCATGGCCGGCCAGGGCGGCGAATTTGTTGGGCGCGGTGACGAACGGCAGGCCGGAGAGGGCGGCGAGCTCGGCGGCGATGGCTTCGCCGAAACCGTGGGGCGAGTTCAGCCCGGTACCCACGGCGGTGCCGCCCTGGGCCAGTTCGCAGACCGCCGGCAGGGCACTGCGGATCGCTCGCTCGGCGTAGCTCAGCTGGGCGATGAAGGCCGAGAGTTCCTGGCCGAAGGTGATCGGCGTGGCATCCATCATGTGGGTGCGTCCGGT
This sequence comes from Pseudomonas sp. FW507-12TSA, assembly GCF_058781435.1. Taxonomy (NCBI): domain Bacteria; kingdom Pseudomonadati; phylum Pseudomonadota; class Gammaproteobacteria; order Pseudomonadales; family Pseudomonadaceae; genus Pseudomonas; species Pseudomonas sp. FW507-12TSA. The sequence goes on from NZ_JBYSWT010000024.1 coordinate 99,310, forward strand.
CTTCACCAGCTTCATGTGCCGCGCCGACAGCTCGGCCAGGCCACCGGAGAGTTCGGCGATGGCCGGCAGCAGCTGGAATTGCACGGCCTGGGCGGTGGCGATGTGCATGGCGGTGGGAAAGCAGTCGTTGGAGCTCTGGGAACGGTTGACGTGATCGTTGGGGTGCACCGGCGCCTTGCCGCCGCGGGGGTTGCCCGCCAGCTCGTTGGCCCGTCCGGCCAGCACTTCGTTGACGTTCATGTTGCTCTGGGTGCCGCTGCCGGTTTGCCACACCACCAGTGGGAACTGGTCGTCGTGCTCGCCGGCCAACACTTCGTCGGCGGCCTGTTCGATCAGCCGGGTAATATCCGCGGGCAGGTCGCCGTTGCGGTTGTTGACCCGGGCCGCGGCTTTCTTGATCAGCGCCAGGGCGTGCAGGACCGACAGCGGCATGCGTTCGGTACCGATGGCGAAGTTGACCAGCGAGCGTTGGGTCTGAGCGCCCCAGTAGGCTTCCTGCGGGACTTCAACCTGGCCCAGGCTGTCAGTTTCGATTCGATTCATCGTGGCGATCCTCCTAGTCTGACTGGCCAGTTTAGGCCCTGATCCGAGGCTCGGGTTCCCTTGGAGGGATTTATCCCGGCTATTGGCCCGGGCAAAACCGGGTGGGGTTGAGGGACGCGGAGCAATAGGCGCAGAATGGGCGCCCTTGGGGTTCTACCTCGCCTGCTAGAAAAGGAAACTCGATGACCCGTCTTCGTGCCCTCTGTTCCGCGGTTGTTCTGGTCTGTGCCAGCGGCCAGGTTCTTGCCGATACCGCCAGCCACAACGCCAGTGCCGAGGCTTTCCTGACCCTGGCCCATGCGGACAAGCTCGGTACCCCGGTCTACATGCAAGTGCAGCAGATGTTCGCCCAGCGTTTCGAGCAGACCAAGGCTCCGGAATCCAAGCGTGCGCTGCTCGAAACCTACCAGGCCAAGGCCAACGCCGCCCTGGACCAGGCCATCGGCTGGAACAAGCTGAAACCGGACATGGTCAAGCTCTACACCAGCAACTTCAGTGAGTCGGAGCTCAAGGACCTGGTGGCTTTCTACCAGTCGCCACTGGGCAAGAAGGTCCTGGAGAAGATGCCCCAGCTGACCCAGCAATCGGCGCAGATGACCCAGGGCAAGCTGGAAAGCGCAGTGCCGGTGGTGAACAAGCTGCTGGCCGACATGACCGCCGAGCTCGAGCCAAAGGCCGCTCCGGCGAAGAAGAAGTAAGCGGAGCCCGCGATGATCATGCAACAACGGATCGAAACGGCGCTGGCGGGCTTGCAGCCTGCGCACCTGCAAGTGCTGGACGAAAGCCACATGCATAGCCGTGGCCAGGAAACCCACTTCAAGGCGGTGTTGGTCAGCGAGCAGTTCGCCGGCCTCAACAGCGTCAAGCGCCACCAGAAGGTCTACGCCACCCTGGGTGAGCTGATGGGCCAGTTCCATGCCCTGGCGCTGCATACCTACACGCCCCAGGAGTGGGAAACGATCGGCGCGGCCCCGGCCTCGCCGACCTGCGCCGGGGGCCATCCCTAGGCGTCGCGGCTTAGGCCGGCGGCGAGCCCTGGCTGCAGATTCCCGGCTCGGCTGCTTGCTTGCGGCTCGAGACTTGGAGCTTGCCGCCGGCTTCCTGTTACAATCCGCAACGCGCCGCTTAGCCGGCGCGTTTTTTTTGCATCCGGTTCACCCTTTACGAGGGTAGCCACCTGGAGATTACCCATGACTCAACCCATAGTCGTGGCGGCACTGTACAAGTTCGTCACCCTCGAAGATTACGTCAGCCTGCGCGAGCCCCTGCTGCAGGCCATGCTCGATAACGGCATCAAGGGCACCCTGCTGATTGCCGAGGAAGGCATCAATGGCACGGTTTCCGGCAGCCGTGAAGGCATCGACGGCCTGCTGGCCTGGCTCAAGAACGACCCGCGCATGCACGACATCGATCACAAGGAGTCGTACTGCGACGAGCAGCCGTTCTACCGCACCAAGGTCAAGCTGAAGAAGGAAATCGTCACCCTGGGCGTGCCGGGCGTGGACCCGAACAAGCAAGTCGGGACCTACGTCGAGCCCCAGGACTGGAACGCCCTGATCAGCGACCCGGAGGTCCTGCTGATCGACACTCGCAACGACTACGAGGTGTCCATCGGTACCTTCGAAGGCGCCATCGATCCGAAGACCACCACCTTCCGCGAGTTCCCGGACTACATCCGGGCCAACTTCGACCCCAGCAAGCACAAGAAAGTGGCGATGTTCTGCACCGGCGGCATTCGCTGCGAGAAGGCTTCGAGCTACATGCTCAGCGAAGGTTTCGGCGAGGTGTTCCACCTCAAGGGCGGGATCCTCAAGTACCTCGAGGAAGTGCCGCAGCAAGAGAGCAAGTGGCAGGGCGACTGCTTCGTGTTCGACAACCGGGTCACCGTGCGCCACGACCTGAGCGAAGGCGACTACGATCAATGTCATGCCTGCCGGACTCCGGTGAGCGTCGAGGATCGTACCTCCGAGCACTACGTGCCGGGCATCAGTTGCCCCCATTGCTGGGATACGCTGAGCGAGAAGACTCGCCGCAGCGCCATCGACCGGCAGAAACAGATCGAGTTGGCCAAGGCTCGCAACCAGCCGCATCCGATCGGCTACAACTACAAGCAAACATCCTCCGAGGCCTGAGCCATGTCCGCCCGCCTGCTCTATGTGATGGACCCGATGTGTTCATGGTGCTGGGGCTTCGCTCCGGTGGCCGAGGCCCTGGTGGAGCAGGCACAAGCTGCCGGCGTCGAGCTGCACCTGGTGGTGGGCGGCCTGCGCACTGGCAGCGGCGCGGCCCTGGAGCCCACGACCCGGCGCTACATCCTCGAACACTGGCAGGCGGTGCACCAGGCCACCGGCCAGGCGTTCAAGTTCGAGGGGGCGTTGCCCGACGGCTTCGTCTATGACACCGAACCGGCTTGCCGGGCCATCGTCACTGCGCGTGGCCTGGCGCCGGATTGCGCCTGGAAGCTGTTGGGTTTGATCCAGCGGGCGTTCTATGTCGAGGGCCGGGATGTGACCCTGGCCAGCGTGTTGGTGGAACTGGCCGAGCGGGCCGGAGTGCCCCGCATCGAATTCGCCGAGGCTTTCGACCGTACCGAGCAACATGCGGCTACGGCGGCGGACTTCACCTGGGTCCAGGACCTGGGCATCGCCGGGTTCCCCACCATGCTGGCCGAGCGCAACGGCCAACTGGCGTTGCTGACCAACGGCTACCAGCCACTTGGCGAACTCTCGCCGTTGCTGGGGCGCTGGCTGGAGCGCGCTGCCAGTGCCTGAGCCGGTCGATCCAGGCGCCAGCGGCAAAACCGTCGATCGTCTGAGCTGGGCGGAAATCCGTCGCCTGGCCCTGCAGCACAAGAAATCCCTGTGGATCGCCAATGGCGTCGCCGTCCTGGCGACCCTGTGCAGTGTGCCGATCCCCTTGCTGTTGCCGTTGCTGGTGGACGAAGTGCTGCTGGGGCATGGCGATGCCGCGTTGCAGGTGATGCGGCTGTTGCTGCCGGCTTCCTGGCATAGCGCCGCTGGCTATATCGGCCTGATGCTGCTGGCGACCCTGATCCTGCGTTGCGCGGCCCTGGTGTTCAACGTGGTCCAGGCCCGATTGTTCGCCGGCCTGGCCAAGGACATCGTCTATCGCATCCGCATCCGCCTGATCGAGCGACTCAAGCGCATCTCCCTGGGTGAGTATGAAAGCCTGGGTGGCGGCACGGTCAGCAGCCACCTGGTGACCGACCTGGACACCGTAGACAAGTTCGTCGGCGAGACCCTGAGTCGTTTCCTGGTGGCCATGCTGACCCTGGTGGGCACCGCCGGGATCCTGATGTGGATGCACTGGAAGCTGGCATTGCTGATCCTGCTGTTCAACCCGTTGGTGATTTTCGCCACGGTGCAACTGGGCAAGCGGGTCAAGCACCTGAAGAAGCTGGAGAACGACAGCACCTCGCGCTTCACCCAGGCCCTGACCGAGACGCTGGAAGCTATCCAGGAAGTCCGTGCCGGCAATCGCCAGGGCTACTTCCTCGGGCGCTTGGGGCGGCGTGCCGAAGAGGTGCGGGATTATGCGGTGGCCTCGCAGTGGAAAAGCGACGCTTCGGGGCGGGCCAGCGGGCTGTTGTTCCAGTTCGGCATCGATATCTTCCGCGCCGTGGCGATGCTCACCGTGCTGTTTTCCGACCTGTCCATAGGCCAGATGCTCGCGGTGTTCAGCTACCTGTGGTTCATGATCGGGCCGGTGGAGCAATTGCTGAACCTGCAGTACGCCTATTACGCCGCGGGCGGGGCGCTGACCCGGATCAACGAGCTGCTGGCGCGCGCCGACGAGCCGCAATATGCCGGTGGCGTGGACCCGTTCCAGGGGCGCGAGACCATGGGCATCGAGGTGCGCGGGCTGAGCTTCGGTTATGGCGACGAGCGCGTGCTGGACAACATGAACCTGTCCATCGCCCCGGGGGAGAAGGTGGCGATCGTCGGCGCCAGCGGCGGCGGCAAGAGTACCCTGGTGCAACTGTTGCTTGGCCTGTACACGCCGCAGGCCGGCAGTATCCGCTTCGGTGGCTCGACCCAGGAGGAGATCGGCCTGGCGACCGTGCGCGAGAACGTGGCCGTGGTGCTGCAGCATCCAGCGCTGTTCAACGACACTGTACGGGCCAACCTGACCATGGGCCGTGAGCGCAGCGACAATGCCTGCTGGCAGGCACTGGAAATCGCCCAGCTGGATGTCACGGTGAGGAGCCTGCCCCAGGGGCTGGACACCGTGGTCGGACGTTCCGGGGTACGACTGTCAGGGGGGCAGCGCCAGCGCCTGGCGATTGCGCGGATGGTCCTGGCCGAACCCAAGGTGGTGATCCTCGATGAGGCCACCTCCGCCCTGGATGCGGCCACCGAATACAACCTGCACCAGGCGCTGACGCGCTTTTTGCAGGGCCGGACTACGCTGATCATTGCCCATCGCCTGTCGGCGGTGAAGCAGGCGGACCGGGTATTGGTGTTCGATGGCGGACAGATCGCCGAAGATGGCGACCATCAGCAGCTGATTGCCGATGGCGGCCTCTATGCCAAGCTTTATGGGCATTTGCAGCAAGTTCGAGCGCCTTGAGTTTTATCCGGCTTTCTGTGCTTAGTGCTTGAATTTCCAGATGTATTGATCGCTTCAGCAGGCTTGGCTCGGGACCTTTTGCAAAGGGCCCGAGCCAACGGCCGTTCGCCCGGTCTCGAAACGGGGGAAATTAGCCTAATCTGTGCTGTCTGAGGCGGGACTACTGGGTGTTCATTTGGCAGTGCTGAAGCAAGGACCCTCATGAAGCAAAAGCGGACTTTCGCAACGCCACGGTTGTTGGGCATTGTCTGGCCTTTCATTGCAGTGGTGGTATTCCAGGCACTCCTGGGTGGCCTCAGCCTGTATGTGCTATCGGCGGTGCGTGGCTACGTCGCCGGCGAAAGCCTGTGGTCCAAGGGCCAGAAAGACGCTATCTACTACCTCAGCCTGTATGCCGACAGCCGCGACGAAGGCACCTTCCTCAAATACCAGAACGCGATCGCCGTGCCCCAGGGCGGGCATGAGCTGCGGGTGGCGCTCGACAGCCAGCCGCCAGACCTGGAAGCAGCGCGCCTGGGGATCCTCAAGGGCGGCAACCACCCGGACGACGTGGCCAGCCTGATCTGGCTGTACCTCAACTTCCGGCACTTCAGCTATCTTGAAAAAGCCATCGACCGCTGGACCGTGGGCGACCGCTACCTGTTGCAACTGGACCAGGTGGCGCGGGAAATGCACCAGCACATCAGTAGCAACAATGCCAGCGAGGCCGATGTCCAGCGCTGGAAGAGCGAAATCTTCGCTATCAACGACGGGGTCACCCCCGCGGCCAAGGCGTTCAGCGATGCCCTTGGAGAGGGCTCGCGGGTGATCTTGCGGTTGCTGCTGGTGACCAACCTGGCCACGGCGTTGTTCCTGATCGGCCTGGCTTTGCTGCGCACCCACAAGCTGCTGGCCCAGCGCCATGCCTTCGCCACCGCCCTGCAGTTGGAGAAAGAGCGGGCGCAGATCACCTTGCAGTCCATCGGCGATGGGGTAATCACCACGGATGTCGAGGGTGCCATCGCCTACATGAACCCGGCGGCGGAGGAACTGACTCGCTGGAAGGCTGCGCAGGCCGTGGGTTTGCCCCTGGCGGCACTGTTCAATCTGCTGGATGAAAACGCCCAGGCCGATGGTTTCACGCTGATCGAGCATATTCTCAGCGGCCAGCTCAGTGGTGGCAGCGAGCATTCCAAGCTGATCCAGCGCCTGGACGGCAGCACGGTGTCGGTGACGCTGGTGGGGGCACCGATCCGCAATGCCGGGAAGGTCAGCGGTGCGGTGCTGGTGCTGCACGACATGACCCAGGAGCGGCAGTACATCGCCAACCTGTCCTGGCAGGCCACCCACGATGCCCTGACTGGCCTGGCCAACCGCCGCGAGTTCGAATTCCGCCTGGAACAGGCCCTGTATGGCCTGGCCCGGCAACCGGCGCGGCATGCGCTGATGTTCCTGGACCTGGACCAGTTCAAGCTGGTCAACGACACCTGCGGCCATGCCGCCGGCGACGAATTGCTGCGGCATATCTGCGCCTTGTTGCAGTCGGGCCTGCGCGAGGGCGATACCCTGGCCCGGCTGGGTGGGGACGAGTTCGGCATCCTTCTGGAGAATTGCTCGCCGGAGGCTGCGGAGAAAATCGCCGAAGGCTTGCGCCAGACCGTGCAGAACCTGCATTTCGTCTGGAAGGGCCGGCCGTTCGTGACCACCGTGAGCATCGGCCTGGTACATATCGCCCAGACCCCGACCACCCTGGAGGCCTCCCTGCGCGCGGCGGACATGGCCTGCTACATGGCCAAGGAAAAGGGCCGCAACCGAGTGCAGGTCTACCATGCCGATGACTCGGAGCTGTCCCTGCGTTTTGGCGAGATGGCCTGGGTCCAGCGCCTGCACATGGCGCTGGAGGAAAACCGCTTCTGCCTGTACTCCCAGGAAATCACCGCGCTGGGCCACATGGAGGGAGAGGGTGGCCATCTGGAGATCCTCCTGCGGCTGCACGATGAGGCCGGGCGCATGATCCTGCCGGACAGTTTCATCCCGGCAGCCGAGCGCTATGGCCTGATGACGTCCCTGGATCGCTGGGTAGTACAGAACGTATTCAAGATCGTTGCCCAGTGCATCGAAGAGGGCCGGGAAGGGCCGATGGCCATGTGCGCGATCAATTTGTCGGGGATCACCATCGGCGACGACGAGTTCCTCGACTTCCTGCGTGAGCAGTTCGCCATCTACCGGGTACCGCCGGAGCTGATCTGTTTTGAAATTACCGAAACCAGCGCCATCGCCAATCTGGGCAGCGCGATTCGTTTTATAAACGAACTCAAGGGCTTAGGTTGTCATTTTTCCCTGGACGACTTTTGTGCGGGAATGTCGTCGTTCGCTTATCTCAAACATTTGCCTGTAGACTTCCTGAAGATCGATGGAAGTTTCGTAAAGGATATGCTGGACGACCCGATTAACCGCGCCATGGTCGAGGTGATCAACCATATCGGGCATGTCATGGGTAAGCGCACGATTGCCGAATTCGTCGAAACGCCGCAGATCGAACAGGCCCTGCTCGAGATCGGCGTGGATTATGCTCAAGGCTACAACATCGAGCGTCCGCAATTGTTCACCTGTGACAGCCTGCAGTGTCGACCCGTGCGGCCACGGCCCGTATTGCTCAAGGCGCCCGGCACGTTCCGCTGAAACCTTCTTTGGATCCGTACATCACAATCAAAAGGAGCCCGACAGTGATCGACACATTCAGCCGAACCGGCCCGCTCATGGAAGCTGCCAGTTACCCCGCCTGGACCCAGCAATTGATCCAGGACTGCAGCGAGAGCAAGCGCCGCGTCGTAGAGCATGAGCTGTACCAGCGCATGCGAGACAACAAGCTCAGCCCGAAAGTCATGCGCCAATACCTGATCGGTGGGTGGCCGGTGGTCGAGCAGTTCGCCCTGTACATGGCGCAGAACCTGACCAAGACCCGCTTTGCCCGCCATCCCGGGGAAGACATGGCGCGCCGCTGGTTGATGCGCAACATTCGCGTCGAGCTCAACCATGCCGACTACTGGGTGCACTGGAGTCGGGCCCACGGGGTGACCCTTGAAGACCTGCAGGCCCAGCAGGTGCCACCGGAGCTGCACGCCCTGAGCCACTGGTGCTGGCATACCAGCTCGGCGGATTCGCTGATCGTGGCGATCGCCGCCACCAACTACGCCATCGAAGGGGCGACCGGCGAGTGGTCGGCCCTGGTCTGCTCCAACGGCATCTATGCGGCGTCCTTTCCCGAGGAAGATCGCAAGCGCGCCATGAAGTGGCTGAAGATGCACGCGCAGTATGACGATGCCCACCCTTGGGAAGCGCTGGAGATCATCGTCACCCTGGCTGGGTTGAACCCGAGCAAGGCGCTGCAGGCCGAACTGCGTCAGGCGATCTGCAAGAGCTATGACTATATGTACCTGTTCCTGGAACGCTGCATGCAGCTGGAAAAGAGCACGGTGACTCGCGAGCGCCTGGCGCTGGCCGAGGGCTGAGTCAGCAGTTGGCAGGACAGATCGCCACAAGCGGCTGGCGCTTGTGGCGATATTGACGCCTAGCCCGCCATGGCCAGGCGATTGCGACCCTCGCGCTTGGCGACGTAAAGCGCGCTATCGGCGCGGCGCAGCAGGCTTTCAGCGGATTCCCCGGGCAGCAGCGTGGCGCAGCCCAGGCTGACGGTCAGTTCGATCAGCTTGCCATCGGCCCGATGTTCCTGGGCCTGGGCAGCATTACGCAGGCGTTCCCCGACCATCGCCGCAGCCTCGCGACCGGTGTTGGAAAGCAGGATCAGGAATTCTTCCCCGCCGAAACGAAACACCATGTCCACATTGCGCAATTGTCCCTTGATGGAGGCGGCAACGCTTTTGAGCACTTCATCGCCAGTGCTGTGGCCATGGCTATCGTTGATGCGCTTGAAGTGGTCGATATCAAGCATCAGCAGCGATAGCGGCAGCAGGTGGCGCCGAGCCATCTCGATTTCTCGCGATAGGGTCTGGTCCATGGCGATGCGATTGCCGGTGTCGGTCAGCGGGTCGCGCAGGGCGCTGCGTGTGGCGGCGCGGTATAGCAAGGCGTTGCGCATCGGGTAGAGCAGGGTGGAGAGCAAGGATTCCAGGTGGCCTTGTTCGCTATCGCTGAAGCGCTGGTTGCGACGAAAGACCAGTTCGCCCATGGGCTCGCCTTCATGGCTGAGGCAGTAGCTGATGGAGTGATGGCCGCGCTGGCCGAACTCCAGGCGCAGGTCGCTGGGGGTGTAAGCGAAGTGCAGGGCATCGAGGGGGACCAGGCGCTGCACTTCGCGAAAGAACAGACCCAGGATGCGTTGTGGTTCCAGGCTGGTCTGCAGTTGCAGGCCCAGTTGCTGGCGCAACTGCGTGAGGCTCACAGGCTGCTTGAGCAGTGGCGACTGTTGGGTAAAGCCCAGGCGTTGCAATTTGGCGCTGTCAAAGTCAATTGCGTTGTTCTGGGTGGGAATCTTCATCTGAGCTTGCGCCCCCTGAGCACTGTGTAAAGTCTTACTGGCCTGGGTGAGAGCGGCTCGGAGCTGCGCGTCGTACTGTTCCTTCAGTCCCGTAGGACAATCGCGCACATTTTATGCCGCTTCATCTTGGGCTTCCACGCCCCGATAAAAAGCCATGTTCCACGGTGCCAAAGGCACGGTGTGTTGAGTGTTCTTAGAGCGAAACTCGTGCCATTCGGTTCAGATTGAGAAAAGTCCATTCAATTCAATGGCTTGGAATCATGCGAAAAATTGCCGTCATCCGGGGCGACGGTTGTTTGGCTTGAAGTCCGTATCGGATGGGGCTTGTCGAGGAGTCGCGACGGTATTCCGTCGCGACGAACGGCGGGGCGTTACTGCGCGTCGAATGCCTGGCCGTTGATGCCGGCGCTGTCCGGGCCCATGAGATAGAGGTAGACCGGCATGATTTCTTCGGGCTGGGGGTTCTTGCTGGGGTTTTCACCCGGGTAGGCCAGGGCGCGCATGCTGGTGCGGGTGGCGCCGGGGTTGATGCTGTTGGCGCGTACCGGGGCGACGGTGTCCAGTTCGTCGGCGAGGGTTTGCATCAGGCCTTCGGTGGCGAACTTGGATACCCCGTAGGCGCCCCAGTAGGCGCGGCCCTTGCGGCCGACACTGCTGGAGGTGAAGACCACCGAAGCGTCCTGGGACAGCTTGAGCAGCGGCAGCAGGGTGCTGGTCAGCATGAAGGTGGCGTTGACGTTGACCTGCATGACCCGCATGAAGTTCTCCCCCGACAGCTGTTCCAGCGGTGTGCGCGGGCCAATGATCGAGGCGTTGTGCAGCAGGCCGTCGAGGCGACCGAATTCGGCTTCGATCATGGCCGCCAACTCGTCGTACTGGTGCGGCAACGCGGTTTCCAGGTTGAACGGGATCACTACGGGCTGCGGGTGTCCGGCGGCCTCGATGGCGTCGTAGACCTCGGTCAGGTTGGCCTCGGTCTTGCCCAGCAGGAGCACGGTGGCGCCGTGGGCGGCGTAGGTCTTGGCGGCGGCGGCGCCGATGCCGCGACCGGCGCCGGTGACCAGGATGATCCGGTCCTTGAGCAGTTCGGGGCGGGCGGAGTAATCAAACATAAAAAGCCTCAGCGGAAATGGGAACCTGCCCGGGAGTCAGTCGGGCAGGGCGCTGCTCAGCAGCTGCACAATGCGTTATCCAGGACCTGGCGCAGTTCCAGCGGGTGGCTGACCACCACATCTGCGCCCCAGTGCCGGGGATTGTCGTCCGGGTGGATGTAGCCGTAGGTCACGGCTGCGGTCTTGGTGCCGGCATCGCGGCCGGATTCGATATCGCGCAGGTCGTCGCCGATGAACAGCACGGTGGACGGGTCCAGGTCGAGCATCTTGCAGGCCAGGATCAGTGGTTCGGGATCCGGCTTGCTGTTCTTCACGTGATCGGGGCAGATCAGCAGGGCCGAGCGCTCGGCCAGTCCCAGTTGCTCCATGATCGGCGCAGCGAAGCGCACGGGCTTGTTGGTCACCACGCCCCAGGGCAGGTTCGCTCGCTCGATGTCGGCCAGCAGCTGTTCCATGCCGTCGAACAACCGGCTATGCACTGCGCAATGCTCGAGGTAGCGCTCGAGGAACTCCTGGCGCAACTCTTCGAATCCCGGGGATTCGGGGTCCATGGAAAAGGTCACGGCCACCATGGCCCGGGCACCGCCCGAGACTTCGTCACGGATGTGCTGGTCGGGGATGGGCGGCAGGCCGCGATCACGGCGCATGCCCTGGCAGACCGCGATGAAGTCCGGCGCGGTATCGAGCAAGGTGCCATCCATATCGAAAAGAACGGCTCTGATGGCCATGTTTCACTCCTCTCGCAGGGTCTGGATCATGTAGTTGACGTCCACGTCGGCTGCCAGCTTGTAGTGCTTGGTCAGCGGGTTATAGGTCAGGCCGATGATGTCCTTGACGGTCAGGCCGGCGGCGCGGCTCCAGGCGCCGAGTTCCGATGGGCGGATGAATTTCTTGAAGTCATGGGTGCCGCGTGGCAGCAGCTTCATGATGTATTCCGCGCCGACGATGGCGAACAGGTAGGCCTTGGGGTTGCGGTTGATGGTGGAGAAGAACACCTGGCCACCAGGCTTGACCATGCGCAAGCAGGCGCGGATCACCGACGAAGGATCGGGGACGTGCTCGAGCATCTCCAGGCAGGTGACCACGTCGAACTGCTCGGGCATTTCCTCGGCCAGGGCCTCGGCGGTGATCTGCCGGTATTCGACGTTCACCCCGGATTCCAGCTGGTGCAACTGGGCGACCGCCAGCGGGGCCTCGCCCATGTCGATCCCGGTGACGGTAGCGCCACGCTGGGCCATGGCTTCGCTGAGGATGCCGCCGCCGCAACCGACGTCCAGGACCTTCTTGCCGGCCAGCCCGACCCGTTCGTCGATCCAGTTGACCCGCAGCGGATTGATGTCGTGCAGGGGCTTGAACTCGCTTTCGCGGTCCCACCAGCGGTGGGCCAGGGCTTCGAACTTGGCGATTTCAGCGTGGTCGACGTTGCTCATGGATAGTGCTCCAAAACTTGAGGAATTCGGTAGGGCCTCGCGCGCTTGCTCGAGGTCCGGGTTATTGGACGTGCCCGCTGATGCGCCGGGCCCAGTCGCGGGCGGTTTCGCCGAGTTGGCGCTCGTCCATGCGGCTTAGCCGCTTGTTGTCCAGTAGCTGCTTGCCGGCCACCCATAGGTGTGTCACGCAGTCGCGGCCGGTGGCGTAGATCAATTGCGACACCGGGTCGTAAATCGGTTGCTGGGCCAGCCCGGACAGGTCGAATGCCACCAGGTCCGCAGCCTTGCCGAGCTCCAGGGAGCCCACTTCATCGTCCAGGCCCATGGCCCTGGCGCCGTTCAGGGTGGCCATGCGCAGGGCGCGATGGGCATCGAGTGCCGTTGCCGAGCCCGCCACGGCCTTGGCCAGCAAGGCTGCGGTGCGGGTTTCGCCGAGCAGATCCAGGTCGTTGTTGCTGGCCGCGCCGTCGGTGCCTACCGCGACATTCACACCGGCCTGCCACAGGCGCTCTACCGGACAGAAGCCGCTGGCCAGTTTAAGGTTGGACTCCGGGCAATGAACCACGCTGGTGTTGGTTTCTACCAGCAAAGCCAGGTCTTCATCGCTGATTTGGGTCATATGAACGGCCTGGAAGCGTGGTCCCAGCAAGCCTAGCCGGGAGAGGCGGGCCAAGGGTCGCTCGCCATGCCGCTCCAGGGACTGCTGGACCTCGAACGCGGTCTCGTGCACGTGCATGTGGATCGAGGCGTCGAGTTCCTCGGCGATCATGCGGACCTTCTCCAGGTTCTCGTCGCCTACGGTGTAGGGAGCATGGGGGCCGAAGGTGATGCGGATACGCGGGTGATGCTTGAGATCGCTGAACAGTTCCACGCCCTGGCGAATGGCTTCGGCCGCGTCGTGGGCCCCGGGAATCGGGAAGTCCAGTACCGGGATGGCGATCTGGGCGCGAATGCCGCTGTTATGGACCCGTTCGCTGGCGACCTTGGGGAAGAAATACATGTCGCAGAAGCAGGTGATGCCGCCTTTTATCTGCTCGGCGATGGCCAGGTCCGTGCCATCGTGGACGAAGGCTTCATCCACCCACTTGGCTTCGGCGGGCCAGATGTGGTTCTCCAGCCAGGTCATCAGTGGCAGGTCATCGGCCAGGCCGCGGAACAGGGTCATGGCCGCATGCCCGTGGGCGTTGATCAGGCCCGGGCTGAGCAGCATGCCGGGCAGTTCGCGGACCTCGCCAGCCTGGCGTCTCAGGGCTTCGCTGCGTGGCCCGATGAAGGCGATGCGACCGTCGCGGATGCCCAGGCCGTGGTCCTTGAGGACGACGCCGGCTGGCTCCACGGGCACCAACCAGGTGGGCAGCAGCAGGAGGTCGAGCGCAGGTTCACGGTTCGGCATCGAGTATCGGTCCAGGGCTTCAAAGACAAAGGATGGCGAAGTATACCCGAGCGTCTTCGCCGGGGGATCGCTATAATCGGCGGCTTTTGTTCATGAGTGCGGGGTGAGGGATGCGCGATCGTCTGTTGGCTGCGGAGAAGGTCAAGGCCATTGATTGGCGGGATGGCACTCTGTACCTGCTCGATCAGCGGGCCTTGCCCCTTGAAGAGGCCTGGCTGGCCTGCGACAGCGTCGCTGCCGTGGCCGAGGCCATTCGCGCGATGGCGGTGCGCGGCGCGTCGGCCATTGGCATCAGTGCGGCCTATGGTGTGGTCCTGGCCGCGCGCGCACGTTTTGCCGCCGGTGGCGACTGGATCGCCGCGCTCGATGCAGACTTCGAACTGCTTGAAACCACCCGGCCGACGGCGGTCAACCTTTCCTGGGCCTTGCGCCACATGCGTGAGCGGCTGGAGCGGGTCAGGGAACATGCCGATCCTCTGGCTGCCCTGGAGGTCGAGGCCCTGGCGATCCATGAAAGCGATCGCGAGGCCAACCTGACCATGGCCCAGCTCGGGGTGGAGCTGATTCGTCGATACCAGGGCAACCCGCAGGCCCTGCTGACCCACTGCAATACCGGAGCCCTGGCCAGCGGTGGCTTCGGCACTGCCCTGGGGGTGATTCGCGGAGCCTGGCTGGAGGGCATGGTGGAGCGGGTCTATGTCGATGAAACCCGGCCCTGGCTGCAAGGCTCACGTTTGACTGCCTGGGAGCTTGCCAGCGAAGGCGTGCCGGTGACCTTGAACGCCGACGCCGCGGCGGCGCACATCATGAAGACCAAGGGCCTGACCTGGGTGGTGGTCGGTGCGGACCGGATCGCCGCCAATGGCGATGTGGCGAACAAGATCGGTACCTACCAGTTGGCCGTCAACGCCATGCACCATGGCGTGCGCTTCATGGTGGTGGCCTCCAGCTCGACCATCGACATGAGCCTGGCCACTGGCGAGGACATTCCCCTTGAGGAGCGCGACGCCCGGGAGCTGCTGGAGGTGGGTGGCAAGCCGGTGGGGGCGGCGGTGGAGGTCTTCAATCCGGTGTTCGACGTCACGCCGGCGGACCTGATCGATGTCATCGTTACGGAGAAGGGCATCGTCGAGCGTCCTGATGCGGCAAAGATGGCCCAATTGCTGTGCCGCAAGCGCCTGCATTGATCCTGCGTCGACATCTGCCTCTGGATTGACCGGTAAATGATCGCCGGGAGGTAAAAAACCGGGTTGGCGGGAGGGGGATCGGTCTCTGAGCCCCTGTCGCCGTCTTTCAGGTGGTCATCGCTCAACTAGCTACGTTCCATGCGCATCAGGGGGATAGGTGCGTGGCGGCGATTGTGATAACATCCGGCGGTTTCCAAGGTGGTCCGACGCGGTCACCTCTACTGCGCAAATCCATGTCATAACTTGTTGATTTGTCGTAAGTCGGTGCTGGCACTAGGCCTGCAGCGGCGAGCTTCGTTCGTCCCATCTGGATGTGGCGAAGTTTCACCAGAAAAAGGAATCAGGCTTCTCATGGGCGAACTGGCCAAAGAAATCCTACCGGTCAATATCGAAGACGAGCTGAAACAGTCCTACCTCGACTACGCGATGAGCGTAATCGTCGGGCGGGCACTGCCTGATGCGCGCGACGGCTTGAAGCCCGTGCACCGGCGTGTGCTGTACGCGATGAGCGAACTCGGTAACGACTGGAACAAGCCGTACAAGAAATCTGCCCGCGTGGTCGGTGACGTGATCGGTAAGTACCACCCCCACGGCGATACTGCGGTGTACGACACCATCGTCCGCATGGCCCAGCCATTCTCCCTGCGCTACTTGCTGGTAGACGGCCAGGGCAACTTCGGTTCGGTGGACGGCGATAACGCGGCGGCCATGCGATACACCGAAGTGCGCATGACCAAGCTGGCGCACGAGCTGCTGGCCGACCTGCACAAGGAAACCGTGGATTGGGTGCCCAACTATGATGGCACCGAACTGATTCCCGCGGTCATGCCGACCAAGATCCCCAACCTGCTGGTCAACGGCTCCAGCGGTATTGCCGTGGGCATGGCGACCAACATCCCGCCGCACAACCTGGGGGAAGTGATCGATGGTTGCCTGGCGCTGATCGACAATCCCGAGCTGAGCGTCGACGACCTGATGCAGTTCATCCCGGGTCCGGACTTCCCCACCGCCGGCATCATCAACGGGCGCCAGGGCATCATCGAGGCCTATCGCACCGGCCGTGGCCGCATCTACATGCGCGCCCGCTCCACCGTCGAGGATATCGACAAGGTCGGTGGTCGCCAGCAGATCGTCATCACCGAGCTGCCATACCAGCTGAACAAGGCCCGCCTGATCGAGAAGATCGCCGAGCTGGTCAAGGAGAAGAGGCTCGAGGGCATCACCGAGCTGCGCGACGAGTCCGACAAGGACGGCATGCGCGTAGTGATCGAGCTGCGCCGTGGCGAAGTGCCGGAAGTGGTGCTCAACAATCTCTACGCCCAAACCCAGCTGCAGAGCGTGTTCGGTATCAACATCGTCGCGCTGATCGACGGTCGTCCGCGGATCCTCAATCTGAAGGACCTGCTGGAAGCCTTCGTTCGTCACCGCCGCGAAGTGGTGACCCGGCGTACCGTATTCGAGCTGCGCAAGGCTCGCGAGCGTGGCCATATCCTCGAAGGCCAGGCCGTTGCCCTGTCCAACATCGACCCGGTCATCGCCCTGATCAAGGCCTCGCCGACCCCATCGGAAGCCAAGGAAGCGCTGGTCAGCACGCCTTGGGAGTCCAGTGCGGTGATGACCATGGTCGAGCGTGCCGGTGCAGATTCCTGCCGTCCGGAGAACCTGGATCCGCAGTACGGCCTGCGCGACGGCAAGTACTTCCTGTCCCCGGAACAGGCCCAGGCCATCTTGGAGCTGCGCCTGCACCGCCTGACCGGCCTGGAGCACGAGAAACTCCTGGCCGAGTACCAGGAGATCCTCAACCAGATCGGCGAGCTGATCCGCATCCTCAACAGCGCCGAGCGCCTGATGGAAGTGATCCGCGAAGAGCTGGAAGTGATCCGTGCCGAATACGGCGACGAGCGCCGCACCGAAATCGTCAATGCGACCCACGACCTCGACTACGGCGACATGATCCCCGAAGAAGAGCGCGTAGTGACCATTTCCCATGGCGGTTATGCCAAGACCCAGCCGTTGTCGGCCTACCAGGCCCAGCGCCGTGGTGGCAAGGGCAAGTCGGCGACCGGCGTGAAGGATGAGGACTACATCGAGCACCTGCTGGTAGCCAACAGCCATGCGACCCTGTTGCTGTTCTCCAGCAAGGGCAAGGTGTACTGGCTCAAGACCTACGAGATTCCTGAAGCCTCCCGTGCTGCCCGTGGCCGTCCGCTGGTGAACATCATCGACTCGCTGGAGCAGGGCGAGCGCATCACCGCGATGTTGCAGATCGACCTCGAGGCCCTGCAGCAGGGCGCTGATTCCGAGGAGGTCGAAGAGGCCGAGGACGTGCTGGCCGAAGCCGAGGTGATGGATGAAGAGGAAGCCGAGGACGACGACGATCGCGACACGCCGGAGTGGGTCGCTGAGCCGACCGGTGCCTTCGTCTTCATGGCGACCGCCTTCGGCCTGGTCAAGAAGGTTTCGCTGGCGAGCTTCGCCAAACCGCGCAAGGCCGGCCTGATCGCCTTGAAGCTGAAAGAGGGCGATACCCTGATCGCTGCGGCCATCACCGATGGTGCGCGGGAAGTCATGTTGTTCTCCAGCGCCAGCAAGGTCATCCGTTTCGTCGAGAGCGAAGTTCGCGAGCGCGGTCGTGTGGCCGGTGGTGTGCGCGGGATGAAGCTGGGCAAGTCCCAGCAACTGATCTCCATGCTGATCCCCGAGTCCGGTGCGCAGATCCTCACTGCGTCCGAGCGCGGTATCGGCAAGCGTACCGAGCTGCCCAAGTTCCCGCGCCGCAAGCGTGGTGGCCAGGGCGTGATCGCCATGAAGGGCCGTACCGGTAACCTGATCGGCGCCATCCAGGTGCGCGAGGACGAGCAGATCATGCTCATCTCCGACCAGGGGACCCTGGTGCGCACCCGGGTCGGCGAGGTGTCGATCCTCAGCCGCAACACCCAGGGGGTGACGCTGATCAAGTTGGCCGACGATGAGACGCTGGTAGGCCTGGAGCGTATCCAGGCGTCGGATGAGCTCGAAGACGTGCTCGAAGACGGCGAGGTGATCGATGGCGAGGTGATCGATGGCGAGGTGGTCGACACCGAGGGCGAGGAGCCCGGCGCCGCCGACGAGGTGCCCCAGGAGTAACCCAGCGCAATAACCCGGCGGGGCGATCAGCATGATCGCCCCGCTTCATAAATGAAGCAGAGCGAGAGTGGATGTGAGCAAACGAGCCTTTAACTTCTGCGCAGGCCCTGCCGCGCTTCCTGAAGCGGTGCTGAAGCGCGCCCAGGCCGAGATGCTGGACTGGAACGGCAAGGGCCTGTCGGTCATGGAAATGAGCCACCGTAGCGACGACTATGTGGCCATCGCCGAAAAAGCCGAGCAGGACCTGCGCGAGCTGATGTCCATCCCCTCCAACTACAAGGTGTTGTTCCTCCAGGGCGGCGCCAGCCAGCAATTCGCCGAGATCCCGTTGAACCTGCTGCCGGAAAACGGCACGGCCGACTATGTCGAGACCGGTATCTGGTCGAAGAAGGCCATCGAGGAAGCCCGTCGCTTCGGCACCGTCAACATCGCCGCCAGCGCCAAGGCTTACGACTACCTGGCCATTCCGGGCCAGAACGAGTGGAAGCTGACCCCCAACGCGGCCTACGTGCACTATGCGTCCAACGAAACCATCGGTGGCCTGCAGTTCGACTGGGTGCCGCAGACCGGTGATGTGCCTCTGGTGGTCGACATGTCCTCCGACATTCTTTCGCGTCCGGCCGATGTGTCGCAGTACGGCATGATCTACGCCGGCGCGCAGAAGAACATCGGTCCGAGCGGCCTGGTGGTGGTGATCGTTCGTGAAGACCTGCTGGGCCGCGCCCGTAGCGCTTGTCCGACCATGCTCGACTACAAGGTCGCTGCCGACAACGGCTCGATGTACAACACTCCGGCCACCTATTCCTGGTATCTCTCGGGCCTGGTCTTCGAGTGGCTGAAGGAGCAGGGTGGCGTTGCTGCCATGGAGCAGCGCAACAAGGCGAAGAAAGACACCCTGTACGGCTTCATCGACAACAGTGACTTCTACACCAACCCGATCAGCGTCAACGCCCGTTCGTGGATGAACGTGCCGTTCCGTCTGGCCGACGAGCGCCTGGACAAGGCTTTCCTGGCCGGCGCCGATGCCCGTGGTCTGCTCAATCTCAAGGGTCACCGCTCGGTAGGCGGCATGCGTGCCTCCATCTACAACGCATTGGGCCTCGATGCGGTCAACGCCCTGGTGGCCTACATGGCGGAGTTCGAGAAGGAACATGGCTGATGTCTGAGCAAGAACTCAAGGCCTTGCGCCTGCGCATTGACTCCCTGGACGAGAAGGTCCTGGAGCTGATCAGTGAACGCGCGCGTTGTGCTCAGGAAGTGGCCCGGGTGAAGACGGCTTCCCTGGCCGAAGGCGAGGTGCCGGTGTTCTATCGCCCCGAGCGTGAGGCCCAGGTCCTCAAGCGGGTGATGGAGCGTAACCAGGGTCCGCTGGACAACGAGGAAATGGCGCGGTTGTTCCGCGAGATCATGTCTTCCTGCCTGGCGCTGGAGCAGCCGCTGAAAGTCGCCTATCTGGGTCCCGAGGGCACCTTCACCCAGGCTGCGGCCCTGAAGCATTTCGGTCATGCGGTGATCAGCAAGCCGATGGCGGCCATCGACGAGGTGTTCCGCGAAGTGGCGGCCGGTGCGGTGAACTTCGGCGTGGTACCGGTGGAAAACTCCACCGAGGGTGCGGTCAACCACACCCTTGACAGCTTCCTCGAGCACGACATGGTAATTTGCGGCGAGGTCGAGCTGCGTATCCACCACCACTTGCTGGTGGGCGAGAACACCAAGACCGACAGCATCAGCCGTATCTACTCCCATGCCCAGTCGCTGGCCCAGTGCCGCAAGTGGCTGGACGCCCACTATCCGAATGTGGAGCGGGTCGCGGTATCGAGCAATGCCGAGGCCGCCAAGCGGGTCAAGGGCGAGTGGAACTCCGCGGCGATTGCCGGCGACATGGCGGCGAGCCTCTACGGCCTGACTCGCCTGGCCGACAAGATCGAGGACCGTCCGGACAACTCCACGCGGTTCCTGATGATTGGCAACCAGGAAGTGCCGCCGACTGGTGACGACAAGACCTCGATCATCGTTTCCATGAGCAACAAGCCAGGTGCGTTGCACGAGCTGCTGGTGCCGTTTCATGACAATGGCATCGACCTGACGCGGATCGAGACCCGGCCTTCGCGCAGTGGCAAATGGACCTACGTATTCTTCATCGACTTCGTCGGCCACCACCGCGACCCGCTGGTCAAGGGTGTGCTGGAGAAGATCAGTCAGGAAGCAGTGGCACTCAAGGTGCTGGGTTCCTACCCGAAAGCGGTTCTCTGAGGCATTTAACAATGAGTGGCGACTTCCTCGCCCTGGCGCAGCCAGGTGTGCA
Organism: Pseudomonas sp. FW507-12TSA; assembly: GCF_058781435.1. Lineage (NCBI taxonomy): Bacteria > Pseudomonadati > Pseudomonadota > Gammaproteobacteria > Pseudomonadales > Pseudomonadaceae > Pseudomonas > Pseudomonas sp. FW507-12TSA. The sequence goes on from NZ_JBYSWT010000024.1 coordinate 119,473, forward strand.
ACAACTTTCGCCGTACGTTCCGGGCAAGCCCGTGGACGAACTGGCCCGTGAGCTGGATATCGATCCGGCCACCATCGTCAAGCTGGCGAGTAACGAAAATCCGCTGGGCGCCAGTCCGAAGGCGCTTGCGGCGATTCGCGAAGAGCTGGCCGAGCTGACCCGCTACCCGGATGGCAACGGCTTCACGCTCAAGTCCCTGTTGGCCGAGCGCTGTGGCGTCGAGATCGAGCAGGTGACCCTGGGCAATGGCTCCAACGACATCCTTGAGCTGGTCGCTCGCGCCTACCTGGCCCCGGGCCTGAACGCGGTGTTCAGCGAGCACGCCTTTGCCGTCTACCCGATCGTCACCCAGGCGGTCGGGGCTGAGGCGCGGGTAGTGCCGGCCAAGGATTGGGGGCACGACCTGTCCGCCATGCTCAAGGCCATCGATGCGCAGACCCGGGTGGTGTTCATTGCCAACCCGAACAACCCGACAGGCACCTGGTTCGATGCCGAGGCGCTGGACGAGTTTCTCCAGGACGTACCGGCCCATGTGCTGGTGGTGCTGGACGAGGCCTACATCGAGTATGCCGAAGGCAGTGATCTGCCTGATGGCCTGGATTTCCTGGCGGCTTACCCGAACCTGCTGGTCTCGCGGACGTTTTCCAAGGCATACGGCCTGGCAGCGCTGCGGGTCGGTTATGGCTTGTCTACCGCGGTAGTGGCGGATGTGCTCAATCGCGTGCGCCAGCCCTTCAACGTCAACAGCCTGGCCCTGGCAGCGGCTTGCGCAGCGTTGCAGGACGATGACTACCTGGCTGAAAGCCGCCGCCTCAACGAGGCTGGCATGCAGCAGTTGGAAGCGGGGTTCCGCGAGCTGGGCCTGGGCTGGATCCCGTCCAGGGGCAACTTCATTGCCGTTGACCTGGGGCGCGAGGCCGCGCCGGTATTCCAGGGGTTGTTGCGTGAAGGGGTGATCGTGCGCCCCGTGGCCAACTACGCAATGCCCGACCACCTGCGCGTGACCATCGGCTTGCCGGCGGAAAACTCTCGCTTCCTCGAGGCCTTGGCCAAGGTCATGGCTCGTGGTTGATGTCATTCCAGTGCAATCTGCTGTGCCTATGATCGGTCGCCTGGTGGTGATCGGCCTGGGATTGATTGGCGGCTCCTTTGCCAAGGGGCTGCGTGAAAGTGGCATCTGTCGCGAAGTGGTTGGCGTTGACCTGGATCCGCAGTCCCGTCGATTGGCCGTGGAGCTTGGGGTGGTGGATCGCTGCGAAGAGGATCTGGCCCTGGCTTGCCAGGGTGCCGATGTGATCCAGCTGGCGGTGCCCATCCTGGCCATGGAGAAATTGCTGGCCAAGTTGGCGAGCATGGATCTGGGACAGGCGGTGTTGACCGATGTCGGCAGCGCCAAAGGCAATGTGGTGCGGGCGGCGACCGAGGCTTTTGCTGGTATGCCGGCGCGCTTCGTGCCTGGGCATCCGATTGCCGGTTCCGAGCAAAGTGGTGTCGAGGCTTCCAATGCCCAGTTGTTTCGTCGGCACAAGGTGATCTTGACGCCGTTGGCGCAGACGGATGCGCTGGCGCTGGCGCTGGTCGACAGCTTGTGGCGCGAATTGGGGGCAGATGTCGAACATATGCAGGTCCGGCGGCATGACGAGGTCCTGGCTGCAACTAGCCATCTACCGCATCTTTTGGCATTCGGGCTGGTCGATTCGCTGGCCAAGCGCAGTGAAAATCTGGACATCTTCCGTTACGCTGCGGGCGGGTTCCGCGATTTCACGAGAATCGCCGGCAGTGACCCGGTCATGTGGCATGACATCTTCCTCGCCAATCGCGAAGCGGTCCTGCGCACACTCGATACATTTCGCAATGACCTCGACGCCTTGCGCGACGCGGTCGATGCAGGGGACGGGCATCAGCTGTTGGGCGTATTCACTCGCGCCCGGGTAGCCCGCGAGCATTTCGGTAAAATCCTGGCCCGCCGGGCCTATGTGGACGCTATGAACTCCAACGATCTGATTTTCCTGGCAAATCCTGGTGGCCGCCTGAGTGGGCGGATTCGTGTTCCAGGTGACAAATCGATTTCCCACCGCTCGATCATGCTCGGCTCCCTGGCCGAGGGCACCACTGAAGTGGAAGGCTTCCTCGAGGGCGAGGATGCGCTGGCTACATTGCAGGCTTTCCGCGACATGGGGGTGGTCATCGAGGGGCCGCATCACGGCCGGGTGACCATTCATGGGGTGGGGCTGCACGGTTTGAAGCCGGCACCTGGCCCGATCTACCTGGGCAACTCCGGTACGTCCATGCGCCTGCTTTCCGGCCTGCTGGCTGCGCAGGATTTTGATAGCACCCTGACGGGCGATCCTTCGCTGTCCAAGCGTCCGATGAATCGGGTGGCCAACCCGTTGCGGGAGATGGGCGCGGTGATCGAGACCGCGGCCGAAGGTCGCCCGCCGATGGTGATCCGTGGCGGTCACAAGCTCAAGGGCTTGACCTACACCTTGCCGATGGCCAGCGCCCAGGTGAAGTCCTGCCTGCTATTGGCGGGGCTGTACGCCGAAGGCAAGACCACTGTGACCGAGCCGGCGCCGACTCGCGACCATACCGAGCGCATGCTGCGTGGCTTCGGTTATTCGGTGGATGTCGAAGGAGCGACCGCCTCAGTTGCCTCCGGTGGCAAGCTCAAGGCTACCCATATCGAGGTGCCGGCGGATATCTCCTCCGCGGCCTTCTTCCTGGTGGCCGCTTCGATCGCCGAAGGCTCCGAGCTGGTGCTGGAACATGTGGGGATCAACCCGACTCGTACCGGAGTCATCGACATCCTGCGCTTGATGGGGGCCGACATTCGCCTGGAAAACCAGCGTGAAGTGGGTGGCGAACCGGTTGCAGACCTGCATGTGCGTGCAGCCAGGCTCAAGGGGATCGAGATCCCGCAGGAATTGGTTCCGCTGGCGATCGACGAGTTCCCGGTACTGTTCGTCGCGGCCGCTTGTGCCGAGGGGCGTACGGTGCTGCGTGGCGCGGAAGAGCTGCGGGTCAAGGAGTCCGACCGCATCCAGGTGATGGCCGACGGCCTGCTGACCCTGGGTGTGAAATGTGAGCCGACCCCGGATGGCATCATCATCGATGGTGGCCAGATCGGTGGTGGCGAGGTCCATGGTCATGGCGACCACCGGATTGCCATGGCCTTCAGTGTGGCCTCGTTGCGCGCCAATGCGCCGATTCGCATCCATGACTGCGCCAACGTCGCCACCTCCTTCCCGAACTTCCTAGCGTTGTGCGCCCAAGTCGGCATCCGTGTTGCCCAAGAGGCCCAGTCGTGATGAGCAAGGCGCCTGTAATCACCATCGATGGGCCAAGCGGTTCGGGCAAAGGCACCATCGCTGGCAAGCTGGCCGAGCATCTGGGCTGGTGTCTGCTGGACTCCGGGGCCTTGTATCGGTTGTTGGCATTCGCTGCCCGCAACCATGGGGTCGACCTGACCAACGAAGAGTCGCTCAAGCTTCTGGCGGCTCACCTGGACGTACAGTTCCTGAGTGCTACCGAAAGCCATCCGCAGCGGATCATTCTCGAAGGCGACGATGTGACCGACGACCTGCGTAACGAGCAAGTCGGCGCCTGGGCTTCCCAGGTCGCTGCCTTGCCGGCGGTGCGGGATGCTCTGCTGCAGCGTCAACGGGCCTTTAGCGAATTGCCGGGGCTGGTCGCCGATGGTCGTGACATGGGGACGGTGGTCTTTCCCGATGCACCATTGAAGATTTTCCTGACCGCTAGTGCCGAGGAGCGTGCGCGTCGCCGCTACTTGCAGTTGAAGGGGAAAGTCGATGGTGTTAGTCTGTCGAGTCTGCTAGATGAGATTCGTGCGCGTGATGAGCGCGATACCCAGCGAGCGGTCGCCCCGCTCAAGCCGGCGGCTGACGCCATACAGCTGGATTCCACGGAGTTGTCCATCGATCAGGTGCTGCAACGCATCTTGAGCGAAATCGCCCTTCGCGATATCGCCGGGTGAACAAGGAAGGTCGTAGGGGACCAGTCATAGTCCTGCGATCTTTCTTTTATATGAACGTAACCCACATTGTCTGGAATGTGGCAGATGGGCGGAATCTTCGCCCTTATCAACAGGAATTAAAATGAGCGAAAGCTTTGCGGAACTCTTTGAAGAAAGCCTGAAAACCCTGAACCTTCAGGCAGGCTCCATCATCACCGGTGTTATCGTCGACATCGACTACCAAGCGCGTTGGGTAACCGTTCACGCTGGTCTGAAGTCTGAAGCGCTGATCCCGCTTGAGCAGTTCTACAACGATGCTGGCGAGCTGTCCATCAATGTTGGTGATGAAGTTCACGTTGCTCTGGACTCGGTTGAAGACGGCTTCGGTGAAACCAAGCTCTCCCGTGAAAAAGCCAAGCGCGCTGAATGCTGGATCGTTCTGGAAGCAGCCTTCGCAGCCGAAGAAGTGGTCAAGGGCGTTATCAACGGTAAGGTTAAAGGCGGCTTCACTGTCGACGTTAACGGCATCCGTGCGTTCCTGCCAGGTTCTCTGGTTGACGTCCGTCCAGTGCGCGACACCACGCACCTGGAAGGCAAAGAGCTCGAGTTTAAAGTCATCAAACTCGACCAGAAGCGCAACAACGTTGTCGTTTCCCGCCGCAGCGTCCTTGAAGCCGAGAACTCCGCCGAGCGTGAAGCTCTGCTGGAATCCCTGCAGGAAGGTCAGCAAGTTAAGGGTATCGTCAAGAACCTCACCGATTACGGCGCATTCGTCGATCTGGGTGGCGTCGATGGCCTGCTGCACATCACCGACATGGCTTGGAAGCGTATCAAGCATCCTTCCGAAATCGTCAATGTTGGCGACGAGATCGATGTCAAGGTTCTGAAATACGATCGCGAGCGCAATCGTGTTTCCCTGGGCCTGAAGCAACTGGGTGAAGACCCTTGGGTTGCCATCAAGGCTCGTTACCCAGAAAGCACCCGCGTTACCGCTCGTGTAACCAACCTGACTGACTACGGCTGCTTCGCTGAGCTGGAAGAAGGCGTTGAAGGTCTGGTACACGTTTCGGAAATGGACTGGACCAACAAAAACATCCATCCTTCGAAAGTCGTACAAGTTGGCGACGAAGTGGAAGTTATGGTTCTGGACATCGACGAAGAGCGTCGTCGTATCTCCCTCGGCATCAAGCAGTGCAAGTCCAACCCATGGGAAGACTTCTCTGGCCAGTTCAACAAGGGCGACAAAATCTCCGGCACCATCAAGTCGATTACCGATTTCGGTATCTTCATTGGTCTGGACGGCGGCATCGACGGTCTGGTTCACTTGTCCGACATCTCTTGGAACGAAGTGGGCGAAGAAGCCGTGCGTCGCTTCAAGAAGGGCGACGAGCTGGATACCGTTATCCTGTCTGTTGACCCAGAGCGTGAGCGTATCTCCCTGGGTATCAAGCAGCTGGAAAGCGATCCGTTCTCCGAGTACGTACAAGAGAACGACAAAGGCGCAATCGTTAAGGGTGTTGTAAAAGAAGTTGACGCTAAAGGCGCCATCATCACCCTGGCTAACGATATCGAAGCTACTCTGAAAGCCTCTGAAATCAGCCGTGACCGCATCGAAGATGCGCGCAACGTCCTGAAAGAAGGCGAAGAAGTTGAAGCCAAGATCATCAGCGTTGACCGTAAGAGCCGTGTAATCCAGCTCTCTATCAAGTCGAAAGACGTTGAAGACGAGAAAGAAGCTATCCAGAGCCTGCGCGACAAGCCAGCTACCTCGGATATCGCTGCTGGCCCTACCACTCTGGGCGACCTGCTGCGTGCACAGATGGAGAAGCAGAACTAAGTTCTGTTTCACCAAAAAAAGGGCGACTTCGGTCGCCCTTTTTTGTGCCTGGAAATCAGATAGGGCTATCTTGAGATGAAACCAAGGCGTGCAATCAGCGGTCTCTTAAGGAGGATTGCAAGTAAGAGTCTTGATTTTCCGCGGGGTGACTCAGGTAGCACGAAGTCTGGCCTAGGGAGGAGTATGAGCAGGTTCATGGTTGTTGGTTTGATGTTGTTTTTGGTTGGTTGTGAGGCCAGTGTAAAAACCCACGCGATTCGTGGAGCCACTGGCATAGAAATCGATTGTTCTGGATTGGGCTCGGATTGGGATAGGTGCTACGAGCGGGCTGCGCGTGAGTGCGATAGCAGTGGTTATAAGGTCCTCAGCAAATCCAGCGACGCGAAAGATGAGGAGGGCGATTATCCCTTTGGTTGGAATCCGGCGGGGTATGTGACGAGGACAATGCTCGTTATGTGTCGCTAAGATTTCGATTGGTACGGATCCGTCTCGTTTATATTGCTCGACGAGAGTGGGCTGTTCAAAACCTTCTGGGCATGCTAAAACCTTCTGAGCACTGACCTAGCTGCTTGAAAAAGAAGGGAAAAATATGACGAAGTCGGAGTTGATCGAACGAATTGTCACCCATCAAGGGCTGCTGTCATCCAAGGATGTCGAGTTGGCCATCAAGACGATGCTGGAGCAAATGTCTCAGTGTCTGGCTACTGGTGATCGGATTGAGATCCGTGGTTTCGGTAGCTTCTCGCTTCATTATCGCGCTCCGCGTGTGGGGCGAAATCCTAAAACTGGCCAGTCCGTCAGTCTTGATGGGAAGTTTGTGCCACATTTCAAACCAGGGAAAGAGTTACGAGATCGTGTTAATGAAGACGAGTAGTAACAGGTATTAAGTCTATTTTTTAATGATCAATCATTGAGTTTTTAATGAGTTATCTTATGCAGAGCTGACCAACTGTACTGCATGTGTTTCCTATATTTTCTGTATATTATTTTTGATTGTAATTTATAATCTTATTTAAAGTTTTATGTTTTTTCGTATTTTCTAGCCTGGATTAACTATCCTGCCTTCCTGTGTCACATCGTAATCGATCATACCCTCCTCACTATTCTTTACCGCTATGGCAGGCTCCCTTTTGCCTGTGGTGATGGAACCTTTTTGCCTGAACACCTTCCCGTCATAGGCGCATTATGGGAGCATATAGGGTGTTTAGTGAGCCTGTAAAAAATGAGACCAGAAGACTTTGTTGTTTCTGTTAGTCAAGGGGTACCTCAGTCCGTTCGTGAACTGTTCTGGCTGGTTTTTTTTGCGTCAAGAGGGCGAGGTATCAGCTTGGATGCTCATTTTCCGTGGTTGGATGATGAGATAGATGTGGTTTGTCTACAGATCGCAGATGTACGTCCTCGTACTCACGATACGCCTCTGGCAGCCCTGCTGATTAGAAAGGTTGATGTTGCCAAGGGAAAATGCATTGGCCTAGTCGGGTTGGTCTGTGTTGCTGAAGAGTGGCGCGGAAAGGGGCTAAGCACAAAACTGTTGTCTAAAGCAGCTGAGTTAGGGCGAGAGATAAATTTATCTGCCCTGGTGCTGTGGACCCAAAAGCCGGATGTCTATGTGGGACAGGGGTTTCGGGTAGATGAACAAGATATTTTTTGTCATGTGAAAAAAAATATTTCAATTTACCCAACAGAAAAATATTCAACAAATAGTTGGCCCGACAAAAAGGCTCTTGAAAAAAAACAAGGTCTGGCACCGTTTGCCACCTTTGGTGAAATTATTAAAAGCCAAAAGGCAAGTCTGGTGGTTTTTCATTCAGCACAAATTTCCACGCTAGTGGATTGGGAAGGAGAGGATGTAGATGTGATTAGTCTATTGCATTCTGCTCTACCTGATCATTGGGCGCTGACTTCAAATGAAGATGAGAGACTGATATTTTTGTTGAAAGAGCAAGGCTTCCATGTTGAACATCGTTCTTCATCTGTTCGTATGATAAAAGTCCTTGATGCTGTAACAAGTATCAAGATTCCACAAATCAATATTATGGATCGAATTTAACCTCATGCCCGTTTCCAATGAAATTATTTCATTAGTAAAAGTTGCCATGCCTCCGAAGGAAGTTTTAATGCCTGCCTTGGAGTCAGTACTTTATAGCGGAATGATCGCTGAAGGCGAGCATGTTTATCAGTTCGAGTCCGAGTTTTCAAAAAAATTTGGCGTAGAGAATGTATTAGCTACCAGCAGTGGTACAGCAGCTCTGCACATCGCATTGATTTTATCCGGCGTAGGCTCTGGAGATGAAGTTATTACAACTTCGATGACTGCCGAACCAACAAATACCACTATCCTACAGCTAGGTGCCATTCCGGTATTTGCTGACGTAGAGGCGAGCACTGGTAACTTATCTCCAGATTCGGTTGAGTCGTTAATTACCAGTAAAACAAAGGCTATCTGCGTAGTTCACTATGCGGGCTATCCAGCAAAGCTAAATGAACTTCGAGGAATTGCAGATCGTAACGGTATATTTTTAATCGAAGATTGTGCTCATGCATTGGGGGCGAAATATGATGGAAAACCAATAGGTTCAATTGGAGATTATTCAATATTCTCATTTCAAGCAATTAAACACATGACCACAGTTGACGGTGGAGTTTTAACATTAAAAACTTCTGAGAAAATTGATTTGGCTCGACGGCTTCGCTGGTTTGGCCTTTCGAAGGGGGTTCCTCGTACCGAAGTAGATATTACTCGGGTTGGCTATAAGTACAATATGAGTAATGTGGCAGCTGTAATTGGACTTGAGCAATTGAATAGTGTTACTCCATTGCTGGAGCGTCATCGTCAGAACGGGCGATATTTCGACCAGGCCTTAACAGGGATTCCAGGAATTTTCCCTGCCTCCGTTGAGAGTATCGCGGATCCTAGCTACTGGCTCTATACACTTTGCGCAGATGATTCTGAAGATGTCGAGAAACTTTTAAACTCTAACGGAGTCATGGCATCAAAGCTTCATAGGCCCAATCATTTGCACTCAGTTTTCAAACCTTTCGTCAGCGACCTACCTGCATTGCAGGATTTTTATAAAAAACTTCTTCATATACCATGCGGCTGGTGGGTTACAGATGAACAGCGAGATCGTATTGTCAATTTGCTGAAGCGTGGTTAGAAGAAAATGCCTAATAATATTCCTTTATATGGTGTAGTCAGTTTGCCCGAGATGGAAGAGGCTGCTTTAAGTGTTCTTCGTTCAGGACGAATTTCCGGAGGCGAATGGGTAAGCAGGTTTGAGTTAGAGTTTGGTAAATTAACGGGCCATCAAAATGTAGTTTCTACTATCGATATGACCAGCGCATTATTTTTGGCTTTACACTTGGCAGGTGTAAAGGAAGGTGATGAAGTACTGACAACGGCTTTTGCGTGTCTTTCTACAAACTCAGCAATTGCTCAAATAAAAGCCAAGCCAGTTTGGGTTGACGTATGTCATCAGTCCGTGGATATGGACTTAAAAGATTTGGAGAGAAAAATAACAAGTAAGACCAAGGCCGTCATCCTTTACCATGTCGCAGGGTATCCTGGTCCTGCCAAAGAACTTGCAAGGTTATGTAAGAATTATAATATTTATCTGATTGAAGATTGCAATAACGCCATGTTCGCGAGTAGAGACTCTGCGGTAGTTGGTACTGTAGGGGACTTTGCCGTTTACTCTTTTTATCCTAATCGACAAATTAATGCTACCGAAGGGGGCGCATTAGTCTGTCGAAAGGAAAGTCTCGCGATCAAGGCAAGAAAGCTAAGGAAATTTGGAATCAATTACAGTGATTTTCGGCTGCCCAACGGTGAAATAAATAAAGGCTCAGACATTCCTGAAATTGGGTGGAGCATGACACTCAATAATTTATGTGCTGCAATTGGGTTCTCTCAGATCAGTTCACTAAAGGTGCGGCATAAAAAGACACTGGTTCATGTAGAGAAACTGAAGTTTCTTCTTTCTGACATTGAAGGGCTGAAGTTTGTTCCTGCTGAAGGTGATGGTGTCGCAGATTTTTGGGTGCTGCTTGTATTTGTCGAGCACCGAGATGCTGTTTTAAGTAATATAAAAAAATATGGAGTAATGGCTTCTAGCATTCATCAGCGTAATGATCTTTATAGTGGTTTCTCTACTCAGGAAGCTCAGCTGAAAAATACTGAGTATCTACAGAATCATATTTTGGGTATTCCTTGTGGATGGTGGCTTGAAGATGATGATTTAGAATCAATTTCTAATGCATTAAGAAAAGCGATCAGCGCTGTAGGTATATGAAAAAACATAGCGCTACACTTCTAAGAATGCTTATGTTGTATGGGGGCAAGACATCCAGTTTGCTTGTCGCTTTTATATTTCTACCATTATATGGTCGGGTTCTTGGTGAGGAACAGTTTGGTGCGATTGTTGTAATTATCTCATTGCAAGCGCTTTTGGTAATGCTTGATCTTGGAATGTCAACTCTTGCCTCTAGAGAGGCAGCAATCACTACTAAAGGTAGTGGCTCCCTATTAATAATTATTTCATCTGCAGAAGTTATTTTGTCTGTTTTTTATATAGGGCTTGTTTTTCTTTTCTTTTTAATAAAATTAGTTTTTGAAGTATCGAGTGTTTCTTGGAGTGTTATCGTCTTCTCTGCACTTTTGTTCTTTTTTCTCGCGCTGCAAAATTTATACTATACGATAT
>NZ_JBYSWT010000025.1:0-121019 GCF_058781435.1 Pseudomonas sp. FW507-12TSA
AGGTGGTGGGCAACCAGGTGCAAGTCAGCAGCCATGGCGTGCTGGATAACCGTGGCGGGCAGTTGGTGGGGGATCGCCTGGCCATTGGCGCCCAGCGCCTGGACAACCGCGAAGCCGGCCTGCTGGCGGCGGGCAGCGATGGCCTGAAACTGACCCTGGAGGCCGACGGCGCGACCCCAGGCCAACTGTTCAACAGCCAGGGCCGCCTGCAAAGCGACGGCCATCTGCAACTGAGCGGTGGCCAGTTGAACAACGCCGGCGGGGTGCTGTTGGGTAACAGCGTCGGGATTGACGCCGCAGGCCTGGACAACAGCGCCGAGGGCGCGGTGGTGGCCAAGGCCGGTGCCGTGGAGCTGGACCTGAACAATGGCGTACTGGACAACCGCGGCGGCACCATCGATGCCGCCGAGCAGAAGCTGCGCGCCAGCCAGTTGGCGCTGCTGGACAACCAGGGCGGTACGCTCAAGGGCAAGCGCCTCGAGGTCCAGGGCACGACCCTGGACAACCGCCAGGGGCAACTGCAGGCCGGCGCCGATGGCTTGAGCCTGGTGGGTGACAGCCTGAAGAACAGCCAGGGCCTGGTCCTGGCCAAGGACGGCCATGGCGAGATCGCCCTGGGCCAGGGCACCCTCGACAACCAGGGTGGCACCGTACAGGGCGCATCCCTGGGCGTGACTGCCGGAGTCTTGGACAACAGCGCCCTGGACGGCAAGGGCGGTCTGGTCAGCAGCCAGGCCGGCACCCTCAAGCTGGTGGTGGACCGCCTGACCAACCAGGCGGGCAAGCTCTACGCCAATGGCCTGCTCAAAAGCACCGGGCAGGTTATCGACAACCGCCTGGGCGGCCAGATCAGTGCCCAGCAGCTGGACCTGAATGCTGCGGCCAACCTCTACAACCAGGGTGGCCTGATGGAGTCGGCCGGTTCCCTGCTACTGCTGGGCGGCAACCTCGACAACAGCGCCGGCGGTCGCGTCCGGGCCCTGGCTGGCGAGCAGAGCCGGATCACCCTGGGCGGCGTCCTGAACAACCAGGGCGGCAGCCTCGCCCTGGGTTCCAGCGCCCTGGCACTGAGTGCCGGGCAATTGAGCAACATCGGTGGTGGTGTCGAACATGCCGGTACCGGCCTGTTCAAGCTCGACCTGGGTGCGCTATCCGGCGCCCAGGGGCGCATCACCGGCCTGGGCCATGGAGACTGGGATATCGGTGCCTTGGATCGTAGTGGGCTGATGCAGCTCAACGGTGCGCTGGACCTGAGCACCGGCGGCGACCTCACGCTCAACGCCGGCGACCGCATCGCCAGCGCCAGCGGCCTGCGCCTGGGCGCCGCGACTCTGAACAACGCTGGCGAACTGGCCAGCGATGGCTACCTGACCCTGGACCTGGGCGGCAACCTGAACAACAGCGGCCTGTTGTCGGCCCGGGGCAAGCTGACCGTAGGGGCTGGCGACCTGAACCAGAATGGCGGGCGCATCGCCAGTGGCGGCGATACCGAGCTGAACCTGCGTGGCACCCTGGACAACCTCGGCCGGCTGATCGCCAGCCAGAACCTCTACACCTCGGCGGCGCAGATCAACAACCGTGGCACCCTCGGCGCCCTGGGCCAGGTGCAACTGCGCTCCGGCAATGGCATCGGCAACAGCGCCGATAGCCTGATCTACAGCGGTGCCGACATGCTTCTGCGGGGCAACAGCCTGAACAACAGCTACGGCGACATCTACAGTGTCGGCAACCTCGGTTTCGCTGCCCTCGACGGTGGCCGCGCCAGCTTGTTGAGCAACCGTTCCGGGACCATCGAGAGCGAAGGTGACATGCACCTCAACATGGTGACCCTGGAGAACGCCATGGACTGGTACAAGACCCGCCAGAGCATGGCCAAGCGCTCCATCGAGGTGAATTGCACCGACTGTTCCGGCGGTCACCACACCGGTACGTTCATCGTCAACACCACCTACCAGGACGTCATGGGCGACCATGCGGCGGCCGCGCGCCTGGTGTCCAACCGTGACCTGACCATCACCGCCGACACCGTGCAGAACCAGCAGAGCCTGATCGCCGCCAACCGCAATGTCTCGCTCACGGCCAACAACTTCTATAACCGTGGCCTGACCCTGGACGAGCGGATCGAAAGCAACACCTACTACTTGCTGGGCGTGAAGAAAGGTGTGTTTCGCGCCACCTTGCGAGCTGTCGATGCGTGGAATGCCAGCAACCGGAACCGTGCTCCGGACCAGCAGGATCCGCTGCCGAGCCAGTTGACCCGCTACCCGCAGCTTGCGCCCCATACCGTGGTTCGCCCGGGTACCCAGACTGCGTACGCCGCTACCCTGCAGGCCGGACAACGCCTGGACCTGAACGTCAGCGGCAACCTGGAAAATGGTGTATTGAGCCAGCAGTCCCGGGCTCAACTCACCGGCCAGACACTGCAGAACAGCCTGTCCCAGGTAGGCGGCCAGGTGATCACGGTCAACGCGCAGAGCTCCGCCGCCGCCAACCAGGTGGCCAAGGACGTGCAGCGAGTCGAGCGGGTCGCCGCCGATGGCACGACCCAGGTCACTTTCGTTCCGGTGGACTTCGCCGGCGTACCTTTTGCCGCCGTGGACCCGACATCGCTTTCCAGCTTCCGCGTGCCCCAGGGTGAATACGGCCTGTTCGTCAAGAGCCAGAACCCGCAAGGCCGCTACTTGATCGAGACCAACCCGACCTTTACCGACCTCTCGCGCTTCATGAGCTCGGACTACATGCTCGGCCACTTGAGCTACAACGACGACAAGACCTGGCGCCGCCTGGGCGACGGGCTCTATGAGACCCGGATGATCCGTGATGCGGTGCTGGCCCAGACCGGGCAACGCTTCCTGGCCGCCGGATTGACCAGCGACTACGACCAGTATCGCTACCTGATGGACAACGCCATCGCTTCCAGGGACCAGCTCAAGCTCAGTGTCGGTGTGTCCCTGACTCCGGCGCAGGTGGCTTCGCTGACCCACGACATCGTGTGGATGGAAACCCGCGAAGTGCAGGGCGAGAACGTGCTGGTGCCGGTGCTGTACCTGGCCCAGGCGGAAAGTCGCAACCTGCGCGGCGCCAGCCTGGTACAGGGGCGCGACATGCACCTGATCGCCGGGGGCGACCTGAGCAACGTCGGTACCTTGCGCGCCAGCAACGACCTGAACGTGAACGCCGGGGGCAGCCTCTACCAGGGCGGCCTGATCGAAGCCAACGAGCGCGTCAGCCTGATGACCCAGGACAGCGTGCGCAACGCCCTGGCCGGAGAGATCCGCGGCAACCAGGTCAGCGTCAGCGCCATCAAGGGCGACATCCTCAACGACCGTACGGCGGTAGCGGTGGGCTATGGCTCCGGCAGCCGGACCATCCTCGACCAGGGCAGCCAGATCAGCGCCCGGCAGAAGCTCGACCTCAGCGCCGGCCGCGACCTCACCAACAAGGGCCAGATCGCCAGCGCCGGCGATGCCAAGCTCAGTGCCGGGCGCGACATCGACCTGCTGGCGGTGCAGGACCATACCTTCACCCAGAGCGCCATCCGCCGTGGCCTGGTGACCAAGGACACGGTGCAGACCCTGGGCTCCAGCGTGAGTGCTGGCGGCAATCTGCAACTCGATGCCGGACGCGATCTGGCAGTGGTGGCGAGCAAGGTCGATGCCGGTCATGACCTGTCGCTCAATGCCAAGCGCGACATGGTCATAGCTTCGGCCCAGGACGAGCAGTCCTCGACGTTCCAGCAGAAGAAAAAGGGCTCCTGGGGCAAGAGCAAGACCACGCGCAGTGCCGACTCCTCGACTACCAATGTGGCCTCGCAAATCAGTGCCGGGCACGACCTGATGGTCAACGTCAGCCAGGATAAGGACGGACGCATCAGCCTCAACGGCGGGCATGACGTCACAGTGGTCGGCAGCCAGCTCAAGGCCGGCAACGACCTGTTGGTTGGCGCCACCCACGATGTCAGCCTGGTTTCGGCCCAGGAGCACCAGGAAAGCTCCTACAGCCAGAAGAAGAAAGGCAGCTTCGGTTTGAGCAAGAGCGGCAATAGCCGCAACTCCAGCAGCACCACCCAGGTGGGCAGCGAGCTCAGCGCCGGCAACGATGCGGTGATCATCGCCGGGACCAACGTCAACCTCTCGGCCAGCTCCGTGGAGGCCAAGCGCGATGCCGAGGTGCGGGCCGGGCTGGTGGACAAGAACGGCGACATCAACCTGATGGACGCGGCCAACACCTCCAGCAGCCAGAGCGAGAAGTACAAGAGCAAGGTGGGCCTTTCCACCTCTGGAGGCTTGGTCTCCATTGCCTCGTCGAAGAAGTCGGGGCAGGAACAGCAGCAGAGCCAGAGTGTCGGCAGCCTGGTCAGTGCCGGGCGCGACACTACCCTGCAGGCGGCCCGGGACGTGAACATGATCGGCAGCAGCGCGGCCGCCGAACGTAACCTCAACGTCGGCGCGGGGCGCGACATCAATGTCCTGGCCGGCAGCAACAGTCAGGACCAGAGCCACTGGAAGTCCGAGAAACACACGGGCGTGAGCCTGCAGAGCGATCGCAATGGCGTCACTGCATTCCTGGGCAATGAGGCCCTCAAGAAAAAATCCCGTGATGCCCAGGAAACCGTGGCGCCGAGCCAGTTGCTGGCCGGACAGGATGCGACCATCAAGGCTGGTCGCGACTTGACCATGGAAGGTTCGCGGGTGGATGCCAAGCGTGATCTCAACCTGCAAGCCGGGCATGACATCAACATCGACGCCGGCAAGGAAACCTTCATCGAGGAACACAGCAAAAGCCGTGAGCGCAATGGCCTGACGGTCAATGTCAGCCATAACTTCGGCAATACCATGGACGCCCTCAAGGGCACCGGTAAAGGCCAGGACAACGTGAGCAAGGCGTCCAGCGTGCTGAGCACCGTGGACGCGATCAACCAGTTCACCTCGGGTCCCACCACGGCTACCCACTTTGGCTCGTCCAGCCAGTCCAGCAGCTCGCGGCAGGAGACCCACGGCAATAGCCCGAGCAGCCTGGGTGCCGGGCGCGATATCAGTGCGGTGGCCGGCAACGACATCAGCATCCGCGGCGGGCACTTCGATGCCGGGCGCGACATCACCCTGGCCGGACGTGATATCACCGTCGATGTGGCCCGTGGTTCGGTGGCTGAAGAGCGCAAGAACAGCCGAAGCCAGACCGGTATCAACGGTCAGAGTGGCGGCGGTAGCGCTCGCGCCGGGATCGGTGGCAGCCATGGCACGGCGAGCGAGCAAATGAGCCAGGGCACTAGCACGCCATCGGTGCTCCTGGCTGGGCGCGACGTCAGCCTCGAGGCCAAGGACAACCTGACCCTGGTGGGCACCCAGGTGCAGTCGGGACGCGACATCGACCTCAGTGCCGGCAAGGACCTGACCATTCGCGCGGCGCAGAACGACTCCAGCGCCGAGTCCAAGCGGCGCAGCGGTGGTGGCGAGGTGGGCCTGGCCCTGGGCGGCAAGGACTTCATCTCGGTCTATGCCAGCGTCGACATGGGCAAGGGCAAGCTGGAGCGCGAGGGCCAGGCCCAGCAGAACGCCAACCTGGTGGCCGGCGACCAACTGCGCTTTAGTAGCGGCAAGGACACCACTATCGCCGGTGCCACCCTGCGTGGTGGCGAAGTCATTGGCCGGGTCGGTGGCGACCTGACGGTCTCCTCGGTGCCGGACACCGGCAAGGTCAGCGGCAAGGAAATGGATGCCAGCGTCACCGTGAGCATCGGCCTGGGCGGCGGTGGCAGCGTCAGCGGCTCCCTGGGCCTGGGCAAGACCACCGGCAAGACCAACTGGGTGCAGGAGCAGACCAGCATCACCGGCAAGAACGGCGTGGATATCCGTACCGAGAACCACACCCAGCTCGACGGCTCGGTGGTTTCCGCCGACAACGGCAAGCTCAAGCTGGACACCGGCACCCTGGGCTTTCGCGATATCGCAGGGCAAGACAAGGAGCACAGCTACTACCTGAATGCCGGTGGCACCTTCGGCTGGGGCGCTGGCGACGGGGCCAAGGCCACCGGCGGCAAGGACGTGGCCTTCACCACCGACAAGAGCCAGGAAGGCCGGGGCAAGACCGGCAGTTCCGGCTGGAGCGTCAGCGGCTACGACTACCGCAAGGACCGCGAGCAGGAGGTACGCGCCACCGTGGGCGCCGGCAGCATCGTGGTGCGCAACGATGCCAAGACCGGCTTGGACTCCACCAGTGGCCTGAATCGCGACCTGTCCCGGGCCTACGAAATCACCCGTGACAAGGAGAAGCGTACCGACCTGTATGTCTCGCAATCATCCCTGGACTCGGTGAGCCATCCGTTGCAGACCCTGAATCAATGGAAGGAGGGGATGAAGAACTATGGCAAGAATGCCTCCGATGCCTTCACCCAGTACGGCAACCTGACCGCCGCGGCGGACAAGGCCGTGGCCGATAACCCGTCGTTGCTGCCGCTGGCCTGGGTGCCAGGGTTGTTGGAGACCGTGCTCGACAAGGCCGGTAAATATACCGGTGGTGTCATGCCTGGCGTGGAGAACCACGGCGGCCTGATCACCCAGGTCCCGACCCTGATCACCGGTGACATGCGTTTCTACCAGGTCCAGAGCCAGTACCAGTACGAGGCCGATGGCAAGACCATCAAGATCGATGCCGATGGCAAACCGATGATCACCCAGGTTCCGAACCTGATGGAGATCGAGCGACCTGCCGGCGATGGCGCGATCTTCACCAACGGCATCCAGAACTCATTGCTGGCGGCGCTGGTCAACGGCTCGATGCAGACCGGATCGGACACCTTCACCCAGGCCTACAACCCGGAGCACGGCTTGCTCGGGGACTTGGTCGAGTCGTTGTGGGACGTAGCTCTGGGAGGCACGGTGCGCTCCGGCACTGCCCAGCAGTTGCACGACTTCTTCCAGGCCGGTGTCGATGACAAGTTCAAGCTCGACATTACCGGCCACAGCCAAGGGGGGCTGTTGACCTACCGGGCCATTTCGGGAGTGGACTTCAATCTCAATGGCAAGGTCGGCAGCATCCAGCTTTCCGGAGCTCCGGTCGCCTCGGCGGACTTCTTCCAGGCAGCCAAGGATGCCGGTTTCAACATCGAGGATGGAGCTTTCTTCCAGGTGAACCGCCCTAATTCGAAGACCTTCTTCGGGATGTTGCCGGTTACCGATACGGTTTCGGACTTCCTGGGTTTCAACGCTGCGCACTCCTCCGAGCCTGTGGCCCGGTTCTTCGGCTCCTTGGCCACCAGTACCCAGTTGTTCCAGGCCTCCAGTCCCCACTCGAACTACCTGTGCGTGTCCAAGGCCTTGTGTGGCGACAAGCCCAATGCCTTGCAGGACCAGTTCAAGGGCAACTCGCGCTACATTACGCCGACGTTGATCGACGCCAACGGCAACCATGGGCGCATCCCGGATCCTGCGAACAAGACCAACAACCTATGAGTTTGAACAAAATACTGGGGGCCTGCTTGTCGATGCTGCTGTTGAGTGGTTGCGGCAAGCCGTCCCTGGTCTACGAGAACCAGCGCCTCGATTCGCGGATGTTGTGTACCGAAGGGGCGAAGCGCGTCACCCTGACCCAGCGTTACTCCTTCGATCTGCCGGAGCCTTTGCGGCATGCGGAGTGTGGAACGCTCAGTAGCGGTTTTACTTACCGCAAAGGCGATGATGCGCTGTCCGTCGGGACCTCGGGCACATTCGTCTATGGGAATGTCCAGGTCACGGCGGGGTCGCTTTACATGGGAGTCGACAGCTTCCTAAGTGGCAAGGGTGATGGCCTGCTGTATCCCAAGGATGTGTTCGCCAAGGCCAAGCTGGCCGCGCTGGCATTACCGGGGAGCGGGTTCAAGCCCAACCAGGTGGACTGGGTCACCCGCGGGGGATATCAGTGCCTGCGATTCTACGATTCGTGGAAGGGCCAGGCGGTAGGGCTGCAGGAGGATGAGGTCAAGTACTGGTGCTGGGAGGGCGAGAGTGGTCTCAAGCAACCGTTCTATGTGCATGCCGGGCAGCGCATGCCTCTGGGCGCCAAGGGTTACGATCTGGACCAGACCTTTATCCTGCCATTTTTCCACAGCTTGAAGATCAATCCCTTGCCGGAGTCGGTGCTGGCAGCATCGCAACGCAAGTTGCAGGAGATCTGCGCTCATGCGAAGTCTCGCTACGACCAAGGACTGCCCTGGGGCAGCGATTATCCGGATAAACGCCTGACCCTCACCGAGTTGCACTACTGCGGCTACGACGTGCCCTTGCCTGATCTCAAGGCACCGACGCCATCTGACGACATAAGGAAATGAACATGCATAAGTACTTGATGATCACCGGGTTGCTCCTGGTAATGGGTGGTTGTGCTTCGCAACCGGCGCCAAAGAGCCAGGAAGCGGTGCTGGCCGAAGTAGCGGGCCTGATGTCGCGGCAGGGCCAGGCCACCGACCAGCCGCCTTCGTTACTGGTTACCCGGATCAACAGCCACGGCCTGCTGGCCGATCGTGTGACGATCGCGGCGGGAGGCGGGCAGGATCGTATGAATGTGCGTGAGCTGTTCGCCCAGGCTGCTGCCAGCGGCGGCGCCCGGGTGGTGATCTTCGGGGCCAGCCCGGCCCTGGACCAGGCTATCGTCGGTGGGGCGCTGAGCGAGCAGCGTTTTCCCGGCGTCTGGCTGCTCTTCGTCGGTGAGCCAGAGCAGTCCCGGCAGATGCAGGCCAGCGCCGAAGCGGCGGGCCTCAGGTACTCGTTCATCAGCCGCTACCAATGACCCTCCGGGCGTCTTCAACGGCTGGCTGAACCTCGGCTGTCACAGTCCGCAGGTAGGCTGCGAGCAGGCTCCCGCAGGGCGTCCGGCACTATTCCTGCGGGGTGAAGGCTGGCAGACTGCGGGTCTTTTCCCGCTGTCTGTCTTGAGGCTGTATGCCAACGTTTTCACAGCGTCACCTGTTGTTCATCAGTTGGATCATCATCTTTGGCGGCCTGCTGCTGGCCCTGCCGCTGCGCTTGCTGCCCAGCCTGCTGGCGGGCTTGTTGGTGTTCGAACTGGTGAACATGCTCACCCCGCAACTGCAGCGCCTGATCGAGGGCCGGCGCGCGCGCTGGCTGGCGGTGGCCCTGCTCGGCACCCTGGTGGTCAGCCTGCTGACCCTGCTGTTCGCCGGGGCCATCAGTTTCCTGTTGCATGAAGCGGAGAACCCCGGCGCCTCGCTGGGCAAGTTCATGCTGGTGGTGGACAAGGCCCGGGGCCAGCTGCCGCCGTTCCTCGACTCCTACCTGCCGGCCAGCGCTGCCGAGTTCCAGGCGGCCATCGGCGCCTGGGCCAGCAAGCACCTGAGCGAGCTGCAACTGGTGGGCAAGGACGCGGCGCACATGTTCGTGACGCTACTGATCGGCATGGTGCTGGGGGCGATCATCGCCTTGCAGCGCATTCCCGACCTGACCAAGCGCAAGCCCCTGGCGGCGGCCCTGTTCGACCGCCTGCACCTGCTGGTCCAGGCGTTTCGCAACATCGTCTTCGCGCAGATCAAGATTTCCCTGCTCAACACCTTCTTCACCGGGATCTTCCTGGCCCTGGTGCTGCCGATGTTCGGGGTCAAGCTGCCGCTGACCAAGACCCTGATCGTGCTGACCTTCCTGCTGGGGCTGCTGCCGGTGATCGGTAACCTGATCTCCAACACCCTGATCACCATCGTCGGCCTGTCACTGTCGATCTGGGTGGCGGTGGCGGCCCTGGGCTACCTGATCGTGATCCACAAGCTGGAATACTTCCTCAATGCACGGATCGTCGGTGGGCAGATCAGCGCCAAGTCCTGGGAGCTGCTGCTGGCGATGCTGGTGTTCGAAGCGGCGTTCGGCCTGCCGGGGGTGGTGGCAGGACCGATCTACTACGCCTACCTGAAAAGCGAATTGAAGCAGGCGGGCCTGGTTTAGGACGGCAGCCGCAAGTTGCAAGCTAAAGCCGACTGCGCTCTTGCTCTTGCTCTTACTTGTGGCTTGCCGCTTGAAGCTTGCCGCTGTTTTTATCCGTAGCGCTTCTTGGCCTCGATGGCCAGGCCGCTGCCGATGCTGCCGAAGATGTTGCCTTCCACGTGCCGGGCATTGGGCAGCATGGCCGCCACGCTCTGGCGCAGGGCTGGAATGCCGCTGGAACCACCGGTGAAGAACACCGTGTCGACCTGGTCCACGCTGACATTGGCATCGCCGAGCAGTTGGGTGACGCTGGCACGGATGCGCTCCAGCAGGTTGTCGATGGACGACTCGAACAGGGCCCGGGTGAGGTCGACGCTCAGGTCGCGCTCGATGCGGTCCAGGGGCACCAGGCGTTGGTCGGCGTGGGTCAGCTGGATCTTGGTTTCTTCCACTTCCATGGCCAGCCAGTGGCCGGCACGTTGCTCGATCAGCTTGAACAGCCGGTCGATGCCGCCAGTGTCCTCGATGTCGTAGCGCATGCTGCCCAGGGCCAGCTGGGACTTCTGCGAATACACCGAGTTGATGGTGTGCCAGGTCGCCAGGTTCATGTGGTGGCTGGTGGGCATGTAGGCGCCGCTTTTCATCCGGCTGCCATAACCGAACAACGGCATCACCCCGGCCAGGGACAGTTGCTTGTCGAAGTCGGTACCACCCACATGCACGCCGCCGGTGGCGAGGATGTCGTCGTGGCGGTTGTCGACGCCACGGCGCTCGGGGGACAGGCGCACCAGGGAGAAGTCCGAGGTACCACCGCCGATGTCGACGATCAGCACCAGCTCCTCGCGCTCGATGCTGGACTCGTAGTCGAAGGCCGCGGCAATGGGTTCGTACTGGAAGGACACGTCCTTGAAGCCGACCTTGCGCGCCACTTCCACCAGGGTGTCTTCGGCTTCCTGGTCGGCGGCGGCATCGTCATCGACGAAGAACACCGGGCGACCAAGCACCACTTCGGTGAATTCCCGACCGGCGGTGGCTTCGGCGCGGCTCTTGAGCTGGCCGATGAACAGTCCCAGGAGATCCTTGAACGGCATGGCCGTGCCCAGCACGCTGGTGTCGTGCTTGATCAGCTTGGAGCCCAGCAGGCTTTTCAGCGAGCGCATCAGGCGGCCTTCGTAGCCTTCCAGGTACTCGTGCAGGGCCAGGCGGCCATAGACCGGACGACGCTCCTCGATATTGAAGAACACCACCGACGGCAGGGTGATCTTGTCGTCCTCCAGGGCGATCAGCGTCTCTTGCCCGGGGCGCAACCAGCCGACGGTGGAGTTGGAGGTGCCGAAGTCGATGCCGCAGCCGCGGGCCGGGGAGGCGTTGTTCATGTCTTTCCAGTTCCGGTCAAAAAAACGGCCGCGCAGCGTACGCCAGTCGCCCGCCGTTGCAAAGGCCGGATATCTGCTAATTCGTCACTGGCTTCGTCTTGAAAGACTATCCTTGACCCCCAAACTTGCAGGCATGAGCCTGGTAGCCACAAGAGATCGCAAGATCCGCCGGCGGCTGCCGATAAACTTCTGATGCGCCGTTCAGTCAGAGAATCGAGACGGGTCGATTCTCATGCTGCCAGACCGGTCCAGCTGTGCTGCACGCCGCGCGACTTCGATAACGGATGGTGATTCCCTCGATGGACTTCAAAGACTATTACAAGATTCTCGGCGTGGAGCCGACAGCGGACGACAAGGCGATCAAGGCCGCCTATCGCAAGCTGGCGCGCAAGTACCACCCCGACGTCAGTAAGGAAAAGGATGCCGAGGCCAAGTTCAAGGACGCCTCGGAAGCCTACGAGGCGCTCAAGAGCGCCGACAAGCGCGCCGAGTACGACGACCTGCGCAAGTACGGCCAGCATGGCCAGCCGTTCCAGGGGCCACCGGGCTGGCAGAGCCGTGGTGGCTTCGGCGGCGGTGGCGGTGGGGATTTCTCGGACTTCTTCAGTTCGATCTTTGGTAACCGGGGGCCAGGATTCGGCGGCCCGGAACAGCGTCGCAGCAGCGGCCGTCGCGGACAGGATGTGGAAATGGAACTGCCGATCTTTCTCGAAGAAACCCTGTCGACCGAGTCCAAGAAGATCAGTTTCCAGGTGCCGCAATACAATGCGTCCGGCCAGCATGTGAGCAACACCAGCAAGAGCCTGAACGTGAAGATCCCGGCCGGGGTCACCGATGGCGAGCGTATCCGCCTCAAGGGCCAGGGTGCTCCGGGCGTCGGTGGCGGGGCCAATGGCGACCTGTACCTGACCATTCGTTTCGCGCCCCATCCGAAGTTCGATGTCGAGGGCGAGAACCTGATCATCACCCTGCCGCTGGCACCCTGGGAGCTGGCGCTGGGTACCGAGGTCGCGGTGCCGACCCTGACCGGCAAGATCAACCTCAAGGTGCCTGCCGGCAGCCAGAACGGCCAGCGCATGCGTGCCAAGGGCCACGGCCTGCTGAACAAGGCCGGCCAACGCGGCTACCTGTTCGTGCAGCTCAAGGCGGTGATGCCCAAGCACACCAGCGACGAGGCCAGGGCCTTGTGGCAGGAGCTGGCGAAGAAGGCGGCGTTCGACCCACGGGAACAATTCTGATTCGACACTAGGAGGCGCTGATCATGAGCACCCTGATCGTTCAGCTGGACATGGAAGAATTCTGTGAAGTGGCCGACCTGTCGGCGGCCTACGTGATCGAAATCGTCGAGCACGGCATCCTCGAACCTCAGGGCCGCGCGCCCAAGGAGTGGCGATTCAACGATCATGAATTGTCCCTGGCCAAGCGCGCGGCGAAGTTGCACCGCGAACTGGACCTGGAATGGGAAGGCGTCGCCCTGGCGCTGGACCTGCTCGAAGAGGTGCAGCAACTGCGCGCCGAAAACCGCATGCTCAGGCAACGCCTGGGTCGCCTGCTGGTGGATTGACCGGCCCCACGGCTGTATCTGCCGAATGTTGTAGCCGCTGCCGAGCGCCAGCGAAGCTGCGACCCAGGACGCAGTCCTCGTCGATTCGGCGCAATTGCGGGCGCTGCGTACAGTTCCGATCCTCGTGAATCCTCCTTTGCGACCGCTGCGCGCCCGTGCGCAGCCTCGCTGCGCTCGACAGCGGCTAGAACAGGAAGTAGCGCTGGGCCATGGGCAGTACATCCGCCGGTTCGCACCACAGCAGCACGCCATCGGCCTTGACCTGGTAGGTCTGTGGGTCGACCTCGATCTGCGGCAGGTAGTCGTTGTGGATCAGGTCGCCCTTGCGCACGCTGCGACAGCCCTTGGCCACGGCGATGCGCTTCTTCAAGCCCAATTGCTCCGGCACCCCGGCATCCAGCGCCGCCTGGCTGATGAAGGTCAGGCTGGTGGCATGGCGGCTGCCGGCGAAGCTGGCGAACATCGGTCGGTAGTGCACCGGCTGGGGAGTCGGGATCGACGCGTTGGCATCGCCCATCAGGCTCGCGGCGATGGCCCCGCCCTTGAGGATCAGGCTCGGCTTGACCCCGAAGAACGCCGGGCGCCAGAGCACCAGGTCGGCCCACTTGCCCACTTCGATGGAACCTACCTCATGGCTGATGCCGTGGGTGATGGCCGGGTTGATGGTGTACTTGGCGATGTAGCGCTTGACCCGGAAATTGCTGTTGCCCGGCCCGTCGCCCGGCAATGGCCCGCGCTGGCGCAGCATCTTGTCGGCGGTCTGCCAGGTGCGGGTCACCACCTCGCCGACCCGGCCCATGGCCTGGCTGTCGGAGCTGATCATCGAGAATGCCCCCAGGTCATGGAGGATGTCCTCGGCGGCGATGGTTTCCCGGCGGATGCGGCTTTCGGCGAAGGCCACGTCCTCGGCGATGCTCGGGTCCAGGTGATGGCAGACCATGAGCATGTCCAGGTGTTCGTCGATGGTGTTGCGGGTGAAGGGCCGCGTCGGGTTGGTGGAGCTGGGCAGCACGTTGGAAAAACCGCAGGCCTTGATGATATCCGGCGCATGGCCGCCACCGGCGCCTTCGGTGTGGTAGGTGTGGATGGTGCGGCCCTTGAAGGCACCGAGGGTGGTCTCGACGAAGCCCGACTCGTTCAGGGTGTCGGTGTGGATCGCCACCTGCACGTCGTATTCGTCGGCCACGCTCAGGCAGTTGTCGATGCTGGCCGGGGTGCTGCCCCAGTCTTCGTGCAACTTGAGGCCGATGGCCCCGGCCCGTACCTGCTCCACCAGCGGCCCCGGCAGGCTGGCGTTGCCCTTGCCGGTGAAGCCGATGTTCATGGGGAAGGCGTCGGCGGCCTGGAGCATGCGCGCCATGTGCCAGGGCCCCGGGGTGCAAGTGGTGGCGTTGGTCCCGGTGGCCGGCCCGGTGCCGCCGCCGATCATGGTGGTGACGCCGCTCATCAGCGCCTCTTCGATCTGCTGTGGGCAGATGAAGTGGATATGGGTGTCGACACCGCCAGCGGTGAGCAACATGCCTTCGCCGGCGATCACCTCGGTGCTGGCGCCGATGGCGATGGTCACGTCGGGCTGGATATCCGGGTTGCCGGCCTTGCCGATGGCGGCGATACGCCCGTCCTTCAAGCCGACGTCGGCCTTGACGATGCCCCAGTGATCGATGATCAGGGCATTGGTGATCAGGGTGTCCACCACCTCGGCCGCCAGCAGCTGGCCCTGGCCCATGCCGTCGCGGATCACCTTGCCACCGCCGAACTTCACCTCTTCACCGTAGGTGGTGAAGTCCTTCTCTACCTCGATCCACAGCTCGGTATCGGCCAGTCGGACCTTGTCGCCCACCGTGGGACCGAACATGTCGGCATAAGCCTCGCGGGAAATGCGCATTCCTCGTTCCTCGGAACAGAGCTGCAAGCCATAAGCTGCAAGCTACAAGTAAAAGAAAGCCGCCCAGAGCCACCGCACTGCTCTTTCTTGCAGCTTGTGGCTCGCAGCTTGAAGCTGATCTTTAAAGATCGCCCATGATTCGTCCCGCGAACCCGTAAATTCGCCGCAACCCAGCCAGATCGACAAGCTCGACTTCCCGGGTCTGCCCCGGTTCGAAGCGCACCGCGGTGCCGGCGGCGATGTTCAGGCGCATGCCGCGGCTGGCGGCACGGTCGAAGACCAGAGCGTCGTTGGTTTCGAAGAAGTGATAGTGGGAGCCGACCTGGATCGGCCGGTCGCCGCTGTTGGCCACATTCAGCGCCAGGATGCGGCGCCCGGCGTTGAGTTCGATGTCGCCGGGCAGGATCTGGTACTGGCCAGGGATCACAGGGGTTGCTCCAGGGTCTTGAAGTAGATGGCGGTCGGGCTGTGGCGGCCGTCCGGGCCCTGGCAGTAATTGGGCAGCTCGCCCACCCGGGTATAACCCTGGGCCCGGTAGAACTCCTCGGCGGGCGAACCGGCCTCGGTGTCCAGGTACAGCAGGCCACGCTTGAGATGGCGCGCGGCCTGTTCCAGGACGTTCATCAACT
Organism: Pseudomonas sp. FW507-12TSA; assembly: GCF_058781435.1. NCBI lineage: Bacteria > Pseudomonadati > Pseudomonadota > Gammaproteobacteria > Pseudomonadales > Pseudomonadaceae > Pseudomonas > Pseudomonas sp. FW507-12TSA. The sequence goes on from NZ_JBYSWT010000025.1 coordinate 15,360, forward strand.
GCTGGCCCAGGCCCCGGCGCCGGGCGCCATGCAGGACCTGGAGCTTCTGCACTTCGGCCCGGTTGCGCCCGTTGGCCTTCATGCACAGCGCCAGTTGCACGCTGGCCAGGACCTTTTCCTCATCGACCACCACCCATAGCAGCAGGCTGCCGTTCTCGACACCAGCCTGCACGTCGGCGACATAGGCCTGGGCCTGGCTGTCGTCGAGGTCGGCCATGAAGCCGATGGACGCGCCATGGTGGACCGAGTCGAACAGCAGTTCGATCAAGCCCTGGCGGTAGTGGGCAAAGCTTTCTCCATGGACCCGTCGCAGTTGGCCGGCGTTCATCGAAGTGTCACTCCTTGTGAGGGGCGGGTGGTTGTGCCCCGGGGTTGAGGATCAGTTGCATGAAGGTCAGGTCCAGCCAGCGTCCGAACTTGGTGCCCACCTGGGGCATCTGTCCGGTGGTGATGAAGCCCAGGCGTTCATGCAGGCGGATCGAGGCGCCATTGCCGCTTTCGATGGCGGCCACCACCACGTGCTTGTGGCAGGCGCGGGCGCGTTCGAGCAGCACCTCCATCAACTTTGGGCCCAGGCCGTTGCCGCGCTGGTCGCTGCGCACGTAGACCGAATGCTCGACGCTGTGGCGAAACCCATCGAAGGGCCGCCAGTCACCGAACGAAGCGTAGCCCAGTACCTGCCCTGCGCTGTCGACCACCACCAGCACCGGATAACCCTGGGCCTGGCGGGCGCTGAACCAGGCCAGGCGGTTATCCAGGTCCACCGGGGTCTCGTTCCAGATCGCGGTGGTATTGAGCACGGCGTCGTTGTAGATATCGCGGATCGCCGGCAAGTCGGCGTGCACCGCGTCACGGATCTGATACGTCATGGGCGCTCCTCAGGCGATGGGCTGGTGGACGGTGACCAGCTTGGTCCCATCGACGAAGGTGGCTTCTACCTGGACCTCCGGAATCATTTCCGCAATACCCTCCATCACCTGCTCGCGGCTGAGCAGGGTGGTGCCGTAGTGCATCAGCTCGGCCACGCTCTGGCCATCACGGGCGCCTTCGAGCAGAGCCGCGCAGAGGTAGGCCATGGCCTCCGGGTAGTTCAGCTTGAGGCCACGGGCCAGGCGTCGTTCGGCTACCAGGCCGGCGGTGAAGATCAGCAGCTTGTCTTTTTCGCGTGGGGTCAGGTCCATCGTGGTCGGTCCGTGGTCGGGCAGTTGAAGGAAAAGGGGCGGTTCATGTGTTCCAGATCCTTGGTGGTACGGCAGCGCGTCCCAGCAGTGCCGGGCGCAACAAGCACCACAGGTCCATCAGCCAGGCCCGGGCCTGCAAGGCTTCGCTGGCCAGGCAGCGCGCCAGCAACAGGCCCGGCAACTGGCTCAGGTCGCCGCGTACCGGGTGCTCCAGCGCGCGGCAACGTTCCAGCAGTTGGGCATCGATCTCGCCGGTGACCAGCAAGGTAGCGAACACCGGCTGGCCGTCGAGGCCGACCGGGGAGTCGAGCAAGCCGTCGCCGCCGCTGATGCGCTGGCGCTCATGCCACAGCGGCCGGCCATCGCGACGAATATCCAGGTGGGCCTGGAAGTGCCCTTGGGCGAAGCGCTCGCCACTGGCCGGGCGTCCGAGGGCGACGATGTCCCAGTAGCACAACCGGGCATCGCCATGCAGTTCGATGCGGGTCGTCAGTTCGGCCTGGGCGGCGCTGAAGACTATGGTTTCCTGGGGCAGCCATTCCAGGGTCGCTCCTGGCGCCACCGCAAGTTCCAGGAGCTGGCTGGCGGGGCTGGCGGCGCGGTACCACTTGGCCGCCCCGGGGCTGGTCAACTGGGCCCAGGCGCCGCTATCGACCCGGGCGCGGATGGCCAGGCGGTCGCCACCGGCAATGCCTCCCGGAGGGTGGACGATGATGTGCTGGCAGACCTGCGGGCCTTCGGCATACAGGTGCTTCTGCACCCGCAGCGGGCCCTGGTGGCGGCGCAGCACCGGGCGCGTGGCGTTGCCGGTACAGGCATAGGCCAGCTCCAGCTCGGCGTGCCAGCTGGGGGTGAACAGGGCGTGGGCGGCAGGTGAGTTCATGGGCAATCGATATTGTTAGGAGGCTACAGATTAGATCGTAACCAGGCCGCGTACACCGTCGGCCTGCATATTTTCACCCCGGCCCTGCTGGATGATTTCCCCGCGGGACATCACCAGGTAGTGGTCCGCCAGTTCGGCGGCAAAATCATAGAACTGCTCCACCAGCAGGATCGCCATGTCGCCCCGGGCCGCCAGTTGGCGGATCACCGCGCCGATCTCCTTGATCACCGAGGGCTGGATGCCTTCGGTGGGTTCATCGAGGATCAGCAAGCGCGGGCGACTGGCCAGCGCCCGGCCGATGGCCAGTTGTTGCTGCTGGCCGCCGGAAAGATCGCCGCCCCGGCGTTGCTTCATCTGCTGCAGCACCGGGAACAGTTCGTAGATGAAGGCCGGCACCTCCCGGGCTTCATGCGCCGCGAAGCGTGAAAGCCCCATCAGCAGGTTCTCCTCCACACTCAGGCGGGCGAAGATCTCCCGCCCCTGGGGCACGTAGGCGATGCCGGCATGGACCCGCTGGTGCGGCTTGTCGCCGGTGATGGTCCGGCCTTCCCAGGTAACCGCACCGTCCCTGGCCGGCAGCAGGCCCATCAGGCATTTGAGCAAGGTGGTCTTGCCCACCCCGTTGCGCCCGAGCAGGCAAGTGACTTCGCCGACCCTGGCCTCGAAGCTCAGCCCGCGCAGGATGTGGCTACCGCCGTAGTACTGGTGAAGCTTGTCGACTTGCAGCATGGAAGCCCTCCGGGCAGTAGCAAAACGGCAGATGCAAGCGGTTAGCTGCAAGCTGCAAGTAAGAGCGGGACGGTGTACGTTTTGGCTTTGGCTTTGGCTTTGGCTTTGGCTTTGGCTTTGGCTTTGGCTTTGGCTTTGGCTTTGGCTTCTTGCTTGAAGCTTGCTTTTGCGCCTATCTCCCGAGGTAGACCTCGATCACCCGCTCGTTTTCCTGCACCTGCTCCAGGGAGCCCTCGGCCAGCACGCTGCCTTGGTGCAGCACGGTGACGTGGTCGGCGATCGCGCCGACGAAGCCCATGTCGTGCTCCACCACCATCAGCGAGTGCTGGCCGGCCAGGCCCTTGAACAGCTCGGCGGTGAACTCGGTCTCGGCGTCGGTCATGCCCGCCACCGGTTCGTCGAGCAACAGCAGTCGAGGCTCCTGCACCAGCAACATGCCGATCTCCAGGAACTGCTTCTGGCCGTGGGACAGCAAGCCGGCCGGGCGCCGAGCCGAGCTGGCCAGGCGAATGGTGTCCAGCACCTGGGCGATGCGATCCTGCTGTTCGCTGCCCAGGCGCGCGCCGAGGCAGGCCCATACCGACTTGTCGGTGCGGTAGGCCAGTTCCAGGTTCTCGAACACGCTCAGGGCCTCGAACACCGTGGGCTTCTGGAATTTGCGGCCGATTCCGGCCTGGGCGATCTGCACCTCGCTCAAGCGGGTCAGGTCCAGGGTCTCGCCGAACCAGGCCTTGCCCCGGGTGGGGCGGGTCTTGCCGGTGATCACGTCCATCAGGGTGGTCTTGCCGGCGCCGTTGGGGCCGATGATGCAGCGCAGCTCGCCGACGCCGATATACAGGTTCAGGTCGTTGAGGGCCTTGAAGCCATCGAAGCTGACGCTGATGTCCTCCAGGGTCAGGATGGTGCCATGGCGGGTGTCCAGGCCCTTGCCCGCGGCTTGGCCGAGGCCGATGGCATCGCGGCCGCTGCCGGCATCCTGGGCGCTGTCGAGAATGGGTTCGAGCATGTAGTCCACCGTTGCCGTGATTCTCATGATTCACCCCTGTGCTTGAACAGGCCGATCACACCCTTGGGCAGGTACAGGGTCACCACGATGAACAGCGCGCCCAGGAAGAACAGCCAGTATTCCGGGAAGGCCACGGTGAACCAGCTCTTCATGCCATTGACCAGGCCGGCGCCGAGCAGCGGACCGACCAGCGTGCCGCGTCCGCCCAGGGCGACCCAGACAGCGGCCTCGATGGAGTTGGTCGGGGACATTTCGCCGGGGTTGATGATGCCCACCTGGGGCACGTACAGGGCCCCGGCCAGGCCGCACAGCACCGCGCTCAGGACCCAGACGAAGAGCTTGAAGCCGCGAGGGTCGTAGCCGCAGAACATCAGGCGGTTCTCGGCATCGCGCAGCGCAGTCAATACTCGGCCGAACTTGCTTCGCGACAGGCGCCAGCCCAGGTACAGGCTGGCCACCAGCAACGCCAGCGTGGCCAGGAACAACGCCGCCCGGGTGCCGGGCTCGGTGATGCCGAAGCCCAGGATGCTGCGGAAATTGGTAAAGCCGTTGTTGCCACCAAAACCGGTCTCGTTGCGAAAGAACAGCAGCATCGCGGCGAAGGTCAGGGCCTGGGTCATGATCGAGAAATACACGCCCTTGATTCGCGAGCGAAAGGCGAAGAAACCGAACGCCAGGGCCAAGAGCCCCGGCGCCAGCACCACCAGGCACAAGGCCCAGAGGAAGTGCTCGGTGCCGGCCCAGTACCAGGGCAACTCGCTCCACGACAAGAACGTCATGAACGCTGGCAGGCCGTCGCCCGCGGCCTGGCGCATCAGGTACATGCCCATGGCGTAGCCCCCCAGGGCGAAGAACAAGCCATGCCCCAGCGACAGCAGGCCGGCATAACCCCAGACCAGGTCCAGGGCCAGGGCGACCACGGCGTAGCAGAGGATCTTGCCCACCAGGGTCAGGGTATAGGCCGAGACGTGCAGTGGATTGTCCGCCGGCAACAGCGCCAGCAGTGGCAGGGCCAGCAGCACCAGGAGCAGCAGGGCGCCGACGCTGATGATGACCCTGGGCCCGGCCTTCTGGCTGGCGGTGATGAGCAGTGGCTGGTTCATCGCAGTGTGCTCGCGACGAAGGGTGCAGTGCACCGGGCGGCTGCCGCGATGGCGGTACGGGCGGTTTCGAGCGGGCTGCGGGCAAACATATTGGTGTTCCTTCTCGGGGCCGCCGCCAGCGAGGCGACGGCTCGTTCGTCAATGGGCGTGAGCATCTGCCGGCTAGTCGACCACCCGGCCTTTCAGGGCGAAGAGTCCTTGTGGGCGTTTCTGGATGAACAGGATGATCAACCCCAGGATCAGGATCTTGCCCAGCACGGCGCCGATCGCCGGCTCGAGGATCTTGTTGGCGATCCCCAGGCCGAAGGCCGCCAGGATGCTGCCGGCCAGCTGCCCGACGCCGCCTGCCACCACCACCAGGAACGAGTCGATGATGTAGCCCTGGCCCAACTCCGGGCCGACGTTGCCGATCTGGCTCAGGGCCACGCCACCCAGGCCGGCGATGCCCGAGCCCAGGCCGAAGGCGAGCATGTCCACCCGGCCGGTGGGCACCCCGCAGCAGGCGGCCATGTTGCGGTTCTGGGTCACCGCGCGCACGTTCAGCCCCAGCCGGGTCCGGTTCAGCAGCAGCCAGGTCAGCAGCACCACGGCCAGGGCGAAACCGATGATTGCCAGGCGGTTGTAGGGCAGCACCAGGTTGGGCAGTACCTGGATACCGCCGGAGAGCCAGGCCGGGTTCGCGACTTCGACGTTCTGCGCGCCAAACAGCAGGCGCACCAACTGGATCAGGATCAGGCTGATGCCCCAGGTCGCCAGCAGGGTCTCCAGCGGGCGGCCATAGAGATGGCGGATCACGGTGCGCTCCAGGGCCATGCCGATGCTGGCGGTGACCAGGAATGCCACCGGCAGGGCCAGCAATGGGTAGTACTCCATGGCCTGGGGCAGGTAGCGCTGCAACAGCGATTGCACCACGTAGGTGGCGTAGGCGCCGAGCATCAGCATCTCGCCGTGGGCCATGTTGATCACCCCCAGGAGGCCGAAGGTGATCGCCAGGCCCAGGGCCGCCAGCAGCAGGATCGAACCCAGGGACAGGCCGCTGAAGGCCTGGCCGAGCACCTCGCCCACCAGCAGCTTGCGCTTGACCTGGGCCAGGCTGGTTTGCGCGGCGGTGCGCACGCCGGCGTCGCTCTCCGCCCCCGCTTCCAGCAGGCCTTCGAGACGGGTACGGGCCAGTGGCTCGCCGCTCTCGCCCAGCAGGCGTACCGCGGCCAGGCGTACGGACGGGTCGCTGTCCACCAGTTGCAGGTTGGCCAGGGCCAGGCTCAGGGCGTCGTGCACGCCTGGGTCCTGCTCGGCGGCCAGCCGTGTGTCGAGGAACTTCAACTGCGCCGGTTTGGCGCTCTTTTGCAGTTGCCGGGCGCCGTCCAGGCGGGCGCCGGGGTCAGGGGCCAGCAGTTGGTGGCTGGCCAGGGCGGTGTCGATCAAGCCGCGCAAGCGGTTGTTCAAGCGCAGGGGCTTGGCCTGGCCATCCAGCGTCAGTTGGCCTTGCTGCAGGCTGGCGAGCAAGGCGAGGCGCGCCGGATCGGGCTGGGCGGCCCAGGCTTCCAGCAGTTGCGCTTGCTGGTTGGAATTGGCCGCGACAAAGTCTTCGGCGTCACCGGCATGGGCGGCGATCGGCAACAGCAGGAGGCAGGCCATAAGCAGGCGATAAAGCGACATGGTCACGTCCTTGGATACAACAGGGAACCTTGTAGGGGCAGGGGCGCCTAGTCCTTGCCCGCGATAGCGCTGGGTCTGGTACACCGCTATCGCGGGCAAGTCGGATCGCCGCCCGCTCGCTCCTACAGAGGAATGGATACGCTGCTCAGTTGCTCTTCACCGCGTAGTCCGGCTTCTTGTCGTTGCCCGGGATGTAGGGGCTCCAGGGCTGGGCGCGGACCGGGCCTGCGGTCTGCCAGACCACGTTGAACTGACCGTCGGGCTGGATCTCGCCGATCATCACCGGCTTGTGCAGGTGGTGGTTGCTCGGGTCCATGGTCAGGGTGTAGCCCGAAGGCGCGGCGAAGGTCTGACCGGCCAGGGCCTCGCGGACCTTGTCGACATCGGTGGACTTGGCCTTCTCCACGGCCTGGGCCCACATGTGGATGCCCACGTAGGTGGCTTCCATCGGGTCGTTGGTCACCGCCTTGTCGGCCCCCGGCAGGTTCTTGGCCTTGGCGTAGGCCTTCCAGGCGGCGACGAATTTCTGGTTCACCGGCTTATCCACCGACTCGAAGTAGTTCCAGGCGGCGAGGTTGCCCACCAGTGGCCTGGTGTCGATGCCGCGCAGTTCTTCCTCGCCCACGGAGAAGGCCACCACCGGCACCTCGGTGGCCTTCAGGCCCTGGTTGGCCAACTCCTTGTAGAAGGGCACGTTGGAGTCGCCGTTGACCGTGGAGATCACCGCAGTCTTGCCGCCGGCGGCGAACTTCTTGATGCTGGCGACGATGGTCTGGTAGTCGCTGTGGCCGAACGGGGTGTAGACCTCCTCGATGTCCTTGTCGGCCACGCCCTTGGCGTGCAGGAACGAACGCAGGATCTTGTTGGTGGTGCGTGGGTAGACGTAGTCGGTGCCCAGCAGGAAGAAGCGCTTGGCGCTGCCGCCGTCTTCGCTCATCAGGTATTCCACCGCCGGGATCGCCTGCTGGTTCGGCGCCGCGCCGGTGTAGAACACGTTGGGCGACATTTCCTCGCCCTCGTATTGCACCGGGTAGAACAACAGGCCGTTGAGCTCCTCGAACACCGGCAGCACCGATTTGCGCGAGACCGAGGTCCAGCAGCCGAACACCACCGCGACCTTGTCCTGGCTCAGCAACTGCCGGCCCTTCTCGGCGAACAGCGGCCAATTGGAGGCCGGGTCCACCACCACCGCCTCCAGTTGCTTGCCGTTGACTCCGCCCTTGGCGTTGATCTCGTCGATGGTCATCAGGGCCATGTCCTTGAGCGAGGTCTCGGAGATCGCCATGGTGCCCGACAGCGAATGCAGGATGCCCACCTTGATGGTCTCGGCGGCCTGGGCGGTCCAGGTCAGGCCCAGGGTGGCAAGAGCGGTCGAGAGGGTGAAAGCCTTAAGCAAGCTACGACGCTTCATTGTGCGATCTCCGTGAACTCTTGGATTTTTAAGAGGTAGATGCGAACGAGTGAAGGGTGTTTTGCAAGGGGTGTGCCGGGTTGGCCAAGGCATGGAAACGTTGCTTTAACAGCAAGAGTAGGGGCGGTGATGCCCCAAGACGAGGCTTGGGCAAGGGCTGGTGCGCGCGGGTGCTTCATTGTGGTGCTGCCGCTGGGCGGCAGCGGCGAGCGGCGCAGAGCCTTAATTTACGCCGGGGAAGGAGTCGACATATTTGATGGTGAAATCAGGAAAGGAGTCGACGATCTGGATCTTGTAATCGGGAAAACTGTCGACGACCTTCCACTTGCCCGGCGCGTCGGCAAAGGCGTTGACCTGCTTCACGTTCAAATCGGGAAAGGAGTTCACCACCTTGACCTTGTAGTCGGGGAAGCTGTTGACGAACTGGATGTTGCCGTAGATTTTCGAGACATCGACGGAGGTGCCGGCCACGGCGCCAAGGGAGGTGCCAAGCAGCAAGGCCAGGAGCGCAGTTTTAAGCATGAGACTCATCCTGAGAGACCGAAGGGCGAGATCTTAATGCATCGCTGCCAGTGATGCGGCTGGTTTGTGCAGGCACCGGCAAGCCGGTTCCTGCCTCCAGATATTGGGCTCAGCGCCGGCGCATCAGGCCGATGAAGAACAAGCCGCCGATGGCCGCGGTGGCCACGCCGATGGGCAGGTCCTCGGGGGCGATCAGGGTTCGCGCGGCAACGTCCACCCACACCAGGAACAGGCTGCCCAGCAGCACGCAGGCCGGCAGCAATCGACGGTGTTCGGCACCCACCAGGCGCCGGGCGATGTGCGGCACCATCAGCCCGACGAAGCCGATGGAGCCGCTGATGGACACCAGCACGCCGGTCATCAGCGAGGCGATCAGGAATACCTTCAGGCGCACGTTGCGCGCGTTCAGGCCCAGGGTCACGGCGGTCTGCTCGCCGGCCATCAGGGCGTTCAATGGCCGGGCCATGCCCAGCAGCAACAGCAACCCGAGGAGCACGCTGATCGCGGGAATCGCCAGCAGCTCCCAGCGCGCCAGGCCCAGGCCGCCGAGCATCCAGAACATCACCGCCGAGCTGGCCCGGTGGTCGCCCATGAACAGCAGCAGGTTGGCCACCGCCATCATCACGAACGACACCGCCACCCCGCATAGCAGCAGGCGGTCGCTGTCCAGGCGACCGCTGCGGGCGGCGATGCCCAGCACCAGGATCATGCTCGCCACGGCGCCGATGAAGGCGGCCAGGGGCAGGGTCAGCAGGCCGATGACCTGCCCCACGTGCAGGACCACGATCACCGCGCCCAGGGTGGCGCCGGAGGTGACGCCCAGCAGGTGCGGGTCGGCCAGCGGGTTGCGGGTCACCGCTTGCAGCACCGCGCCGATCAACGCCAGCCCGGCGCCCACCAGCGCTCCCAGGAGCATGCGCGGTACGCGGATCAGCCAGACGATATGTTCCTGGCCGGGACTCCAGTCCACCTCGCCCAGGCCCAGGGTCTTGTGCAGCAGGATGCGGCCCACCACGTCCACTGGCACCCGCGCCGGGCCGAAGCCCAGGGACAGCACGCAAGAGACCAGGAGCAGGCCGGCGAGGGTCAAGAGCAGCCAGCTGTAGCGACGTGTAGTCATTCGCCGTGGAAACCCTTGGCCAGGGTTTCCACCGCCAGCACGTTGTCGATGCCCGGGGTGGCCTGCACATAGGGGATGACGATGAAGCGCTGGTTCTTGATGGCGTCGACGCCTTGCAGCGCCGGGTTGTCCAGCAGGAACCGCTGCTTCTGCTCGGCGGTGACTTCGCTGTAGTCGACGATGACGATCACTTGCGGATTGCGCTCCACCACGGTCTCCCAGTTGACCCGGGTCCAGCTGGCCTCGACGTCGTCGAGGATGTTGCGCCCGCCGGCGGCGTCGATCAGCGCCTGGGGCATGCCCAGGCGGCCGGAGGTCATGGCCCGGTCTTCGCCGCTGTCGTAGAGGAGTACCCGGGGTTTTTCCGCGGGCAGGTCCTGTTGCACCTGGGCCACCTGCTCCTGCATCTGGGCGATCAGCGCATTGGCGCGATCCTGCACGTCGAAGATCCGGCCGAGGTTGCGCAGGTCGTTGTAGGTGTCGTCGAGGCTGGCGGCCGGACGCTTCATCACGAACGCGCAGGACTCGGTCAACTCATAGACATTGATGCCCAGGGGCGCCAGGGTCTGCGGGGTCAGGTCGCCGCCCACGCGCATGCCGTAGTCCCAGCCGGCGAACAGGAAGTCGACGTTGGCATTGAGCAGGGTCTCCACCGACGGGTACTTGGCCGCCAGCTCCGGCAGGCCGTCCAGCAGGACACTCATCTGTGGGGTCACGGCCTTCCAGCCACTGACTCCGCTGTAGCCCACCATGCGCGATTTGAGCCCCAGGGCGAGCATCATCTGGGTCATGTTGATGTCGTGGCTCAGGGCATGCCTGGGCGCTTGCTTGAAGGTCACTTCGCGGTTGCAGCTGGTGATGGTCAATGAGTAGCGGGTGGCCTCGGCGAAGGCCTGGGCGGCCCCCAGTGACAGGGCCAGGAGCAGGCCGGAGCGAAGCAGGGAGCGCAAGGTCATGGTTGGGTGATCCAGGTGATTCGTGGGTAGCCGGACAGGGGGTGGGCATCGATCAGCGCCTCGACGCCGAAGACGTTGCGCAGCAACTCGACGGTGAGCACTTCGCCGGGAGTGCCGCTGGCGACGATGCGTCCATGGTCGAGGACGTACAACCGGTCGCAGAAGGCCGCGGCCAGGTTCAGGTCGTGGATGCTGGCCAGGGTGCCGATGCCCAGGCGCTTGACCCGTTGCAGCAGTTCCAGCTGGTAGCGCGGGTCGAGGTGGTTGGTCGGCTCGTCGAGAATCAGCAACTGCGGTTGCTGGGCCAGGGCCCGGGCCAGGATCACCCGTTGTTTTTCCCCGCCCGACAGGGTCGCGAAGGCATGCTCCTCGAAGCCCAGCAGGCCTACGGATTCCAGGGCCTCGCGGGCGATGGCATGGTCGTGCCGGGTGTCGCCGTCGAACAGGCCCTTGTGCGGGGTGCGGCCCATGGCGACCACTTCCTGCACGGTGAGGCCGAAGGCATCGGGAAACTCCTGGAGCACCACGGCGATGCGTTGTGCGCACCAGCGTGGCGACTGCTTCCAGACACTCTGGTGGGCCAGTTGCACCTCGCCCTGCTGCGGCTTGCTGAAGCGATAGGCACAGCGCAGCAGGCTGGTCTTGCCGCTGCCATTGGGCCCGATCAGGCCGACGAACTCCCCGGCCTGCACGTGCAGGTTGGCCTCACGCAGTTGGAACTGGTGGTGGCAGTGGCCCTGGCCCAGGGGGCTCCAGGCCAGGTCGAGGAGGTTCAGCGAGGTCATGCCTTGTCCGTGTGGTTGCCGGTGGTCCGGCAAGGGTTCAGAAGCGATAGTCGGCGGTGACGAAGAACGAGCGCGGCTCGCCGAGTATCCATTGCTGGCCGTCATTGTATTGGCTTTGGGCGTACTGGCGGTCGAACAGATTGTTCAATTGCAGGCCCAGGGTGGTATTGCGCAAGGCTTGCCACGAGATGTTGGCGTCCACCACGGTGTAGCTGGGCAGCTGGTTGCGGTTGGCCATGTCGGCGTAGCGCGCATCCACGTAGCGCACCCCGGCGCCGGCCTGCAGGTCGTCGTTGATGGCCTTGCTCAGCCACAGGTTGGCGGTGCGCCGTGGCACGTCCACCGGGCGCTTGCCATCGCGGGAGACTGTCTGGTTATCCACAATCTGAGTGAAGTCATCGTACTGGGCACGAACGATGGCGGCGTTGGCCTGCAGTTGCCAGGCATGGGGCAGTTGCAGGTCCAGGCTGGCCTCCAGGCCATTGGAGGATTGCTGGCCTACTTGATCCTTGCGGGGCGCAACCCCGGGAACTTGAGGCACATCTATCAGCAGCTTCTTCTTGACGATGTGGTAGGCCGCCAGGGTCCATTCGCCGCGCTGGTCCCAGAATGCCTGCTTCAGACCAACCTCGGTCTGCTTGGCGGTGGACAGGTCGAATTGCTGCTGATCCGGACTCAGGGAAATCAATCCGCCGACACCATCGGTGCTGGTGGAGTACTGGCCATAGAGGGAGGTGTCCGGGGTGACGGCGAACACCAGGCCGGCCTTCCAGTTGTTGCCGGTCAGGGTCTTGTCGCTCTGGCTGCCGTCCTTCAAGTCATCGCGATCGATATGCGCATAGTCACGGCGCATACCGGTCACCAGGGACCAGCGCTCGCTGAGCTGCAGGCGGTTTTCGGCGAAGACCGACATCTGCCTGGTGGTGGTCTTGAACTGATCGCGGTAGGGGCTGTTGCTGATGAACTCGCCCTTGGCTGGGTGGTACAGGTCGATGGGGTCACCATGGGGGGTGATGTCATCGAAGGGCGAGTTGCTCTTCATATGGAAGCGGATGCGGTTGTAGTCCATCCCGACCAGGGTCTGGCTGTCGAGGCCGAACAGCGAGTGCTTGAGGGTGAAGGTCTGGCGATCGCCCACCTGTTCCTGCTGGTGGCCGATACCGAAGTAGCCGCTGCGGCTCAGTTGCCGGTCCGCCGTGCTCCAGTTGTAGTTCTCGGCGTTCTGCCAGCGGCGCTGGGCCTTGAGGTAGTACAGCTCGTTGCTGGCGCTGAGGTTATCGGAAATCTGCCACTCGCTGGTCAGGCGAGTCCACTGGTCGTTGTAGTGCTGCTTGTCGTTGCTGACGTTGTAGTTCTTGTCCCGCAGGCGCTTGTGCAAGCGCCCGTCGATCAGCGGCGTGCCGAAGTCGTTCATCGGGTTCTGGTCGCCGTAGTCGTGGGCCAGGGTGAAGGCCAGGTCATCGCGGGCCTGCCAGCGCAGGGCGGCGCTGACGAAATCCCCCGAGGAATCGCCACGGTCGACCCAGCCGTTGCTGCGTTCGCGATTGAGGTTGAGCCGGTAGCTCAGGCTGTCGCTTAGCGAACCGCCACTGTCCAGGGCCTGTTGCTGGCGATCGAAGGAGCCGTAGCCCAGGCGCAGGTGGTTCTCGATCTCGCCATTGAAGGGCTTCTTGGGGATGGTGTTGATCACCGCGCCAGTGGCGCCTTCGCCGTACAGCACCGAGGCCGGGCCGCGCAGTACGTCGACCCGTTCCACGGCCCAGCTGTTCACCGGAAAGGTCACGGTGCCCATGCCGGTGTACATGCGGTTGCCATCGTAGAGTTGCATCACCGAACTCTGCCCGGTGAAGCCCCGGGCCGACAACGAGGTGCCGCCGTCCCCGGGCGTGCCGGTGCGGCTGATGCCGGCGCTGCGCGATACCGCGTCCTGGATGCTGCGATCGCCCCGGGCGCGAATGCGCTCGCCACTCAGGCTGTCGGTGCTGGCCGGGGTTTCCAGGGCGCTCAGGCCCAGGCGTGAACCAGCGGTGGTCGGGGTCCTCAGGCTGACGCTGTCGTTGCTGTCGTTGGCTGCGGCAGAGATGGTGCCGGTGGGCAGGGTCAGGGTGGCATCGTCGGCCTGGGACAGGGACGGCAGGGCGAGCAGGCAGAGACTGGACAGCAGGTACTTGTTCATCGGGGCGGTGAATCGCTTCTTCGAGAGGGTTGCCCGCAGTGGGGGGGCTGCGGGCAAGGAGCTTACATCAAGTGTTATAAAGTAACACTATATCTGTGCGCGGCTAAAGCGCGGGGATTGTACAGAGCCCTCTGCAATGCGCATCTCGGCTGATTCATGTGGAAGATGAGGCAGATTCACGATCGCGGTTCCAGCGCGAGAGCACCAGGCGATCCAGCAGCCACACCACCACCAGCGAGGCGCCTACCAGGGGAAAGGTCACGGCCAACAGGGCGATGACCAGCATCGCGGTTTTCCAGCGTGGCAGATCGTGGCGCAGCGGCGGCACCCCGAGACGGCCGGCAGGGCGACGCTGCCACCACATGACGATGCCGCTCACCGCACCCAGAAGGATCATCAGGCACACCACCAGTACTACCAGCTGGTTGAAGCGGCCGAACATCTTGCCCTCATGCAACATCACGCCCAGCTCGGTGGCCCGGGCCACATTGCTGTAGTGCTGCCAGCGCACATCGGCCAGGACCTTGCCGGTGTACTGGTCGACATGCAGGGTGGCGTCGTTGCGCGGGTCGTCGGCGAACAGGGCGATGGTGAACACCCCGGTGGCACTGCTGGGCAGGGTGATGCTGTAGCCGGGCTCGACCTGGCGCTGGCGAGCGATGTCCTGGACCTGTTGCAGGCTGATGGCCGGCGCTGCCGGGGCCTCTGCGGCCATGGCGTGGCCCCTGTGCTCGGCATGGTCGCCGGACATCGGCATCGGCGTGTTCTCCAGGGCCCAGGGCACGGTCTGGCGGGTGGCGCTGTTGAGCTCGCCGGCCTGCTGGTCGGAGGTCGGTACGTCGTTCCACATGGCCACCGGGAAGCGGTTCCACAGGTCGGCGTACTGCTTGCCCCAGAAGCCGGTCCAGGTCATGCCGCTGAGCAGCATCAACAGCAGGAAGGCCGCGCCCCAGAACCCCAGCACGCCATGCAGGTCGCGCCAGAACAGCCGGCCCCGGGCATTCAGGCGTGGCCATAGCACGCCTGCCGAAGACTTGCCCCGTGGCCACCACAGGTACAGGCCCGAGATCACCAGGACGATGCTCCAGCTGGCCGCCAGCTCCACCAGCCGGTCGCCGACGGTGCCGAGCATCAGCTCGCCGTGAATGGCCCGGGCCACCGCCTGCAGGTTGCGCTTGGCATCCTGCTCGCCGAGCACGTCGCCATGGTAGGGATCGATGAAGACATTGAGTTCCTGGCCTTTGTGCTGCACCACGAACTGGGCACTGCGCCCGGCATCCACAGGTGGCAGGTACTGCTTGATATGGCCCTGGGGATAGGCCGCCTGGACCCGTTGCAGCAGCTCGTCGGCCGCCAGGCTGTGCTGCCCGGCGGGGACCTTGAGCAAGCTGGGGTACATCAGTGGATCGAGTTGCGGTTTGAACAGGTAGACGATGCCGGTCAGGGCCAGCATCACCATGAAAGGGGCGACGAACAGCCCGGCGTAGAAATGCCAGCGCCAGGCCAGGTTGTAGAAAGACACTTTGGGTCGGTTCATCGGGAAGCGCTCCGCAAGGCTGTGGATCTTTCGTTATGGGTGGCACCTGCAACCACTGCTGAAGGCCCAGCGGGCCTTGTCGCAGCCTCGACCGCTCGGCAGCGGCCACAGGTGCCTGGGGTAGCCGCTGCCGCAGGCTGCGCACGGTCGTGCAGCGGCCGCAACGGTTCGTCAGAAGCTCAGGTCGACCTTGGTCCAGAGGGTGCGGCCGGGTTCCTTGATGGCTTGTGGATCAGTGGCCGGGTAGCCGAAGCCGGCGTTGCCCGCCAGGTTCAGGTGCTCGGCGTAGGCCTTGCCGAACAGGTTGTCGACCCCGGTGCTGAGCTTGAGGTTCTTGTTGATGCGGTAGGCGCCGTTGAGGGAGAACACGCCGAAGCCGCCGCTCTTGCCGAAGTCCTTGCCGACCACGTTGCCCTTGTTCAGGTCGACGCGGTTCTGCGCTGCCACCACCCGCCACAACGCGCCGGCACTCCAGTCGTCCTCGCTGTAGGTCAGGCCGAAGCGCGCATCCAGCGGTGGCATCTGTGGCAGGGCCTTGCCATCGCTGCTGTTCTTGCCCCAGGCGTAGGCCAGGGTGGCATCGGCCTTCCAGTTGGAGGTCAGCTTGTAGGCCGCGCCCAGTTCGCCGCCCATGATCCGGGCGTCGATGTTCTCGGCCCGGGACGTGCTCATGCCCATCATTTTCGAGTTGTAGTCGAAGAGGATGTAGTCCCGTACCTGGCCGATGTAGCCCGAGGCCCAGGCCTCTATGTCGGCGCCCTGGTATTGCAGGCCGAAGTCGAGTTGGGTGGTCTTTTCCGGCTTGATCGAGTCGAAGGCGTTCAACGAGCCGGCCGGGCCCATCTTCGGCGAGAACAGCTCCCAGTAGTCGGGAAAGCGCTGGGCGTGGCCGAGACCGGCGTACAGGGTGGTCGGGCTGTCGGCCAGGTCATGCTCGTAACGCACGAAGCCGCTGGGCAGGGTGTCGGCACGGGTGTCGCCGGCGGTGGGGTTGGGGCGGCTCATCATTCCCGACTTGATGCTCTGCCGGTAGTCCTTGGCCGAGGCTCGATCGAGGCGGGCGCCGGTGATCAACCGGTCGCGCTCGGCGGCGTACCAGGTCAGCTCGCCGAAGGCGCCGTAGTTGTGGAAGTCGGCGTCCTTGGTCCAGGGCTGGCCCTTGTGCGCATCCACGCCCATGCCGCCGCGCTGGCGATGTTCGTTGGTCTGGGCATCGATGCCGCCGATCAACTGCACATCGGCCCAGCGCCAGGTGGCCTTGATCCGTGCCCCCAGGGTGCGGCGGTCGACGTTGCTGACCATGGGCATGCCCATCATGCCGCTGCCCGACGGGGTGCGCAGGCTGTAGTTGTCCATCACGTGGTCGGCGTAGTTGTAGTAGACCTGGGCCTCGACCTTGTCCAGGACCTCGCCGATGTTGGATTTCTCGAATCGCAGGCCCAGGCTCTCGCGCTTGAACTGCGAGCCATCCATGCCACGACCGGCGTAGCGGGCCTCGCCGTCGCCCTTGCCAGCAGTCAGCTCCAGCAGGGTGTCGGCGTCCGGGGTCCAGCCCAGGGCGACATCGCCGTTCCATTTGTCGTAGCGCGAGGCGACGGTGTCGTTGTTGCCGTCCTTGTAGTCGTCGGAGTGGGCGGTGTTGCCGATCACCCGCACATAACCCAGGGGGCCGCCAGCGGCTGCGTCCAGGGTCTTGTCGAAGCGGCCGTTGGAGCCGGCCAGCAGGCTGGCGTCGACCCGGGTGCCGAGTTCGCCGAAGTGCTCGGGCTCACGGTCGAAGAGCACGGTGCCAGCGGAGGCGCCGGGGCCCCAGAGTACGGTTTGCGGACCCTTGATCACCGTCAGCCGGTCGTAGGTTTCCGGGGAGATGTAGGAGGTCGGGGCGTCCATGCGGCCAGGGCAGGCGCCGAGCATCATGCTGCCGTTGGTGAGGATGTTCAGGCGCGAGCCGAACATGCCACGCAGCACCGGGTCGCCGTTGGTGCCGCCGTTGCGCACCAGGGCAAAGCCGGGAATGGTCTTGAGGTAGTCGCCGCCATCGCTGGCCGGCACCGGCTGGCGCGGGTCCTTGGGGTTGGTCACCACGGTCAGGGGCGAGCTGGGGGCGATGGCGGTGATCACCGTCGGGCTCAGCTCGGTACTGTGATGGGCGTGCTCGGCCGAAGCCTCGTCGGCCATGGCCAGGGGCGTCAGCAGGGCACCACACAGCACGGCCAGGGCACGGTTGAAGTGCTGGCGCGACGGGTTCAGGGCAAAGGGCTTGGTTGGCTGGGCAACGCCCAGGCGAGAGTCAGCAGAAAACATAATGGTTCCATCGATCGGTCTTGAATGACACGGCCGCGAGCGCACGCCTGTCGTGCTGACAGCCGGCCGTGTGGAGTGAGCAGGTGACTCAGGCGTCGATCGGCGGAGCGCGGGTCAGCGCGCCGGGGAACACGGTCTGCCGGGCGTGGCCCAGGCGCGTGGCGGGGATCAGGAAATGCTGGGCCAGCGGTGCATCGAGCTGGGCGAATGACAGCCCCGATGGCAGTGCCGGGCAGTTGAACAGCAGGCTGCAATAACCGCATTTCTCCCAGAGCACATGTTGCTCGCCTTGGGATTTTGCAGGGTGCGAAGCGTGTGGGTTATCGCCGTGGCAGCCGGACACGCCGCTGCCCATGTCCATGGATACGGACATGTTCATCGGCATCGACTGGGAAATCAGCGGACCGATGAAGATCATCAGCATGGCGAACAGGCTGATCCAGCTGCCGCGCCGCACCCCTATGGAGGTACGGCGTGCTGCGGACCGCCTGCGGCCAGGCGCGAGCGGGGCGTTCACGGATGGGACCGGCGGTCAGTGCTTAGTGAGCGTGCTGATGCTCTTGCGCTGCGCCGGGTGCCTGCTTCTGCACGGCGACCTCGACGGTGACGTCGCCGGCCTTCTCGAAGTGCAGGGTCAGCGGGAAGCGCTTGCCATCGCTGAGCAGGCTGCGGTCCTTGAGCTCCATGAGCATCACGTGATAGCTCATGGGCGCGAATCGCACTTCGCCACCGGCGGGCACGACCACCTTGGCCACTTGCTGCATCTTCATCATGTCGCCCTGCATCACATGCTCATGCAGTTCGGCGCGACCGGCGATCGGCGTCTCGACGCTGAGCAGGGTGTCGGCGTTCTTGCCCGGGTTGTGCAGCACGAAGTAGGCGGCGACGGTCGGCGCGTTCGGCGGCAGTTCCTGGGACCAGGGATGGTCGATCTGCAATTGGCCGGCCTTGTATTCATGGGCGCTGGCGAAGCTGGCAGGCAACAGCAGGGCGGCCAGCAGCAGGGCGTGCTTGACCAGGGAAGACTTGAGCATGGTGGTTCTCCAGAACGATTCAAAAACGCAGGTCACTTGCGAAAGGGAATCATGCCAGAGGCGGTGCACCGGGATTCAGGCTGGGCCATTGCTGGCGCGGGGTGAGTTGCTCGAGCGGCGGTTGCGGGGCGCCCGGCTGGGCGATGAAGCGGGTGAAGTACAGCTGCGGCGCATGGCCAGGCAGGGCCACCAGGGGCGCCGAGCCGGAGCAGCACCAGCAATGCTGCATGTTCGAGTGATCGTCGTTTTGCGGGGCTTTTTGCTCGAGCTGGCCCAGGGAGATGGCGATCATCTTGGTGCCGCTGGAGGAACAGAAACTGCCCCATAGCAGTTGTTCATCCAGCCCTTGGTCGCTGCTCTGCATGGCCCCGGAAAGCGGCATGGCAAGCATGTTGAACAGCACTGCGAAGCAGGCGATCCAGGCAAATGCGAGCCGTTGTCGGGACATGGTGACGATCCGTCGGTTGAGCGATCAGGCGGGTATTTAGCCTGATCGCTGTGGATAAGTAAAAAAACACCGTGTGCGGTGTGGTGTCGCAGTGCTGGCTCAGGCCGGGCTGACCTGGAGCTTGAGTCCCAGCGCCTTCATCACCTTGATGATAGTCGCGAACTCGGGATTGCCCTGGCTGCCCAGCGCCTTGTACAGGCTTTCGCGGCCCAGGCCGGTGTCCCGGGCTACCTGGGTCATGCCCCGGGCGCGGGCGATGTCGTTGAGGGCGGCGCGGATCAGCACGCCATCACCGGCATCTTCCTCGAAGCAGGCATCGAGGTAGGCCACCATGTCTTGCGGGGTCTTGAGGTAGTCGGCCGCATCGAAGCGGGTCACGGGGGTGCGCATGTTTCAGTCCTCGCTCTTGAGGTCGTGAGCCAGTTGCCGGGCTCGTTGGATGTCGCGACTCTGGGTGCTCTTGTCGCCACCGATCAACAACAGGTAGATCCGTTCGCCTCGCCGTGAAAAGTACACCCGGTAGCCGGGCCCACGGTGGATACGCATCTCATGGACTCCACCTCCTATTGATACACAGTCGCCGAACCGCCCTAGCAGGCCGTTGAAAAACTACCTGCGTTGCCATCGCGGCGTTAAAAACAGGCTGGTGCGCCAGCCCGGTAAAATGCTCATTTACCACTCGTAAACTGCGCTTTTTCGCCTGTTTTTGCCTTGCGCTGGCTGCCTCGCCTACATTTTTCAATGGTCTGCTAGTTGCGCTGCCCTGATCCGGGCCAGTACGCGGGTCTTCCCCTGAGGGTCCTTGAGGCGAGTGAGCCAGTGGCTGAACTCCTGGGTTTGCTCGAAGCCGAACATGGCGGCTGTATTCCTTGGGATACGCCCCTGGCAACTCATTTGCCAGATGAAAGGCAACGCTGCGACGACCGGGCGTGCAGCCGGTCGTTGCCGAGCTCCCAAGGAAGTTAAGGCAGGAGACTGGCGGGCACAGCCAGGGCGTTCCCAGGTTGAGGTGAGGCGCGGCGCTTTTTGCTGTCAGGCGCTGGACAGCCGCTCGAGGGCGGCCAGGAGCTGGGGCACTTCGGTAAAATGGCGATCGACTTCGGGCAGGTCGGGGCGCTTGAGTATCAACACCGGTACTCCCCGTTCGCGGGCCACTTCCAGCTTGGGTTCGGTGGCGCTGCTGCCGCTGTTCTTGCAGATCAGCACATCGATGCGCCGGCGCGCGAACAGTTCGCGCTCGTCGTCGATCTGGAACGGGCCGCGGGCGCCGATCACTTCGCAGCGCTCGTTGCCCGGGCAGGCTTGCAGGGCGCGCAGGGTCCAGAACTGGCCGGGGGGAATTTCCTCCAGATGCTGCAAGGGTTCACGACCCAGGGTGAACAGTGGTCGCTGGAAAGGTTCGAGGGCTTGCATCAGTTGCGGCCAGTCGGCCACCTCGCGCCAGTCGTCCCCGGGCTGCGCTTGCCAGGCCGGGCGGCGCAGGGCCCAGCAGGGAATGCCGGCGAGCCGGGCGGCGGCCTGGGCATTGGCGCTGATCTGCGCGGCATAAGGATGGGTAGCATCCAGTAGCAGGCCGATGTTCTCGGCGTGAATGAACTGCGCCAGGCCCTCGGCTCCGCCATACCCACCGACCCGCACCTGGCAGGCCAGGTCCGCGGGCACCCGGCCGATGCCGGCCAGGCTGTAGACATGTTCAGGTCCCAGGGTGCGGGCGATGGCCAGGGCCTCGGTGACCCCACCCAGCAGCAGGATGCGGCTCATGACTGGGCTCCGGCATGGCCGACGATGCCGCCCTGGCGGTCGATGGCGAAGACTTCCACCTGGACCTGGGCCGGTACCACGCTGCGGGCGAAGTCCAGGGCATGGCGGCACACCGCATCGCCCAGGGCGACTCCGGCGGCGCGGGCCATGGCCAGTGCCTGCTGGCTGGTATTGGCCTGGCGGATGGCCTCTTGCAGCGGTTGGCCGGCACCGATTTCGGCGGCCCATTGCGCCAGCTGCGGCAGGTCGATGCTGGAGTGGCGGCTGTGCAGGTCCATGTGCCCGGCGGCCAGCTTGCTGATCTTGCCGAAGCCGCCGCACAGGCTGAGTTTATCCACAGGGGCCTTGCGCAGGTGCTTGAGGACCGCGCCGACGAAGTCGCCCATTTCGATCAGGGCGATTTCCGGCAGGTCGTAGACCCGGCGCATGGTGTCTTCGCTGGCGTTACCGGTGCAGGCGGCGACGTGCTGGTAGCCGTTGCTCCTGGCGACATCGATGCCCTGGTGGATCGAGGCGATGTAGGCCGCGCAGGAAAACGGCCGGACGATGCCACTGGTGCCCAGGATCGACAATCCGCCGAGAATCCCCAGGCGCGGGTTCATGGTCTTCTGCGCCAGGGCCTCGCCGCCCTCGACGTTCACCGTGACTTCGAAGCCGCCGTTGTAGGCCTGTTCCTCGGCCAGGCGTTGCAGGTGCTCGCCGATCATCCGCCGCGGCACCGGGTTGATCGCCGGCTCGCCCACCCCCAGGACCAGCCCGGGGCGGGTCACGGTACCGACCCCGGCCCCGGCCACGAAGCGAATGCCCGGCTCATGGGTCAGGCGTACCTGGGAGTAGAGCAGGGCGCCATGGGTCACGTCCGGGTCGTCGCCGGCATCCTTGATGGTCCCGGCCTCGGCGCCGTCGGTGGTGCGCCGGCAGAACTCCAGGCGCATCCGCACCTCCTTGCCCTTGGGCAGGACGATATCCACCGCATCGGCCTCGACGTTGCCCAGCAGCAGGCGGGCGGCCGCGAGGCTGGTGGCGGTGGCGCAACTGCCGGTGGTCAGGCCGCTGCGCAGTGGAGCGGGCTGTTCGGCGGTTTCCTCACGCATGGGGCACGTCCCCGGATGGCGTGCAGATTGGGTCCTGGGGTTTGTGCAGTTCCAGCAGGGTGATGGGCAGTGCCTGGCGCCAGGTGTCGAACTCGCCCAGCGGCTGGGCCTGGGCCACATGGATGCGGGTCAGCTCGCCGCCATGGCGCTGGCGCCAGTCCATCAGGGTCATCTCGCTTTGCAGGGTCACCGCATTGGCCACCAGGCGGCCGCCGGGCTTGAGCCGTTCCCAGCAGGTGGCGAGCACCCCGTCGCGGGTCACGCCGCCGCCGATGAAGATCGCGTCCGGGCGCTCCAGGCCAGCCAGGGCCTGGGGCGCGCTGCCACGGATCAGTTGCAACCCGGGAACGCCCAGGGTGTCGCGGTTGTGTTCGATCAGCTGTTGGCGGCCCGCGTCGACCTCGATGGCCAGGGCGCGGCAACTGGGGTGGGCGCGCATCCACTCGATGCCGATCGAGCCGCTGCCGGCACCGACATCCCACAGCAGCTCGCCGGGCATCGGGGCCAGGCGGGCCAGGGTCATGGCGCGTACGTCGCGCTTGGTCAACTGGCCGTCATGGGCAAAGGCCGAGTCCGGCAGGCCGGCCAGGCGCGACAGGCGTGGCGCGTCGAGGCTGGCACGGCAGTCGATGGCCAGCAGGTTGAGGTCGGCGATGGCCGGGTCTTGCCAGTCGTCGGCGGTGCCGTCGATACGCCGCTCCAGCGGGCCGCCCAGGTGTTCCAGGACGCTGATCCGGCTCGGGCCGAAGCCGCGCTCGCGCAGCAGGCCGGCCACCGCCGCCGGGCTGTGGCGGTCATTGCTCAGCACCAGCAGGCGCAGGCCGTTGGCCAACTGCGCGTTGAGTGCGGCCAATGGCCGCGCCACCAGCGACAGGCTGACCACTTCCTGCAGGGGCCAGCCCAGGCGCGCGGCGGCCAGGGCGCAGGAGGAGGGCGCGGGCAAGATCAGCAATTCCTCGGCGGGCAGTTGCCGCGCCAGGCTGGCGCCGACGCCGAAGAACATCGGGTCGCCGCTGGCCAGCACGCACACCGCGGTACCACGCTGGGCGAGCACCGGCTCCAGGGAAAACGGGCTGGGCCACGGCTGGCGTTCGCCACGGATGCAGGCCGGCAGCAGCTCCAGCTGACGTTGCCCGCCGACGATCCGCGAAGCGCCCAACAGGGCATGGCGGGCATTGCGGCCCAGGCCCTTGAAGCCGTCTTCACCGATTCCCACTACTGTCAGCCAGGGCGACATGGATATTCCTCGAACACAAAAGCCAGGGTTCCGACAGGCAGGCTTTTCATGCCTTCGGACAAAGCAGGCATAATACCGCGCCTTCGCCCGCGAAGCGTTTTTCCCACACTGCCGGTCACTCCTTTGAACCCACGTCCGCTGTCCACTGCCATCCGCCCCTCGGCCTGTCCGGGGTTGTTGCGTATCGTCCCGGCCCTGGACGGCGGTATCTGCCGGATCAAGCTGGCCGGCGGGGTCATCAGCGCGGCCCAGGCCGTGGCCGTGGCCGAGGCGGCGCAGGTGTTCGCCGGCGGGGTGATCGAGGCCACCAATCGCGCCAACCTGCAGATCCGTGGCATCGGCGGTGAGCCCCAGGCGCTGATCGCCAAGCTGCTGGAGGCAGGCCTGGGGCCGACCACGGCGGCCGGTGACGATGTGCGCAACCTGATGCTCAGCCCCAGCGCCGGTATCGACCGCCAGTGCCTGGTCGATACCCGGCCCCTGGCGGCGCAGATCCTGCACACCCTGCAAGGTCATCCACGGTTCCACGAGTTGTCGCCCAAGTTCGCCGTGCAACTGGACGGTGGCGAAGCCCTGGCCATGCTCCAGCATCACCACGATTTGTGGCTGGCGGCTTGCGAGCGCGAGGGCCAGCGGTTGCTGGCCTTCGGCCTGGCCGGTTGCCCGGTGGATGCGCCGTTGGCGGCGGTGCCGCTGGAGCAGGGCCATGACCTGCTGGTGGCGGTGCTGGAGGCGTTCCTCGACCTGGCGAGCCCCGAGCAGACCCGTATGCGGCACTTGCTGGCCCAGGTGCCGGTGGCGGAATTTCTGCTCCAGGTGCAACAGCGCCTGGGTGGCCCGCTGCTGAGCGTCAATGGCTGGCGCCGGCCGGCGGTAGCCGAGGGCTTGCACCTGGGAACTTATCCACAGGCCGTGGCCGGGCGGGTCTATGTCGGTGCGGTCGCGCCCCTGGGGCGGCTCGACCCGGCCATGCTCAAGGGGGCCGCGCAACTGGCCCTGCGCTATGGCGATTCCAGCCTGCGCCTGACGCCCTGGCAGAGCCTGCTGCTGCCCGACATTGCCGTGGCGGATGCCCCGGCGGTCACCGCTGGCCTGGCCGAGCTGGGTTTGCTTTGCCGTCCCGAGCAGGCCCTGGCCCACCTGATTGCCTGCACCGGCTCCAGCGGTTGCGCCAAGGCCCAGGCCGATACCAAGGGCGATGCGCTGCGCCTGGCAGCCCTGTTGCAGGCCCGGGGGCAGCAGGCGGCGGTACACCTTTCTGGCTGCCTGCGCACTTGCGCTGCTGCCCATGTGGCGCCCACCACCCTGCTGGCGGTGGCCCCGGGACGCTACGACTTGTATGTGCGCGACGCCACGCAGCCGGGGTTCGGCAGGCTGCGGGCGCGCAACCTTTCTATAGAAGCGGCACAAGCGCTGCTTGATGTCCGCCAACGGAGCCACCTTGATGATTGATTACATCCGCGACGGTCAGGAGATCTATCGCAACTCCTTCGCGATCATCCGCGAAGAAGCCAAGCTAGAACGCATTCCCGCCGACCTGGAAAAACTCGCGGTACGGGTGATCCACGCCTGCGGCATGGTCGAGGCCATCGATGGCCTGCAGTTTTCCGAGGGCGCCGGCAAGGCCGGGCGCGAGGCCCTGGCTGCAGGGGCGCCGATCCTCTGCGATGCGCGGATGGTGTCCGAGGGCATCACCCGGGCACGGCTGCCGGCCAACAACCAGGTGATCTGCACCCTGCGTGACGAGAGCGTGCCGCAGCTGGCCCGCGAGCTGGGCAATACCCGTTCGGCGGTGGCCCTGGAACTGTGGCGGCCTTACCTGGAAGGCAGCGTGGTGGTGATCGGCAATGCCCCCACCGCGCTGTTCTACCTGTTGGAAATGCTCGACGCCGGCGCGCCGAAACCGGCGCTGATCCTTGGCTTCCCGGTGGGTTTCGTCGGCGCTGCCGAATCCAAGGCGATGCTGGCCGCCGACAGCCGTGGCGTGCCGTTCGTGATCATGCAAGGCCGCCTGGGCGGCAGTGCCATGGCCGCCGCCGCCGTCAACGCCCTGGCCACGGAGATCGAATGATGCAGCAACCTGGACGTTTGATCGGCCTCGGCGTGGGCCCTGGTGATCCGGAACTGATTACCCTCAAGGCCCTGCGCCTGCTGCGCGAATCGCCGGTGGTGGCCTACTTCGTCGCCAAGGGGAAAAAGGGCAATGCCTTCGGCATCATCGAGGCGCACCTGCAGGAGGCGCAGACCCTGCTGCCGCTGGTCTACCCGGTGACCACCGAAGCGCTGCCGGCGCCATTGTCCTATGAGCAGGTGATCAGCGATTTCTACGACGAAGCCAGCGTGCAAGTGGCCGAGCACCTGGATGCCGGCCGCGATGTGGCGGTGATCTGCGAGGGCGACCCGTTCTTCTACGGTTCCTACATGTACCTGCACGACCGCCTGGCCGAGCGCTACCAGGCCGAAGTGGTGCCGGGGGTCTGCTCGATGCTCGGCGGCGCCTCGGTGCTGGGTGCGCCGTTGGTGTATCGCAACCAGAGCCTGTCGGTGCTGTCCGGGGTGCTGCCCCATGACGAGCTCAAGCGCCGCCTGGCCGATGCCGACGCGGCCGTGGTGATGAAGCTGGGGCGCAATTTTCCCAAGGTCCGCCAGGTCCTGGATGAGCTGGGGCTGGCGCAGCGGGCGCTGTATGTCGAGCGCGCGACCATGGCCAATCAGAAGATCGTGCCCCTGGACGAGGTGGAGCCGATGTCGTCGCCGTACTTCTCGTTGATCATCGTTCCCGGACAAAGGTGGCAAGGCTGATGGCCCGTTCGATTCCGGCCATCGTCATCCTTGGCCAAGGCAGCCTCGATACCGCGCGGCGGATCCAGCGCCTGTACCCCGACGCGCTGGTCTACGGCCTGGCCGAGCGCACCACGGGCGCCGACCGCAGTTACCAGGAGTTCGGCGCGACCCTGCGCCAGCTCTATCAACAAGACACTCCGATCATTGCCCTGTGCGCCGCCGGCATCGTGATCCGCACCCTGGCGCCGCTGCTGCTGGAGAAGGGCGCCGAGCCGCCGGTACTGGCGGTGGCCGAGGACGGCAGCGCGGTGGTGCCATTGCTGGGCGGCCTGGGTGGGGTCAACGTCATGGCTCGCAAGATCGCTGCCGGCCTGGGCGTGGCGGCGGCCATCACCACCAGCGGTGAGCTGCGCTTCGGCACTTGCCTGCTCAACCCGCCCAGCGGTTATGCCCTGGGCGACCTGGAACTGGGCAAGCGCTTTGTCTCCGACCTGCTGGGTGGCGAGAGCGTGCGCATCGAGGGCGCCGCGCCCTGGCTGGCCGAAGCCCGCTTGCCGGAAGATCGCGAAGCCCGGTTGACCATCCGGGTCGGTTCCGCCGAGCGCGAGCCCGCGCCCAACGAACTGCTGATCTACCCGCGCAGTGTCCTTATCGCACTCACCTGCAGGAACGAGCTTGCTCGCGATAGCGGGCTCGAATTGGCCGAGCATCTGCGGGCCGCTCTGCACCAAGCCGGGATCGCTCGCCAGTCCGTCGCTTGCCTGCTGGCCGCCGACAGTGAAATGGCCAGCCCGGCCTTGCGTGACGCCGCCGCCGAGCTGGGCGTGCCGCTGCGTTTTGCCCCGGCGGCCAGCAGCGTGGCCGAGCTGGCGCAACAAGCGGTGCCGCAATTGCTGCCGCCCCTCAGTGTGGGCGAGGACATCGCCATCGCCGTGACCAGCGAACCCCTGGACCCGCAGCGGATCGGCCAGCCCCGTGGTCGCCTGGCCGTGATCGGCCTGGGGCCGGGCGCCGCCGAACTGATGGTGCCGGCGGTCAAGGCCGAGCTGGCCCGGGCCCAGGACATCCTCGGCTACGAAACCTATGTGCGCATGGCGGGCCCGTTCCGCGCCGACCAGATCATGCACTGCACCGACAACCGCGAGGAAATGCAGCGCGCCCGCCACGCCTTCGAGCTGGCGGCCCAGGGCCGTTCGGTGGTGGTGGTGTCGTCCGGCGATCCGGGCGTGTTCGCCATGGCCTCGGCGGTGCTCGAAGCCTTGCACGAGTCCAGCGACCCGGCCTGGCATAACGTCGATCTGGAGATCCTGCCCGGGGTGTCGGCCTCCCTGGCCACCGCCGCCCAGGCGGGCGCGCCACTGGGCCACGACTTCTGCGTGTTGTCGCTGTCGGACAACCTCAAGCCCTGGGACATCATCGAGAAGCGCCTGGACCTCGCCTCCCAGGCCGACCTGGTGCTGGCCTTCTACAACCCCATCTCCCGTTCCCGGCCGTGGCAACTGGGCCGGGCCCTGGAGATCGTGCGCCAGCACCGCACAGCGCAAACCCCGGTGGTATTGGGACGCGACATCGGTCGTCCGGGCCAGACCCTGCGCGTCACCACCCTGGGCGAGCTGACCCCGGAGCAGGTGGACATGCGCACCATGGTGCTGGTGGGCTCCTCCACCACCTGCACCTTTGCCAAGGCGGATGGCGGCGAGTGGGTCTACACGCCGCGCTGGTACTAGAGGGGCAGCGGTAAGCTTCGAGCTTTGAGCGGCAAGCTGAAAACTTGCGGCTTGTCGCTTAGGACTGCAAGTACCAGGTGATGAATTCGAAGAAACCGGTCCATCTGGCGGCAATGCGGCCAGCGGTGAAGGCTTCCCAGTCGCCCAGGTCGAAATCCCAGACGCCGCCGCTGTCCTTGTCCAGCAAGTAGCCGCCTTCGCCTTGCAATGAGGTGAAGGCGATGAAGTTCTGCGGCAGCTCCCATACTTCATGAATGAACTCGGTACCTACAAGGATCTCCTCGCTGGGGTCGGCGATATCCATCAGCACTTCGTAGCTTGCACGGCTTGCGAAGTCGGCGGGGTGGTAAGCCAGGTAGATCTGTGCGAACTCGCTGTCCAGGGCAATGCCCAGTGTTGCCAGCGCTCGGGTGACCCCGGCGGTGTCTGGGCGCGGGCGGAAGCTGGGCTGGGCTTCGATCAGGGCGACCAACTGCGGGGGAATCATGGGTGGTCCTTGCTGATGTGTGGCCATTTGTCCAGGGGCAGGTGGTCCTGGTGGCGGGCGAAGTGTTCCCGGGCCTGGGCCAGGGTCTTGTGGTTGGGCCCGCTCAGCACGTCCAGCGCCTGGCTGCCGTCGTCTTCCCAGTGGCACAGGCCGCAGATCTCGTATTCGCCATGGGCGCCGAGGGTCAGGTAGCCGCAGCAAGGACAGGCCTCCCGGTGTTCGAAGCCTGGGCTGACGATGTAGTCGCCCAGCCCGGCTTCACGCAGGCAGCGCCTCAGGTACAGGTGGGTCACGCCGCGATACTCGGCACGCAGGGCAATCAGCAGCAGGGCGTCGTAGCGCGGGTCTTGCGTATCGGCCGGGGGCTCAGGTTGCGAGATGAGCTGTTGCTGCAGGTAGGGTGGCAGTGCCGCGAACTCAAGGTCGTCGCTGTCTATCCCCCACCAATTCAGGAGGTGGGAGGCGCGAGCAGCGGCATCGAGGCCGGGCAGCCTGTGTGCGCTCAGGAGGTCGATGGCGACGGTGGCGGTGAGTGTTTCCATGGGGCTCGGCTTGTTGAGGGCAGGAGTCAGGGCCAGGTCAGGGTCAACTGGTCGGGGCGCAGGAGGGGGACTTGCACCCTGACCCCGGAGGTCGACTCGGCGTGGAGCTGCTGGCCGAGGATCTGTACCCGGTCGAAGGGGTTGGTCTGGCTGAGGACAATCAGCCAGATCAGCGCATCCGAGCCCTTTTCCAGCAAGGCCAGGAAGCCGTCACCACCGTGCCCGGCGGTTTCCCCGCATTGGGCATGAAAAGACTGCGGGCCTTCGGCGGCAAACCCCAGGGCAGTGACGAAATCAGGTTCGTCCCGGCCTGGGAAATCCAGGGCTGGCATCCAGGCTTTGTTGATCAGCCTTGGATGTTCGTAGGGCAGGTCGAACAGGCAATAGAAACCGCTGCTGAGGACCAGGGTGTTTTCCCGGGGGAAACACCCGTCCAGCCATTGTTCCTGAATGAAAGCAGCATCGGCGCTGTAGGGCATTGGGTGGGCTCTGGCTGGGAGGGGGTTTCTACAGGTTCGAGACCTGGCGGAAACCGGAGTTGTAGGCGCATTGACCGGCGTACCCCGGGCGCGCATCGCAGGCTTTCAGGCAGCCCTGGGCATCCTTGGGAAAGCGCGCCGCCACCGACATCGCGAAACCGTAGGTCGGCGTCGTCACCGCAAAGCTGCTGTTGCAGGCCACTTGCGTGCTGTAGGTGAAGGTCATGGCCTCGCGGCGACCGTTGTGGGCGAAGGCCACTTCGAAGCTGTCGAGGCTGTTCCAGCCCGACAGCGGCAGCACTACAAAGCGGTAGTGGGTGTCGTCCAGGCGTTGGCCGATGACCCGCAGGTTTTTGCTGGAAGAATCAGCCTTGGGCGAGGGGTAAGGCAGGGCGAGCAACGCCCGCGGGTCACCGATCACGCCGAGTTCGAAGCCGATACCCTTCTGATAGAACGGAATCTGCAGGGTCGGGGCGCCCTCGATCTTCACGTACTGGCTGGATGCATAGGGGCCGCTGGTTTCGGGCTGGTAGTCCGGTGCCCGGGCGAAGCTGACCTCAAGCTCCAGTACCGCGTCTGCTGCCTTGGCGTCTTCGGTGCGGATGTCGCTGGGCTGCTCGCTGCCGTGGCTGGCGCAGCCGGCCAGCACAATGGCCGAGGTCAGTTGCAGCAGGTATTGAACGGGCCATGGGCGTAGAACGCTCATCCCTCAGTGCTCCTTCTTCAGCGGGCTGGAGGTCAGTCCCAGGCCCTTGAGTTGCCAGCTTCCCTGCACCTGCTGCCAGTTGAACTGGCGACCGACCCAATCCACTTGCAAGGCATGATGCAGGCGATTCTGGTCGATGCGCCGACCTTCGTTCAGGGCCTTTCGCGCGCGGTCGCTGGCTTGGTTGAACAATGGCCACAGCTGGCTCAGGTTCATCTCCTTGCTGATCGGTAGCTGGGCGTAGACGCCCTGATCCGCCGAGCTGAGCAGCAACCCTTCCTTGCCCAGGAAGGCGGCGCTGCGGTTATCCGGCGACACCGACACTAGCATGGCGTAGTGGGAGAAACCCCAGCCGGACAGCCGCTCATCGAACCACAGGACTTGCCCGGTGGAGGGCACCAGCGCCCGCGCGCCTTCGGGAAACAGCAGCAGATCGCTGCGCCCGGGCTGTGGCTGGCCCCAGTCGGGCTCCTCGCGGCTCTTCACCGGGCTGAGGATACGAGCCAGCGGGGTGTCGTTCTGCACCGCGATCAGCACGGTGCCGACGCCCATCCATTCGATGGTGGTAGCCAGCAGCACGGGTTGCCCGCCCTGAATCGCCCCGGTGGGTTTTACCTCGGTGATCTGCCAGGCGTTCAGCGGTCGATAGAGCTGGCCCTTATAGGTGATTTCCCGGGGGTTGCTGCCATCCCGGCGGTGATACACCTGGAAATCGCCAAAGCGCTCACTGGATTCACTGGTCTTGTCCAGCCAGGCCACAAGCTTGGCTTGAGGGGATTCGGCAGCCAGCGCCGGGAGAGACATGAACACTGCGGCCAGCAAGCAGCCGAGGCCGCGCCCGATCCGCGCGAGGCGTTGGGCGCGTGCCGGAGCGGCGCCCGGGCCGGTGGGGGGAAGAGTCTGCATTCCGTTGCCTATTACTTGATTTTTGTGGTGCCCGGCTGTTTGCCGAAGGGGTCTAGGGGACTAGATAACCCCTGACCCCGGTGAAGATGATCTGCGCCGCCAGGGCACAGACGAACAGGCCCATCAACCGGCTGACGATCTGCAGGCCCTGGTCGCCGAGGATGCGCTCGATGCGGTTGGACAGGTACAGCACCACGCCCACCGTGAGGCTGGCCAGGGCGATGCTGAGGATGGCGGTGAGCTTGTCGTCCCAGTGCGGCTGGCTGACGCCCATGACCAGCAGGGCGCCGATGGTGCCGGGGCCGACAGTCAGGGGAATGGTCAGCGGGACTATGGTCACGTCCTGCTGCACGTTGTCGGTCTGCACCGCCGACTTGCCCTGGGCCATGCCCAGGGCGGAGATGAACAGCACCGAGCCCGCGCCGATGCGGAACGCATCCACGGTGATGCCGAACACGCCGAAGATCACCCGCCCGAACAGGTACAGCAGCACGCTGGAGACCAGGGTCGCCAGGGCGACTTTCCAGGCCAGGCGCCGACGCTCCTTGAGGGAGTAGCCACGGGTCAGGCTGATGAAGCACGAGAGGACGAAGAAGGGGCTGTAGAGCACCAGCATCTTCAGGTAAACGCTGAACAGCACGTGGAGCATGGTGGGAGCTCACGACTAGGGAGGGCGAGCCAGAGTTTAACTCAGCTGGTGTGGGCGGCGCTGCGTTCGCGCAAGTCGCGCTGGGTGACCCAGTGCTCCACCAGTTCACGCAGTTGCGAGAGCTCCACCGGCTTGGCCATGTGCCCGTCCATGCCGGCCTGGCGCGCGCGCTCCTTGTGCTCGGCCAGGATATGGGCGGTGAGGGCCACCACCGGCGTGCGCACTCGCTGGTTGCCCACTTCCCAGGCCCGCAGTTGCTGGGTGGCGGAAAACCCGTCGAGCACCGGCATCTCGCAGTCCATCAGCACCAGGTCGTAGCGCTTGGCTTTCATCGCCTGCAGGGCTTCCTCGCCGTTGCTGGCGGTATCGGGCTGCAGGTTGAGTTTGCCGAGCATGCCGCGGATCACCTTGGTGGAGATGCTGTTGTCCTCGGCCACCAGGATGCGGAAGTCGCTGGGCACGGTGATCGGCTCCGGACCCAGGACCTGGGCCAGGGGCTGGTTGTAGGGCGTGGTGGGCGCCTTGTCGCGGTGGCTGAGCTCGTCGGCCAGGGTGGTCTTGAGGGTGTAGCCGGCCACTGGCTTGGCGAGGATGCGCTTGATCCCGGCATTGCGTGCGATCACCTTGCTCGGCGCGTTGCTGATGCCGGTGAGCATGATCAGCAGGATGTCGTGGTTCAGGCTCGGGTCTTCCTTGATCTTCGCCGCCAACTGCATGCCGGTCATGCCGGGCATGTTCTGGTCCAGCAGGACCACGTCGAAGTAGTCGCGCAGGTGTGCCTTGGTTCGCAGCAGGGCCAGGGCTTCCTTGCCCGAAGGCACGGCGCTGACGTTCAGGCCCCAGGCACTGCATTGCTGCACCAGGACCTTGCGGCAGGTGTCGTTGTCGTCCACCACCAGCACCCGGGCCCCTTGCAGCGGGCCGTCGAGGTCGGCGGTGGGATGCTCCAGGCGGTCGGCATCCAGCGGCAGGGTCAGCCACAGGGTGCTGCCTTGCTGGTTGCCGCTCTTGATGCCGAATTCGCCATGCATCAGCAGGATCAGCTGGCGAGCGATCACCAGGCCCAGATTGCCGCCCAGGCGGGTGGTGGCCAGGAAATTCTTGCTGTGCAGCTCGGTATGCAGCAGCGCGTCGCGTTCCTCGGGCTCCATGGGCTGCCCGCTATCTTGCACGGCAATACGCAGGCGCGGCTTGCTGCTGCGCTCGTCGAGGGCGACGACGATCAGCACTTCGCCTTCGTCGGTCTTCTTCAGGGCGTTTTCCAGCAAGCTCAACAGGGCCTGGCGCAACCGTGTCGGATCGCCGCTGATGACCCGTGGCACCTGGGGCTGGATGAAGCTGATCAGCTCGACGTTCTGCTGCTCGGCCTTGGCCCGGAAGATGCTCAGGCAGTCTTCGATCAGGGCATTGAGATCGAACTGTACGTCGTCCAGTTCGATCTGCCCGGATTCGAGCTTGGAGATGTCGAGGATCTCGTTGATCAGGGTCAGCAGTTCGTTGCCGGCGCTGTGGATGGTCTGCACGTAGTCGCGCTGCTTGACCGACAGCGGCGTGCCCAGCAGCAGCTCGGTCATGCCCAGCACGCCGTTCATCGGGGTGCGGATCTCGTGGCTGATCTTGGCCAGGAACTCGGCCTTGGCATTGACCTCGGCGGTGCTGGCGGCCAGGTCGCGGCTGGCGCTGAAGCGGTTCTCGGTGATGTGGCGCTGGCGCTCGCCCAGGGCGACGCTCATCAGCAGGCCGGCCACGCAGACCACGCTCATCAAGGTCACGATCAGCCCTTGCGGGGGCACCAGTGTCAGGCCGAGCAGGGCGGGCATGATCACCAGGGTGCCGAAGTTGAAGATCGCCATGGCGGCGACGAAACAACGGGCCGGGCGGTAGCCCTTGTGCCAGTGGTAGCCGCCGATGAACAGCATGCTCAAACCGGCCAGGGCTACCAGGGCATAGGTGACGATGTTCAATGGCAGGCTGCTGATGATCAACAGCAACAGGCCGGACAGGGCGATCAGCAGGATGTTGCCCAGTAGCAGGCGGTTCAGCGGATGCGGCCCCACCGGGGAGAAGAACCGATAGGCGAACATCATGCCGGCAGGGGCGGTCAGCAGCAGCGCCAGGTAGGCGCCGGGAGTCTGCAGGGACTGCCAGTCCGGCAGCCAGGGGCCGAACAGGTTCAGCAGCATCATCAGGCTGAGGGTCAGCAGGGCCTCGCAGACCGCCAGCCACAGGCTGCTGCGCGAGCGGGTGTAGGCGAAGCGCGTGAGGTTGTGCAGGATCAGCATCGCCAGGCAGCCGAACAGCAGGCCGTAGACCAGGGTCTGGCCCTGGCTGGCGGCGGCCATCACCGCCGATTGCAGGGTGATATAGGGGCGCAGTTCGTGTTCGGACACCAGGCGTACGTAGACGTCCAGCGTCTTGTCGCTCTGTGGCAGCGGCAGTGCGAAGTCGCTGCTGGGCAGCGGTTTTTCCGTCTGGGGCTGGCTGGAGCCGGTGTTCACTTGCTCGATCAGCTGGTCGCCGTCGAGCACGTAGAGATTCAGGTGGGACAGGTCGGGAGCGAAGATCCGCAGGATCTGCTCATGGGTGCCCGGCTGGAGCTTGAAGCGTAGCCACAGGGCGCCGTTGGGCTCGGCGGCGGTGAGCTTGTCCAGCTCGATGGGGCTGAACTGGTTGGTGTAGCGCGGGGAGCGGATGTCACTGAGTTGCAGGTCGCCCTGATCGTCGAGCAGCACCGCCCAGCCACTGCCTTGAGCGGCCAGGGCCGGATTCATGCAGAGCAGGGTCAGCAATGTGACGGTGAAGCCTAGGGCAATCCTGAGCCAGCGCACGGCGAAATCCCTTCGTTGGTTGATGCCTGATTATAACTATGCGCGGCGCAATGAGCGCCCGGCAAGGGCCTGGAAGCCCTTGCCGGGGTTTCGTGCGAGCCTTATTGCTCGCCGCGCTCGCGGGCAATGGCACGGTAGCCGATGTCCTTGCGGTAGAAGCAGCCCTGCCAGTCGATCTCGGCCGCCAGGCGGTAGGCTTGCTGCTGCGCCTGGTCGACGCTGGCGCCCATGGCAGTGGCGCACAGCACCCGGCCACCGGCGGTGACGATCTGGCCGTCCTTGAGCGCGGTGCCGGCATGGAAGACCTTGCCTTCCAGCGCGGCTGCGGCGTCCAGGCCGGTGATGGCCGCGCCCTTGGCATAGTCACCAGGATAGCCGCCGGCCGCCAGGACGATGCCCAGGCTCGGACGCGGATCCCACTGGGCCTCGACCTTGTCCAGGGCCTGGGCCAGGGCCGCTTCCACCAGCAGCACCAGGCTCGATTGCAGGCGCAGCATGACAGGCTGGGTTTCCGGGTCGCCGAAACGGCAGTTGAACTCGATGACTTTCGGGTTGCCGGCCTTGTCGATCATCAGGCCCGCGTAGAGGAAGCCGGTATAGACGTTGCCTTCCTCGGCCATGCCGCGCACGGTCGGCCAGATGACCTGGTCCATCACGCGCTGGTGCACGTCGGCGGTGACCACCGGGGCAGGCGAGTAGGCGCCCATGCCACCGGTATTCGGGCCAGTGTCACCATCGCCGACGCGCTTGTGGTCCTGGCTGGTGGCCATGGGCAGCACGTTCTTGCCGTCGACCATGACGATGAAGCTGGCTTCCTCGCCATCGAGGAACTCCTCGATCACCACGCGCGAACCGGCGTCACCGAAAGCGTTGCCGGCGAGCATGTCGCGCACGGCTTCCTCGGCCTCGGCCAGGGTCATGGCGACGATCACGCCCTTGCCGGCGGCCAGGCCGTCGGCCTTGATCACGATCGGCGCGCCTTTTTCCCGCAGGTAGGCCAGGGCCGGCTCGATCTCGGTGAAGTTGTGGTAGTCGGCGGTCGGAATCTTGTGGCGCGCCAGGAAGTCCTTGGTGAAGGCCTTCGAGCCTTCCAGTTGGGCGGCGCCCTGGGTCGGGCCGAAGCAGTCCAGGCCGCGGGCACGGAACAGGTCGACCACACCGGCTACCAGCGGCACTTCCGGACCGACGATGGTCAGGGCAACGTTCTTCTCGGCGAAGTCGGCAAGCTGCTCCAGGGCCAGCACGTCGATGGCCACGTTCTCGCACTTGGCCTCGATGGCGGTACCGGCGTTGCCGGGAGCGACGAATACTTTCTCGACCCGTGGGTCCTGAGCGACTTTCCAGGCCAGGGCGTGTTCACGACCGCCGCTACCAATGATCAAAACTTTCATGTCAAAACCTCGAATTCTTTCGGACGGGAGGCGAAGCCTCACGTTGTACGAGGTCGCAATGAAACAGGTAGATGCAAGGCGGGGCCGGTTCCGATGAGCGGAGTTGCCTTCTGGCAATGAGCATCAGTGGAACCGGCCTCAACGCAGCAGATGCCTGCTTCAGTGCGGCCGATTGCCGTAAATCAGTGACGGAAGTGGCGCATGCCGGTGAATACCATCGCGATGCCGGCTTCATCGGCAGCGGCGATCACCTCGGCGTCACGCATCGAGCCGCCAGGCTGGATCACGGCGCGGATACCGACCTTGGCGGCATTGTCGATGCCGTCGCGGAACGGGAAGAAGGCGTCGGAAGCCATGACCGCGCCCTGCACTTGCAGGCCGGCGTGCTCGGCCTTGATGGCGGCGATGCGGGCGGAGTTGACGCGACTCATCTGGCCGGCGCCGACACCGATGGTCTGGCGGTTCTTGGCGTAGACGATGGCGTTGGACTTGACGAACTTGGCCACTTTCCAGGCGAATACCAGGTCGTGGATTTCCTGTTCGGTCGGCGCGCGCTGGGTGACGATCTTCAGGTCATCGGCGCTGATCATGCCAATATCGCGGCTCTGCACCAGCAGGCCGCCGTTGACCCGCTTGAAGTCCCAACCGGCGGCGCGTTCGGCCGGCCACTCGCCGCATTCGAGCAGGCGTACATTCTGCTTGGCCGCTACGACTTCGCGGGCAGCCTGGGAGATTTTCGGGGCGATGATCACTTCGACGAACTGGCGCTCGACGATGGCCTTGGCGGTTTCGCCGTCCAGCTCGCGGTTGAAGGCGATGATGCCGCCGAACGCCGACTCGGTGTCGGTGGCGTAGGCCAGGTCGTAGGCCTTGCGGATGCCGCCCTCGTCCTCGGGCACCACGGCCACGCCGCAGGGGTTGGCGTGCTTGACGATGACGCAGGCCGGCTTGACGAAGCTCTTCACGCATTCCAGCGCGGCGTCGGTGTCGGCCACGTTGTTGAACGACAGTTCCTTGCCTTGCAACTGCAGGGCGGTGGAGATGCTGGCTTCGCCTTTCTTGGCCTCGACGTAGAAGGCCGCGCTCTGGTGCGGGTTCTCGCCGTAGCGCATTTCCTGGGCCTTGACGAACTGGCTGTTGAAGGTGCGCGGGAATCCGCTGCGGCCTTCGGTGGACAGTGTGTCCCGGGCCTGGTCGATGGTGCCCATGTAGTTGGCGATCATGCCGTCGTAGGCTGCTGTGTGTTCGAAGGCCTTGAGCATCAGGTCGAAGCGCTGGGCGTAGGTCAGGCCGCCGGCCTTGAGGTTGTCCAGGACGCTGGCGTAGTCGCTGGCGTTGACCACGATGGCCACGTCCTTGTGGTTCTTGGCTGCCGAGCGAACCATGGTCGGGCCGCCGATGTCGATGTTCTCGATAGCGGTCGGCAGGTCGCAGCCGGGCTTGGAGATGGTGGCTTCGAAGGGATAGAGGTTGACCGCCACCAGGTCGATCGGCTTGATGCCGTGCTCGTTCATGATGGCGTCGTCGATGCCGCGACGACCCAGGATGCCGCCGTGGATCTTCGGATGCAGGGTCTTGACCCGGCCGTCCATCATTTCCGCGAAACCGGTGTAATCGGCGACTTCCACTGCGGACACGCCATTGTCCCGCAGCAGCTTGAAGGTCCCGCCGGTAGAGAGGATCTCGACACCGAGGGCTTCCAGCTCCTTGGCGAATTCGAGGATCCCGGTCTTGTCGGAAACACTGATCAAGGCGCGGCGGATCGGCAGGCGGGTAGTCTGGTCGGTCATCTCAATTTCCATCAACAAGCTAGGGGGTCAGCAAAAAAGGCGACCGTTTTTTACGCGGGCGCCTTTCTGGTTTGGTTGAATGCTTACAGCAAATCGTACTGCTTGAGTTTCTTGCGCAGGGTTCCGCGATTCAGACCCAGGAGTTCGCTGGCCTTGGTCTGGTTGCCCTTGACGTAGTTCATCACGCTTTCGAGCAACGGGGCCTCGACTTCGGAGAGCACCAGGTTGTACACGTCCGTGACGGCAGCGCCCTCAAGGTGGGCGAAATAATTGTGCAGCGCCTTCTCGACACTCCCGCGAAGGGTCTGGCCTTCTTCGCTCGGGGTATTGAGGTGCTGTTTCAAATTCACGTTGTCGCTCACGGGTGTTGTTCCACTCACTAAAGTCTCGGTCATCATCGTCATGCGGCCACCCCCTCTCCGTCCCCTGTCTCCAGGCTCTTGTAACGTCCGGCGAAGAACTCACGGACGTTGGCGCACTGTGCTTCCGTATCTTCCAAACGATTGAAGTGGGCGCGAAACTCCCTGGCGCCTGGCAGGGTTGCGAGATACCAGCCCACATGCTTGCGCGCAATGCGTACGCCCATGACATCCCCATAGAAGGCATGCAGCGCGGCCAGGTGCTCCAGCAGAATCCGCTCCACTTCGAACAGCTGCGGTGCCGGGAGGGTTTCACCGGTGCGCAGGAAGTGTTCGATCTCACGAAAAATCCATGGCCGCCCCTGGGCAGCCCGGCCGATCAACAGCCCGTCGGCGCCGGTGGCATTCAATACCTGCCGGGCTTTCTCGGGCGAGTCGATATCGCCGTTGGCGAAGACCGGGATCGACACCGCCTGCTTGATCGCAGCGATGGTGTCGTACTCGGCTTCACCGGTGTACAGGTCGGCGCGGGTCCGACCGTGGACCGCCAGCGCCGTGATGCCAGCCTGTTCGGCGATTCTCGCCACGGTCAGGCCATTCTTGTTCTGCCGGTCCCAGCCGGTGCGGATCTTCAGGGTGACCGGTACGTCCACCGCGGCCACCACCGCCTGGAGAATCTCGTTGACCAGGACTTCGTCTTTCAGCAATGCGGAGCCGGCGGCCTTGTTGCAAACCTTCTTCGCCGGGCAACCCATGTTGATATCAATAATCTGTGCACCCAACTCGACGTTGGCGCGGGCGGCGTCCGCCAGCATCTGTGCATCGCCACCGGCAATCTGTACCGAGCGCGGCTCGGGATCGCCTTCGTGGATCATGCGCAGTCGCGATTTGCGGCTGTTCCACAAGCTCATGTCGCTGGTGACCATTTCCGAGACTACAAGGCCGGCACCCAATTGCTTGCAAAGCTGACGAAAGGGCTGGTCGGTAACTCCCGCCATCGGGGCGAGAACCAAGCCGTTTTGCAGTGTGTATGGGCCGATGCGTACCGCCGACATAGGACTTCCCTGTTGTGGGGCCGGATCATGAGAGTTCGAAAAAGGGTTGGCATGATACCCGCTCTCGATGACCGGATAAAGGCTGAATTGGATAAAATCTGAACAGTTCTTCTGCCGGCTCCCGCGAGCGATACGCGGGGAGCTGTCATAAATCTGTCGTCAATCCAGAGTCGTCTGTTAACTCTTCCAGCCGTTTCACTCTGGCGAGTGGAAACTCAGACTGTAGTTCACGGCTTTGGGTCCGGGGTCGAGAATATCGAGGGCGATGTGGATCGGGGTTTGCGGCGGCATTTCCGCCGCGTCCTGCAGGTCGCCGCCCAGGTATTCACCGGGCTTGAAGCTACGGCTGGCGATCAGGTGGCCGTTGAGGTCGGCGAAGCGCAGTTCCAGCAACGGGAACGGTTGGGAGAAGGGCGCACGGTTGTAGATGATGGCGTCCACTACCAGGGCCCCGCTGAATTCCGGGTGGCTGCGCACCACCAGGTTGCTGCTCTTGATCCGGCCGATGTCCACGCGCGAGGGGACCGTACATCCGAATTCCGGGCACAGTCGCTGGAACCAGGGGCGGTACTGGTCCTGGCGGGCCAGCTCGTCGAAGTGATAGGCGATGTACTGGCCTGCCAGGCCACCGGCGGCCAGCAGGATCAGCAACAGCCAGAGCAGGCGCCGGCCCCAGGGCGAGCGACGCTTTTGCCAATCCAGGTGCAGCGGGTCGTCGACCAGGTCCAGCAACACTTCGTCCTGGACTCCCGGTTCGCTGCGTTCGCGGCTTTTCTTGCCCGGTGCCGGGACTGGGGTTTCGTCTTCGTCCTCGAGGGCAGGCGCAGGGGGCTTTGCGTCGAAGGATTCCAGGTCGGCGTCCAGGCGCAACTTGGGGGACGGTGGTTCGTCGTCAAGGTCTGCCAGGTTGAAGGACAGCGAGGGTTCGGTGCGGGCGGCCTTGGCCGGCTCGGGCTCGGCGTCGTCCTTGGCCGGGGCCTTGAGGCTGGCCGGTTCGTCCTGCTCGCCGGCGCTGCCGAACAGGCCGTCGGGCCAGTTGGCTTCGTCGTTGTCCTGCTGGTCACGCCGGGCGCTGAGGCCGTTTTCCCGGGGGGCGCGTTCCTGGCCGAAGGTCTTGGCCGGCTGGATTTCCCGTTGCTCGAGCTTGGCCAGTTCCTCGTCGAGGTCCAGATGGTCCAGGTCCATTTCCGCCGCTGACCATTGTTTCTGGCTGATGGCGCGCTGGGCTGGAGCCGGTTCCGGCTCGGCAGCGGGCTGCGGCGTCGGCTGTTCCGGTTCTGCCGCCGCAGGGGGCGGTGGAGTGGTCGTGGGTGTCGTCACCGGTGCGGGTGCGGTCGGCTTGGCGAGCGGCTTGGCTGCCGCGCCTTCCTTGGCCGCGCGCTGCTCGAGCAGTTGTCGCGCAGCGTTGAACACCTGCAGGCAGGAGCCGCAACGAACCACTCCGCGAGCCACGCTCAATTGGGCGTGGCTGACACGGAACCTGGTTTGGCAATGCGGGCACTGGGTGACGAAACTGTCGGTCATGCGGCCATCCGGATTATGCAGGCGGCCATTCTAGCGCCGACGGCCGGTGATGCGCACCCAGCCATCGAGGTTGGCGATCGGGTCCAGATCGAAGTCCTGGGCATAGGCCGCAGCGACCTCGTCACCCTGCTCGGCAAGGATGCCCGAAAGCGCCAGGCGCCCACCTGGCTTGACCAGGCCGGACAATTGCGGCGCCAGGGACACCAGCGGAC
Source organism: Pseudomonas sp. FW507-12TSA (assembly GCF_058781435.1). Lineage (NCBI taxonomy): Bacteria > Pseudomonadati > Pseudomonadota > Gammaproteobacteria > Pseudomonadales > Pseudomonadaceae > Pseudomonas > Pseudomonas sp. FW507-12TSA. The sequence continues at coordinate 55,745 of NZ_JBYSWT010000025.1, forward strand.
CGGCCAGGATGTTGGCCACCAGCACGTCGGCTTGTTCCTGGGGCATCTGCTCCGGCAGGTACAACGGGAACAGTTCCTCGGCGATGTTGTTGCGCCCGGCGTTGTCGCGGGAGGCTTCCAGGGCCTGCACGTCGATATCGGTGCCCACGGCGCGCTTGGCTCCCAGCAGCAGGGCGGCGATGGCCAGGATCCCCGAGCCGCAACCGAAGTCCAGGACGTTGCAGTCCTTCAGGTCCTGGCCGTCGAGCCACTCCAGGCACAGGGCGGTGGTCGGGTGGGTGCCGGTGCCGAAAGCCAGGCCCGGGTCCAGCAGCAGGTTGACCGCATCCGGTTCCGGAGCGGCATGCCAGCTGGGGACGATCCACAGGCGCTGGCCGAAACGCATCGGCTGGAAGTTGTCCATCCAGCTGCGCTCCCAATCCTGGTCCTCGATGACTTCGATGTGATGTTCGGGCAGCGGGCTGCCGGTCAGCAACTCGAGGTGGGCCAGCACGCTGGCGGCCTCGGTGCCACCCTCGAACAGGGCCAGCAAGTGGGTGTGGGACCACAGCGGGGTGGTGTTCAGCTCGGGTTCGAAGATCGGTTGATCCTCGGCATCCATGAAGGTCACCGAAACGGCGCCGACTTCAAGAAAAGCGTCTTCATAGGTTTCGGCTTGTTCTGGGCTGATGGCGAGACGGACTTGCAGCCAAGGCATGGCGGGCACCTTTGAAAATATGTGATGTGCAGCCTAGTGGGCCGCGAGAAGCGCGCAAGTTTACGCGAGCAGGAGGCAGAAGACGACAGCGGCAAGGCGGCAGGCATTTGCAGGAGCCTTGCTCCTGCAGAAGCACCAAGGCCGCTCGAAAGCGGCCTTGGTGGTGTGGCGAATGCCGATCAGTGTTGCTCGGCCAGCTTGTGCTCCAGGTAGTGAATGTTCACTCCCCCTTTGCAGAAGCCTTCGTCACGGGTCAGGTCGCGGTGCAGCGGGATGTTGGTCTTGATCCCGTCGACGACGATTTCGTCCAGCGCATTGCGCATGCGCGCCATGGCTTCGTCACGGGTTGCCCCGTAGGTGATCAGCTTGCCGATCAACGAGTCGTAGTTCGGAGGAACCGCGTAGCCGCTGTACAGGTGCGAGTCGACGCGCACGCCGTTGCCGCCCGGGGCGTGGAAGTGCTTGACCGTGCCTGGGCTTGGCATGAAGGTTTTCGGGTCTTCGGCGTTGATCCGGCACTCCAGGGAGTGACCGCGGATCACCACGTCTTCCTGGCGGATGGACAACTTGTTGCCAGCGGCGATGCTGAGCATCTCCTTGACGATGTCGACACCGGTGACCATCTCCGATACCGGGTGCTCTACCTGCACGCGAGTGTTCATCTCGATGAAGTAGAAGCGGCCGTTCTCGTAGAGGAACTCGAAGGTGCCGGCGCCGCGGTAGCCGATGTCGATGCACGCCTGGACGCAACGAGCGAAGACTTCCTGGCGGGCGGTCTCGTCGATGCCCGGGGCCGGAGCTTCTTCCAGTACCTTCTGGTGACGGCGCTGCAGCGAGCAGTCGCGGTCGCCCAGGTGGATGGCGTTGCCCTGGCCGTCGGAGAGGACCTGGACTTCCACGTGGCGTGGGTTGGTCAGGAACTTCTCCAGGTAGACCATCGGGTTGCCGAATGCCGCGCCGGCTTCGGAGCGGGTCAGCTTCGCCGAGGCGATCAGGTCTTCTTCCTTGTGCACCACGCGCATGCCGCGACCACCACCGCCACCGGCGGCCTTGATGATCACCGGATAGCCGACTTCACGGCCGATGCGCAGCGCGGTTTCCTCGTCTTCCGGCAGCGGGCCGTCGGAACCTGGAACCGTGGGTACGCCGGCGGCGATCATGGCGTGCTTGGCGGAAACCTTGTCGCCCATCAGGCGGATGGTATCGGCCTTGGGGCCAATGAAGGAAAAGCCGGAGTTCTCCACCTGCTCGGCGAAGTCGGCGTTTTCCGCCAGGAAGCCGTAGCCAGGGTGGATCGCGGTGGCGCCGGTGACTTCAGCGGCCGCGATGATGGCCGGGATGTGCAGGTAGGACTGCGCGGCTTGCGCCGGGCCGATGCACACGGACTCGTCCGCCAGGCCCAGGTGCATCAGCTCCTTGTCGGCCTTGGAATAGACGGCTACGGTCTTGATCCCCATTTCCTTGCAGGCACGCAGGATCCGCAGGGCGATTTCGCCGCGGTTGGCGATCAGGACTTTTTCCAACTTCGCAGGCTTCATCAAAGACTCTCCGCAGTTCAAACGATGGTGAACAGCGGTTGGTCGTACTCAACCGGCTGGCCGTCTTCGACAAGGATCGATTCGATCACACCGCTGGTTTCAGCTTCGATGTGGTTCATCATCTTCATCGCTTCGACGATGCACAGGGTGTCGCCCTTCTTCACGCTCTGGCCGACTTCGACGAAGGCTGGCGAGGTTGGCGAGGACTTGCGGTAGAAGGTACCGACCATTGGCGAACGGGCTACGGTGCCGTTCAGCGCAGGTGCGGCGGCAGCGGCCGGGGCGGCAGCGGCAGCAGGAGCTGCGGCGGCTGGAGCGGCTACTGGAGCTGCGGCCATTGGAGCCGGAGCGTAGTACTGCTGGGCTGGAGTCTTGCTGTGACGGCTGATGCGTACGGACTCTTCGCCTTCCTTGATCTCCAGCTCGTCAATGCCGGACTCTTCCAGCAGTTCGATCAGTTTCTTGACTTTACGAATATCCATGAATCATCAACTCCCAGGGGTCGGTCAGGGGCGTTCAACGCTTGTTGTTCAAGCACTTGCCTGTATTTCAAGCTGTTCCAGGGCGGCCTCCAGGGCCAGTCGGTAACCGCTGGCGCCAAGGCCGCAGATCACTCCTACCGCAACGTCTGAAAAGTAGGAGTGATGGCGGAAAGGTTCGCGTTTGTACACGTTGGACAAATGCACTTCGATGAATGGGATGCTCACCGCCAGCAACGCGTCACGTAATGCGACGCTTGTATGTGTAAAAGCTGCTGGATTGATCAGGATGAAATCCACGCCTTCGTCCCGCGCGGCATGGATACGCTCGATCAATTCGTACTCGGCATTGCTCTGCAGGTACTGCAAGTGATGCCCGGCGGCACGGGCCCGCTGCTCCAGGTCCTGGTTGATCTGGGCCAGGGTCGTGGCGCCGTAGACTCCCGGTTCGCGGGTGCCGAGCAGATTCAGGTTGGGGCCATGGAGAACCAGTAGGGTGGCCATCGGTCGTTCCTTGTTATCGGGGCGGTTGTCAGAACCCGGCGACTATGCCGGAAAGACTTTGTGACTGTCCAGTTCCCGGCAATAGCCAGCACGATGACCGATGTTTGCGCGAAATATGTGACCGAGTGCGGAAATCCGGTCATATGCCCGTCATAAGGCGCTGTTGAAGTGGTTGGCGACTTTTTCGCCGATCTTGGGCGCGCCCGGGGCTTTTTTGTGGCGCTGGTCCGCAGCGGCCCGGCAAAGGCTGCGCCAGGCCCGTAAATGAAGGCTCCCGCCACTATCGGCACAGCCAAAGGCGGCTGCCAGCCTGGTTCGGGTCAGACGCGGAAGGCCTGTACCGCGGTGTGCAGCTGGCCGCCCAGGTCCAGCAGGTTCTCGCCCTGGGCCCGACCTTCGCCGATGCGCAGCAGGTTGTCGCCGCCCAGTTGGTGGATGCGTTCGCTGTGGTCGCGGATCTCGCTGACCGCGCCGCTTTGCTGGGCGGTGACATCGGCGATCCGCACCGCGGTCTCGGCGATGGTCTGGATCGCCCCGACGATTTCATCCAGTGCGCCATCGGCGGCCTCGGCCTGGCTGGCGGTGGCCTCGGCGTGCTCGACCTGGGCCCGCATGCCCTGCACCGATTGCTGCGCGGCGCTCTGCAGGCCGGCGATCAACGCCTGGATTTGTGCAGTGGCGCCGGAGGTGCGCTGGGCCAGGGAACGCACTTCCTCGGCGACCACGGCAAACCCCCGGCCCATCTCGCCGGCCCTGGCCGCCTCGATGGCGGCGTTCAGCGCCAGCAGGTTGGTCTGTTCGGCAATGGAGCGGATCACCGTCAGCACGCCGCCGATGGTGGCCGATTCCTGGGCCAGGTGTTCGATCATCTGCGCATTGCCCTGGACTTCCCCGACAAGGGCATGCAAGCCGGTGAGGCTCTGGCCTATGACTTTCTGTCCCTGCTGGACCGCCAGGCCGGCGCTGCGGCTGGCATCTGCGGCCTGGCTGGCATCACCGGCCACCTGCTGGATGGTGGCTTCCAGCTCGCCCAGCGCATCGCGGATCTGCGCGGTGTCGCCAGCCTGGCGTTCGGCGCCGCTGTGCAGGCCGCTGCTGAGGTCGGCCAGGGCCCGGCTGCTGCCGGCCACCTGTTCGGCGTTCTGGCGAATGGTGCCCACCAGGTCCACCAGGTAGGCCCGCAGGCGGTTCAGCGATGCTTCGATGGCATGCAGTTCGTAGTTGGTCTTGCCCAGCTGGATCGACTGGCTGAAATCGCCCTGGGCCCAGGTCGACAGCGCCGGGGCGAGGTTGGTCAGGACCCTTGCGAGCTTGCGCTGCAGGGTATCGATCACCAGGGCGATCAGCAGGATCAGGCCGATCATCAGCCCCTGCATCAATCGCACTTCGCCCTGGATCTGGCCGTGCTGGGCGCGCACTTCCGGCTCCAGTGCGGCGATCGCTTGCTGCACGGCGGTGATCTTCAGCAAGGTCGCGGCGCTCAGCTCGGCGCGTTTCTGGATCTGCTCGCGGGTGCGCGCAAGCTCGGCGGGATAACGGCTGAGCAGGCTGTTGAGTTCGCGCTTGAGGCCGATGCCGGCATCTTCGGCGGCGCTCTTCTGGGTGTTCTCCAGGCCCATCATGGCGGCGAAGTCATCGGTATTCGATTCGCTGCTGGTCGCCACGCCCAGTAGAGGCAAGGCCTCGAGGCGGTCGGCCTGGGCGCGGATGTTGTTCAGTTCGCGCTCGACGTCGCTCGCCAGTTCGCTGCGCCCGCTGCTGACCAGTTTGTCCCGGGCCAGCGAGAGTTTGCCCAGATGCTGGGAGGCGGCCAGCAACAACGGCAGGTAGGCACTGGCCTCGGCGCTGGTGGCGCCGCCGGCGTACTGGCTCAGTTGCTCCAGGTTGGCGCCCAGTTCGCGTTCGGCCTGCAGCAGCAGGGCCTGGGGGTCGCCCGCCAGCTTGCCCGCCGCCAGCAAGTCGGTCTTGCTGAAGTCGGCGAGGCTGGCCAGGCTCGGGCTCAGGCTATGTGCCAGTTGCGGTGGCAGTTCGGACAGTCCGCCCTGCAGGGTCTCGATGGCCTGGGTGGCGCTGCTCAGGCGCAGGGCGTCGCCGCTTGCCAGGTAGTCCTCGATATTGCGCGCCGCCTGGTTCTGGAATTGCTGGGACAGGCCCAGGTAGCGCTCCATCAGCAGGTAGGGGCGTTCCAGGGCGCGCTGCGACCACCACAGTGTCGCCCCCAGGGCCACGCACACGGCAACTAATAGAAGGGTGTTGAGATTGGTCAGCAACTTCAGGCGCATCGGGGCTCTACCAACGACTTGAATGGCAAGCGCCTGAATTTATTGCGGTTGTATTACAAGGTTATGACCGAATCGGTGGATTCGGATGAAAAGATGGCACTTTGATTTGATTGCCGTGCGCTCTGCACCCGGTTGCGGCCGCTGTGCTTGGCCCGGTACAGGGCTTCGTCCGCCTGGCTGGCCATCATCAGGCTGTCGGAGTCTTCCTGCATTTGCACCACTCCGGCGCTGAAGGTGCACCACAGGTCCTGGGGTTGGGCCGGGTAATGGATCTCGGCGAAGCGCTGGCGGATTTCGTCCAGCACCTGGCATGCCGCGTCCTGGTCGGTATCGGGCATGACGATGGCGAACTCCTCGCCGCCGTAGCGGCCGATGAAGTCGGTCTTGCGCAGGCGCTGCTTGAGGAACAGCGCCAGGCTCTTGATCACCCGATCGCCCATGGGGTGGCCGTGGCTGTCGTTGACCCGCTTGAAGTGGTCGATGTCCAGCATGGCGAAGCTCAGCGGCTTGTTCTCGCGGCGGGCGCGGAAGCAGCAGTCTTCCAGCAATTGCAGGATATGGGTGTGGTTGTACAGGCCGGTCAGGCTGTCGCGGACCATCCGCGCCTTGAGGTTGCGCGCCCGGGCCGCGCGGTTGCGCACCGTGGTGATCAGGTGGCGCGGCTTGATGGGCTTGGTGAGGAAGTCGTCGCCGCCTTCGCTCATGGCGTCCAGTTGCTTGTCCAGGTCGTCCTCGGCGGACAGGTAGATGATCGGCACGCTGACGTAGCGGTCGTTGTGGCGGATCACCTTGGCCAGCTCGGTACCGGTGCAGGCCGGCATGTACATGTCGAGGATGATCAGGTCGGGCTGGAAATCCGCCAGTTCGGCCATGGCCTGGATCGGCTCGATCAGGGTGCGGGTGACGATCCCGGCGCTGTTGAGCAGGCGCTCGGTGTGCAGGGCCTGGGCCCGGGAGTCGTCGATGATCAGCACTTTATACGGCTCGTACTGGGCGACGCAGGTCAGCACCTCGATCTTTTCCAGCAGGCTGGAGGCTTCCAGGGTGCCGGTGAGGAACTCCTGGCCACCGGCGCGCACGGCCGCGAGGCGGGTCGGGGTGTCGGTTTCGTGCAGGCTGAAGAACAGCAGCGGCAGCTTCTGCTCCAGGCCGACCTGGGCCTCGGCGGCCAGGGTCAGGCCCATGCCGGGTCCGCAGAAGTCCACGTCGATGACGATGGCCGCCGGCAGGCGCTCGACCATGGATGAACGAAACGCGGCGATGCTGTCCAGGGGCTGGGCGCTGAGCCCGAAGAACTCCAGCTGCTTGGCCAGGCGTTCGGCCCGGTCGTGATCCTGCAGCATCACGTAGATCGGCTTGCGCAGCGGCGGCAGGAAGGTCTGTTCCAGTTGATCGCCATGGCGCAGGCCGGTACGTGACAGGCGCTGCATCAGGCGGTTGAGTTCGGTGATCAGGTGGCTGCTCAGGCGGCCGCGGTTGGCATCCACCGCTTCCAGCGATTGGCTGATGCTGCGGGCCAGCTGGGAGTGCTCGGGTTGTTCGAAGCGTTCGGCGAAACGCAGCAGGCGCAGGTTGGCTTCGCAGAGTTCCGACATGTCGGTGGACGACCACTCGCTGCGCTGCAGCCGCTGCCAGATCTCCAGGATCTGCCGTGCCTGATGAATTACCCGCTGGGCAAAGTGGTGCTTGAGGCGCTCACGGCTGGGGTCTTCTGGCTCGGTCATATCCTGACTACTAGTTAGGGTGCATGCTGAGATCGACTGGTGGCTCTATGCTAGCACCACTTTCGGCTCCCATGAGTGTCGTACGTCAATAATGTGCAAAGCGACTTGACCGGGTTCGCCACCGACTGCTCGCATAGGCTGCGGACTGTGCTTCATTTATAGTGGTCGCCCGATACGCAATCGTTGCGCGGCGCGCGTTTGCCTGAAGATTTATCCCGCCAGGGCAAGGCACGATGGAGTAGGGTTGCGGTCGAATCGATGAACCCAAGTGATTGAAAGGATATAGCCATGCTGGATTGGAAGAACCGCGCAGACAGCGCGCCGGAACGGGCCGCCCAACCCAAGTCGGCGACACGCAGCTATTTCGGTAGCCTGCTGTTCAGTCGCGCCCTGGCGACCTTGCTGGGCCTGTACCTGCTGGTCACCGGTGCCCTGGGCTGGTACTGGAGCCAGGAACCGGCGCTGTTCCCGGTCCAGCAGAACGCCCAGCTCGCCGCCGAGAAGGAAGGCCGGCAGATGGTGGTGGGCTACACCACCGTGGAAACCCTCAAGACCGTGGTCAGCACCCTGCTCGACAAGCCGGGCGGCTATATCTCCAACGACCGTTTCCCACCGGGCATCTGGCTGGACAACATTCCCAGCTGGGAATACGGGGTCCTGGTCCAGGTCCGCGACCTGACCCGCGCCTTGCGCAAGGATTTCGCCCGGTCCCAGTCGCAGTCCGCCGAAGACGCCGACCTGGCCAAGGCCGAGCCACGCTTCAACTTCGACAACAAGAGCTGGATCCTGCCCTCCAGCGAGTCGGAATACCTGGAAGGCATCAACTCCCTGAGCCGCTACCAGGCGCGGCTGTCGGACCCGAACCAGAAGACCGCGCAGTTCTATGCCCGGGCCGACAACCTCAACAACTGGCTGGGTGACGTGGGGACGCGCCTTGGCTCGCTGTCCCAGCGGCTGTCGGCCAGCGTCGGCCGGGTCAAGCTCAACACTGCGCTGAAGACCGAAGTCCTGGCTCCGGGCCAGGTTCCGCAGGTGGGCGAGGAAATCGAAGAAACACCATGGATGCAGATCGACAACGTGTTCTACGAGGCGCGTGGCCAGGCCTGGGCGCTGTCGCACTTGCTGCGCGCGATCGAAGTGGACTTCGCCGATGTGCTGGCCAAGAAGAACGCCACCGTCAGCGTGCGCCAGATCATCCGCGAACTGGAGGCTTCTCAGGAAACTGTCTGGAGCCCGATGATCCTCAACGGTAACGGCTTCGGCGTCCTGGCCAACCACTCGCTGGTCATGGCCAACTACATCTCCCGCGCCAACGCTGCAGTCATCGACTTGCGCCAACTGCTCAACCAGGGCTGATCCATGGTCGCGACCACCAATGAGGCGGCCCACCGCGCCGCCTCCGATGCCGAACAGATCGCCTGGGTCGATGGCGAGGACCAGCTGCTGGGCGCCATGGCCCGCTCGGAGCTGCGCGAGCAGGGCCTGATCGGCCGTGGTACCTACATCATGCTGTTCAACTCCGCCGGTGAGTTGTGCGTGCATCGGCGCACCCTGAGCAAGGCCATCTACCCGGGTTATTGGGATGTCGCCGCCGGTGGCATGGTCCTCGCCACTGAGAGCTATGCCGAGTCGGCGGCCCGTGAACTGGAAGAGGAACTGGGGGTGAGTGGAGTCGAGCTGGTCGCCCACGACCACTTCTTCTTCGAGGACACCGACAACCGCCTGTGGTGCTCGGCCTTCTCCGCCGTATGGGACGGGCCGCTGCGTTTGCAGCCCGAGGAAGTGCTGGAAGCACGCTTCCTGCCCCTGGACCAGGTGCTGCGGGAAATCCACGAGAAGCCCTATTGCCCGGACTCCCTGGCCGCCTTGCAGCGCTATCTGGCGCGACGTCGTTAAAGTTGCATAAATTGACGCCGATTGGCTCTTAGCAAGTCGGCTTTTTGCCGTTACACTGCGCGCCTTTTCAAGCTGAGCCAGCGCTATCCTCGCAAGGGACCTGGCCCAGTAGCGCTGCCCCTGCCTGAGTGGGGCTTCGCGGTCGGCGACACCGCCATGTGCCCCGACCAGTCTTTGTCCTCCCAAGAGGATTGCCGGTGGCCAAAAAAGCCGCATCCTTCGCCGCCCTTGGCGGCCTGGTGTTTTCCACCGACGCAGGTCGACATTGCCCGGACTGTAGCCAGCCGGTGGCCGCCTGTATCTGCAAACAAAGCGTGATTCCAGCCGGCGACGGCATTGCTCGCGTGCGTCGCGAAAGCAAGGGTCGTGGTGGCAAGACGGTGACCACCATCACCGGCGTGCCCCTGGCCGAAGACGCCCTCAAGGAACTGGCCGCGGCGTTGAAGAAGCGCTGTGGTACCGGTGGCGCCTTGAAAGAGGGCGTGATCGAGATCCAGGGCGACCACGTCGAGCTACTCTTGGCGGAACTGGTCAAGCGCGGTTTCACGGCGAAGAAGTCCGGCGGCTAGCAGCCTCTGTGAAAACCACCTCTGACTGGACGCTGTCCTGATTGGCTCAGGACGCTGGCGTCGTCTCCATGGTTTTCACAGAGCCTGTTCATGAACGGTTTCTAAACTCGGCCCTGCATGCGTGGTCTATTGCGCTTGCAGGCTAATCGTCATTTTCATTCTTTAGACTGCGTCGGCCCTGGATCGGGGCGGCGCTCTATGACTTCTTTATAGGGGACTTCGATGTCCGTACGACGCACACGTAAAGACGATGGCAGCCAATGGACAGTTGCGGACAGCCGCAGTGTTTATGGGATTCGCCATTGGGGGGCCGGATATTTCGCGATCAATGACGCCGGTCGCGTCGAAGTTCGCCCCAACGGTCCGGGCAGCTTGCCCATCGATCTGTTCGAACAGGTCGCGGAGCTGCGCAAGAGCGGCTTGTCCCTGCCCTTGCTGGTGCGTTTCCCGGACATCCTCCAGGATCGCGTGCGCCAGCTCACCGGTGCCTTCGATGCCAACATCGCGCGCCTGGAATACCAGAGCAAGTACACCGCCCTGTACCCGATCAAGGTCAACCAGCAAGAAGCGGTGATCGAGAACATCATCGCCACCCAGAACGTCTCCATCGGCCTGGAAGCCGGTTCCAAGCCCGAACTGCTGGCGGTCCTGGCCCTGGCGCCCAAGGGCGGCACCATCGTCTGCAACGGCTACAAGGACCGCGAGTTCATCCGCCTGGCGCTGATGGGCCAGAAGTTGGGCCACAACGTGTTCATCGTCATCGAGAAAGAGTCCGAAGTGGGCCTGGTGATCGAGGAAGCGGCGTCGCTCAAGGTCAAGCCGCAGGTCGGCCTGCGAGTGCGCCTGTCGTCCCTGGCCTCGAGCAAGTGGGCCGACACCGGTGGCGAGAAATCCAAGTTCGGCCTGTCGGCGGCGCAGCTGCTGGCGGTGGTGGAGCGTTTCCGCGATGCCGGCCTGGACCAGGGCATCCGCCTGCTGCATTTCCACATGGGTTCGCAGATCGCCAACCTGGCCGACTACCAGCACGGTTTCAAGGAAGCCATCCGCTACTACGGCGAGCTGCGCAACCTCGGCCTGCCGGTCGACCATATCGACGTCGGCGGCGGCCTGGGCGTGGACTACGACGGTACCCACTCGCGCAACGCCAGTTCGATCAACTACGACATGGACGACTACGCCGGCGTGGTGGTGGGCATGCTCAAGGAATTCTGCGACGCGCAGAGCCTGCCGCATCCGAACATCTTCTCCGAGAGCGGTCGTTCCCTGACCGCGCACCACGCCATGCTGGTGGTGCAGGTGACCGACGTCGAGAAGCACAACGACGACGTGCCCGTCATCGAGAACAAGGAAGAGCTGCCCGAAACCGTGCAGTGGCTGGTGGACTTGCTGGGTCCGACCGACATCGAGATGGTCACCGAGACCTACTGGCGCGCAACCCACTACATGAGCGACGTGGCCGCGCAGTACGCCGACGGCAAGCTGACCCTGGCCGAGAAAGCCCTGGCCGAGCAGTGCTACTTCGCCGTGTGCCGGCGCCTGCACAACTCGCTGAAGGCTCGCCAGCGTTCCCATCGCCAGGTGCTGGACGAGCTCAACGACAAGCTTGCCGACAAGTACATCTGCAACTTCTCGGTATTCCAGAGCCTGCCGGACACCTGGGCCATCGGCCAGGTGCTGCCGATCCTGCCGCTGCATCGCCTGGATGAGGAGCCGCTGCGCCGCGCGGTGCTGCAAGACCTGACCTGCGACTCCGATGGCAAGATCAAGCAGTACGTCGACGAGCAGAGCATCGAGACCAGCCTGCCGGTGCATTCGGTCAACGAGGGCGAGGACTACCTGCTGGGCATCTTCCTGGTGGGCGCCTACCAGGAAATCCTCGGTGACATGCACAACCTGTTCGGCGACACCGACTCGGTGAACATCTACCAGCGGGCCAACGGCAGCGTGTACCACGCCGGCATCGAGACCCACGACACCATCGAGGACATGCTGCGCTACGTGCACCTGTCGCCCGAAGAGCTGATGACCCACTACCGCGACAAGGTGGCCAGCGCCAGGATCAGCGCCGCCGAGCGCACCCAGTTCCTGGACGCCCTGCGCCTGGGCCTGACCCGCTCGTCCTACCTGTCGTCCTGACGCTTCGGGCACCCCTGGCGGTGCCCGCGGGCCAAGGCAAAACGCCGTTTCCCCGGTTGGGGAAACGGCGTTTTTCATTTCCGGCGCAAGCTGTGCTCAATGAGCCCTGGCGAACCAGCCATCGCTGCGCTCCAGGCGCCAGGCGAAGACACCAAGGGTCAGGCTGCGCAACAGCATGAACAGCAGGAAGCTCAGCCACAGGCCGTGATTGCCCAGGCCCTGCAAGGCCCAGGCGCAAGGCAGCAGCAGGAGCACGGTGAGCAGCATGCCGTTGCGCATTTCCCGGGCCCGGGTCGCACCGATGAACAGCCCGTCCAGCAAGTAGCTCCAGACCGCGATCAGCGGCAGTACGGCAAGGTAGGGCAGGTAGGTGAAGGCCGTCTGGCGCACGTCGGCAATGTCGGTCTGCATCTCGATGAACAGATGCCCTGCCAAGAGGAACAGCACCGTGAAGCCCAGGCTCGAAAGCAGCGACCAGCCTCCGGCGACCACCAGCGAGCGGCGCAGGGCCCGGTGGTCGCGGGCGCCGATGGCGTGGCCGCACAGGGCCTCTACCGCATGGGCCAGGCCATCCAGGGCGTGGGCCGTGAGCAAGAGGCCATTGAGCAGCAAGGCGTTGGCCGCCACGGTGGCGTCCCCCAGGCGGGCGCCTTGCACGGTGATCAGGAAAAATACCGATTGCAGGGCCAGGCTGCGGATGAAGATGTCGCGGTTCACCGCCAGCAGCGGGCGCCAGCTCTGCCAGCGACGCAGGGCCGCCCAGGCGATCTGTCCCGGATAGGCACGCAGGGCCGGGCGGGTCATGGCCAGGCCCACCAGGGCCCCGGTCCACTCGGCGAGCACCGAGGCCCGGGCCGAACCCACCACGCCCCATTCCAGGCCAAGGACGAACCACAGGTTCAGGGCGATGTTCACCAGGTTGGTGCTGAGCAGGATGGCCAGCGGTGCCCGGGCGTTCTGGGTACCGAGGAACCAGCCCACCAGGGCGAAGCTGGCCAGGGCTGCGGGCAGGCCCAGCAGGCGGGTATGGAAGAAGGCCCGGGTCATCTGGTCCAGGTCCGCCGAGGGCTGCATCAGGTGCAATGCGGCGCCGCTGAGGGGCACGCCGATGATCCCCAGCAGCAGGGCCAGGCCCAGCGCCAGCAACAAGCCCTGGAGCAGGATCTGCCGCAGCGCCGCACCGTCGCTGCGGCCGGCGGCCTGGGCGGCGAAGCCGGTGGAGCCCATGCGCAAGAAACCCATGGCCCAGGCGAGGAAGGTATAGAGGCTGGCGCCCACTGCCACTGCGCCCAGTTGATGGGCGTGGGGCAGGTGGCCCACCACCGTGCTGTCCACCAGGGCTACCAGGGGGACGGAAATGTTCGACAGGATCATCGGCGCGGCCAGGGCCCAGACGCGACGATGGGTGGGGCGGTGACGCCAATCGGTGATCAGGGGGGACATGCGGGCTCCTTGCGTGAGCCGGCATTGTAGCCGCGCAACCTGTTGGCGCCGAGGCCCGGCGCCGTCGGGTTCAGTGGATGATCCAGCTCAGCAGCCAGAGGCCGAGCACCAGCCAGATGATGCCCAGCAGGATCGAGGCGCGCATGAAGGCGCGGATCGCCCAGTAGAGGAACATCAGGCCGATGATCAGGCCGATGATGCTGACGATCGAGGTGTCCATGCCCAGTGCCCGGGCCAGGCCATCGACGAAGTTGCCGCCGGCATGGGTCAAGGTATTGAACAACCCGCCCAGCAGGTCGACGATGAAACGGATGGCCGAGCCGATGGCCTGGCCGAGCCATTCGAAGAAGCTTTCTACCTGCATGTGCATTTCCTGATCATAGAAGGGCGCGTCAGCCGAGCTCATGCTTGGGCCGCCAACGCTGGCGATGAGTTCCCCATCAGCATAGAAGCTGGCCGGTGGTGCGCATTCTGGAGCAGCACGCGGGCGGATGAAAGCGCGCTTGCGTCCGCTGCCCAACCCCCGGAAGCTATAGGCCTTCAGGAGACCCCGATGAACCTAGAGCAACTCACCCAACGCCTGCACGCCATCCGCGACCACAACGACTGGCGGCAATTCCACAGCCCGAAGAACCTGGCCATGGCCGCCAGCGTCGAGATGGCCGAACTGGTGGAGATCTTCCAGTGGCTGACCGAGGACCAGTCCCGCCAGTTGCCGGCGGACAAGCTGGCCCATGCCGGGCAGGAAGTCGGCGACATCGTCCTCTACCTGCTGTTGTTGTGCAGCGAACTGGGGCTGGACATGGACCAGGTGGTGCGCAGCAAGCTGGCGGACAGTGAACGGCGGTTCTGCCCATGAGCGATCGACATTTCGACCAGCTGGCCACACGCTTCGCCGAGAAGATCTATGGCGGCGCCAAGGGCGCGATCCGCCTGGCGGTGCTCCAGGCGGACCTCAAGGAAGCCTTGCCTGAGCGGCCGTTGCGGGTATTGGATATCGGTGCCGGCCTGGGCCACATGTCCCTGTGGCTGGCCCAGCACGGGCACCAGGTGACCCTGGCCGAGCCAGCTGCACCGATGCTCGAAGGGGCCCGACAGCGGTTCGCCGACGCCGGCCAGCAGGGCGCCTTCATCCAGGCGCCCTGGCAGGACCTGCTGGGGCAATTGACCGAGTCCTACGACCTGGTGCTGTGCCATGCGGTGCTGGAATGGTTGGCCGAACCCCACGCGATCCTGCCGGTATTGCATCAGTTGACCGCCGCCGATGGCTGGCTGTCCCTGGCGTTCTACAACCGCGACGCGCTGGTCTATCGCAACCTGCTCAAGGGGCATTTTCGCAAGTTGCGCAAGAATGACATGGCGGGTGAAAAACAGAGCCTGACCCCGCAACAACCGCTTGATCCTCGCGAGCTGGCGGCGCAACTTGATGGCAAGTGGCGAGTCGAAACCCAAAGCGGGGTGCGGGTATTCCACGACTACATGCCCGTGGAGTTCCAGTCCCGTGCCGAGCTGACGGATCTGCTGGAGATGGAGCTGGCTCATCGCCGACACCCAAGTTTCGCCGGGCTTGGGCGTTATCTGCATTGGCTGTGCCGGCCGGTCTGACGGAGTACTCGATGAAACGCCGCCTGGGTCTGCTGTTTTTGTGTTCGACCCTTGCCGCCTGCCAAGGCAGCAATCCCTATGTCGCCAGTTCCAGGCCGCTGCCGCCGGCGCCACCGCAGGCGGCCACGACCTTCGACCGTAGCGCCTATCCGGCTGCGCCCCGGGACTACGGGCGCTACCGTAGCTGGGCCTGGCTCAATGGTCGCTTGCCCGCGGGCACGGCCTGGGCCGATTCGGCGCAGGTCGCCGAGGCGGTCAGTGGCGCCCTGGACCAGCGAGGCCTGCGCCCATTGCATGACAACCGCCCGGCGGACCTGTGGGTCAGCGCCGACCTGCGCCTGGAAAAACGCCTGCGCCAGGTCCAGGAGGACTACGGCTATGGCGGTTACGGCAGCTACGATCGCTACGATCGTTATCACCGCTACGGACCGGGCTACGGCATGTACGGCAGCGTACCGATGGTGCGTACCTACGAAGTGGAAGTGGTGGTGGTCAGGGTCGACCTGTACGACGCCGGCAATGGCCAGCCGGTATGGAGCGCCAGTGCCGAGACCAGCAGCAAAGGCTCCTTGGGCGAGCGCGCCGATGCACTGCGCGAAGCGGTGCAGAAGGCCATGGCGGCCTATCCTCCCAGCTAGGCCGGTGTCCTGATTTCAAGCGGAGATACGATATGTTCCATCGAATCGCATTACTGGCCTGTGCTGCCTTGCTCAGCGCCTGTGCCGCCAACCAGGTGAACCATGATTTCGACGCCAGCAGGGATTTTGGTGCCTATCGCAGCTGGAGCTGGAAGGAACCCGCGCTGCAGTACCGTCCCGATGATCCGCGGATCAGGAGCGATCTCACCGAGCAGCGCATCCGCCAGGCCGTGGCCGAGCAACTGGACCAGCGCGGCCTGCGTCCGGCTCGAGGTGGCGCCCGGGCTGACCTGGAGGTCCAGGCCTACCTGATCGTCGAGGATCGCCAGCAGCAGGTCACCACCAACTATGGCGGCGGTTGGGGCGGCCCGTGGAATGGCTACTGGGGTGGGCCTGCGTACAACGAGACCCGCAACATCACCTACAAGGTGGCGACCATCCAGGTGGATCTGCTCGATGGCAAGGACGGCAAGCTGGTATGGCGCGGCAGTGACGAGCAGTTGCTCAGCAGCTCGCCCAACCCCGCCGACCGGGCCTCGGCAGTGCGTGCCACGGTGACGCGCATCCTGCAGAACTACCCGCCCCGCTAGACCCATGGCGTCCTGGCGCCGCCCCGGGCGCCGGGGCGCGGCGCCGTCAGTCAGCCGGGCTGGCACCTTGCCAGCGCTGGCGGTGGAGCTTGACTACACTGCTTGGCATCGATGGAGGCAGCCCCTGGGCTGAATGTCGGTAAAGGAGTGCCTCGATGTCTCCCCTCAAGCGGTTTTCCGGTCCTGCCCGCCAGCGTGGCGCCATCGGCCTGATGGCGGCGGTCACCTTCGGCCTGGCGTTGGTGTTCATGCTGCTGGTGGTGGACAGCGGCCGGTTGTACCTGGAACAACGCAAGCTGCAACGGGTCGCCGACAATGCCGCCCTGGAGGCGGTCAGTCGCGGTGGCACCTGCCAGGCCGGCCTGACGGCCGCCGCCTATGCCAACCAGAACGCCACTCGCAACGGCTTCACTCCTACTGCCGGCAGCAGCACCCTGGCCGCCAGCTGCGGCACCCTGGTCACCGGCGCCAACGGCCTGCGCAGTTTCACCGTCAATCCCACGCAAGCGGTGGCGGTACGAGTGATCGTCAGCAACACCGTGCCCATCAGCGTGGCCGCTGGAGTCGTCGCGCTGTTTTCTCCGGGCCCGATCAACCTCACCACCCAGCTCAGTGCCACGGCAGTGGCCGCGGCGCCGACGCCGCCGGTGGCGCAGTTGAGCATCCGCAGTACCCTGGGCACGGTCAGCACCGCGCAGTCGAGCATTCTCAATCCACTGGTGGGTGGTTTGCTGGGCGGCAGCCTGAACCTCACGGCCGTGGGCTGGAACGGCCTGCTCAATACCAACATCAACCTATTGAGCTTCCTCGACCAGCTGGCGATCAATCTCGATGTAGCGGCAGGCAACTACACCCAGTTGCTCAATACCACCACCACCCTGACCAAGCTGATCCAGGCGGCGATCACCGTGGTCCAGGCCAACGGCGCGACGGCCGACATCCTCACCGCCCTGGGCAACCTGCAGATCGCCGCGCTCAATGCCGCACCGCTGAAGCTGGGGGATATCCTCAAGCTGCAGACCGGCCTGCCGAGCACGGCACTCAATGCCAGTGTGCAGTTGTTCCAGTTGGTGCAGGCCTTTATCCAGCTATCCAACAGCAACAGCGCGGTGGCTGCGACAGTGCCGATCAACGTCCTGGGGCTGGCCAACATCAGCGTGCAGACCAAGGTCATCGAACCACCTCAATTGTCGGCCGTCGGCAATCCGGCCCTGGCCAAGCTCGACCCTACCGGACCCAACCGGATCTACGTGCGTACCGCCCAGATACGGACCCTGGTCCGGGTCAACCTGTCGCTGCCGCTGGTCTCGGGCTTGAATGCCGCGGTGGGTAACCTGGTGGCACCGCTGACGCCGGTACTCAACAGCCTGTTGAGCCTGAACCTGGTGCAGACCCTGGGCTCGGCACTGTGCCTGTTGGGGGCGGGGTGCCAGCAGTTGTATCCAGACCTGGCGCCGTCATCGGAGATCGACTTGAGCCTGGATGCCGGTGGGGCGGTCGCCTACGTCACCGATTACAGCTGTCCGGTCAATGGCAATAGCGGGACCAAGAGCCTGAGCGTGCACACCACCAGCTCCCTGGCCGACCTCAAGGTCGGGCTGATCGATCCCACCAATGCCTTTTCTTCTTCCGCCGAACCCACGGTGACACCACTGCCCCTGGTGGACCTGGGCATCCGCACCTGCTACCAGTTCCTGGTGCTGCCGGGGCATTGCGATCCGGTGGTGCACTACGCTGGCGGTGGGATCGCGATCATGGTCGATTCCAAGGTCGGGCAAAGTAGCCAGGACCTGGTGTACTCCAGTTCGACCTCGCCCTATCCGGTACCGCCCAATGTCAACCAGACCCCGAGCTACCAGACGGCGGCGCCCACCAGCAACGTGATCGGCAGCCTGGCCGGCACCCTGGCCGGCATCAACCTGGTGGTCTACAAACCGGTCAACGGAACCCCCCTGGGTTCCATAGTCACGGGGCTGGCGTCAGCCATCAACGGGGTCACCAACTTGCTGACGCCGGTGATCACCGGTCTCCTGAGCCCGCTGCTGGATCCCTTGCTGAACAACCTGCTGTCGGGCCTGGGGGTCAACCTCATGGATGTCGAGGTCGGCGCCAACCTGACCTGTGGCCAGACCGGCAAGGCCTACCTGGTGATCTGATCCGCCGGGACTATCGGCAGCTCGATGCAGAAGCGCGCGCCGTCCGGGCCGTTGGTCACGCTCAGGCGTCCGCCCATGTTCTCGATGATCCCGTAGCTCACCGACAAGCCCAGCCCGGTGCCCACGCCCACCGGCTTGGTGGTGAAGAAGGGTTCGAAGATCCGTTCCAGCAGGCGCGGGTCGATACCGCCGCCGTTGTCCTCGACCCACAACCGCACCCACTGCTCGTCGCGCTGGCCATGCACCGAGATCCACGGCTTGAAGTCGCCCTGGGCCTGGCGCCTGGATAGCAGGGCGTCCCGGGCGTTGACCAAGAGGTTGATCAGCACCTGCTCGAGCTGGTCGACGAACCCCATGACCTGGACCTCGAAGTCCAGCTCGCTGATCCGCAGGTCCAGGCCCTTGCCACGCATGCCTTCGGCCAGCAGCGACAGCGTGCCCTCGATGGCCTGGGACGGGTTGAAGGGCTGTTGCTCCACCTCCGAGCGCCGGCCGAACACCCGCATGTGATCCACCACCCGCGCCGCGCGCTGGACCTGGGCGTCGATGCGGTTGAGCTTGTCGGTCAGGTAGTCGATTTGCACGTCGCCGTTACCCAGGCGCTTGAGCACGTTGACGATGGCCATGCGCATCACGTTCAGCGGCTGGTTGATCTCGTGGGCGAGGCCGGTGGCCATTTCGCCGAGGGTGGCCATCTTCGCGCTTTGCGTCAGCTGTTGCTGCGAGCGCCGCACCTCGGTGTTGTCGCGGCCCACGGCCTGGATCTCCAGCAGTTGGCCCTGGTCATCGAACACCCCGCGATCGGACCACACCCACCAGGCATGCTCGCGGCCCGGCAGCTGCAAGTTGATCTCGGCGGTACTCACGGGGTATTCCGGGCTCAGCAGCTTGATCCGCCGCTCGAACCCCTCACGCTGCTCAGCGGACAGCCACTGGCCCAGGTTGCTGCCCGGCAGGTCCTGGGCGGCGCATTCCAGGTAGGCCGCCAGGGGCCGGTTGCCGAAGGTCAGGGTCAGGTCGGGACGGTAGCGGCAGATCATCGCCGGCGAGTCTTCCACCAGGATCCGGTAGCGCTCCTCGCTCTGGCGGACCTGCTCGGCGGCCAGGGTCGCCTCGGTGACGTCCAGCCACAGGCCCACGGCTTCCACCGGCAGGCCCAGGTCGTCGCGCAGCAGCCGGGCTTCGTCCAGCACCCAGTGGTAGGCGCCATGGCTGTCTTGCAGGCGGTAGCGGGTATGCACGTTGCCTTCACGCAGCAACTGCCGGCAGCGCTGGAAGTACAGGTCGTGGTCTTCGGGATGCACCCGTTCCACCAGCTTGCCGTCGTTGCAGTCCTCCAGGCCCCAGCCCAGCAGCGGTTGCAGGCTGGCACTGAAGAAACTGGGTTGCAGCGCGCCTTCGACATAACGCTGGACGTAGATCACCGCTGGCGAGCTGGCGATCAGGTTGTCCAGCCGGGCGTGGGCTGCTGCGGCTTGTTGCTGCTGGTTCTTGATGTCGCTGATATCCAGCATGAAACCCACCAGCCGCTGGCTCTCCCCCCGACCCAGGACCTGGCCCTGGAGGCGATACCAGAGTGGCGCGCCGGCAGGATCGCCATGGTGCAGGCGTACGCTGAGCAGCAATGGCTTGCCCAATTGCAACGCTTGCAGGCGGCTGGCCAACTCGGCGCGATCGGCCGGGTGGAACAGCTCCAGCCAGGCCTCGAGGCCCAGGCGGCCGTGGCCCTCGGCCAAGTGCAGGCTGGCGGCCAGTTGGCTGGCCAGCTGCACCTCGGCGGTAGTCGGGAACAGCTCCCACCAGCCGGCACCCAGCAACCCCTGCAGGGCATCCAGGCGTTCCATCTGCAAATGATGGCGATGTTCGCGCAGGCGCCCGAGCAGTGGTCCGGCCAGGGCCGCGGTGAGCATCAGCCAGTCGCGCTCCAGCAGCTCCGGCGCCTGGCGCTGGACGGCGTAGCCGCCGCACAGCAGCCAGGCGGCTACGCCATGGTCGTCGCGGTAGGGCACCAGCCAGCCTTCGCGGTGGGCGAAGATGCCTTGCAGGCGTGGGTGTTCGTCCAGCCCGTGGATCTGGTTCAGGCGCAGTGGCGTGTTGCCGCTCAGGCTGTCCAGGCCGCTGCCCAGGGGCTGGCCGTCCTGCCACAGACGCGGGGCGTCGTGGGCGTGGTAGCAACTGTGGATCACCCAGCCCTGTTCCTGTTCGTCCAGCAAGGCCAGGCCCAGGCAGGGGATATGCCAGGCATGGGCCAGGTCGGCGAGCAGGTCGTGCAGTACTTCCGGCAGGCGCACCAAGCTGCATTGGCGGATCTGTTCGCTGCTCTGGGCGGCGAAGATCTGGCTGCGCTCGCGGCACAATGCCTGTTGGCGTTGTTGGACCAGGTCGCCGATGTCCAGCAATTGCAGGTGCCAGTTTGCGCCTTGCTGCTGGACCCAACCGCGCAGGTACAGGATCTGGCCGGCGAGTCCGCGCAATTGCAGGTCCAGCACCTGGCCGCTCCAGTCGGCGGGACCGCCTTCGAGGGCCTGGGTGCTGGCGGGTACCACGTAGTCGACCAGTCGGGTCGGCTCGGCCCTGGGCGGCAACTGTGCCAGGGCGTGACGCAAAGGCCCGGCAATGCTCAGCACCCTTGCAGACGCATCGAGGACCAGCAGCAAGCCGCTGTTCTGGATAGGGGGCTCTGGCGCAGGGTCGCTGGCCGCTGGCGGGCGGCCGAGGAAACGCCCGAAGAGCTTGTCGCCGGGACTCAAAATTGCAAGCTCGATTGAACGGATAGGCTGCTGGGCAAGCTGGGCACCGGACCGATCAGCGGCAGCACCACCTGGGGCATCACCTGGTTCAGCTTGCTGATGGGATAGTTCACGCTGACAGTCAGTACGCCGCTGCTGTAGGTCGCGCTGTAGTCGTTGGCGCCGAAGTTGAAGGCCGACGGAATCCACCCGGTCTGGGCCTGCACCACGCCGAGAGCGAGGTTCTGCACCGTGGTGGCGTAGTTGGGCGTATTGGGGTCGACCTTGACGGCCTGGCGCAGTGCCTCGGCGGTGGCCTGGTGGAAGGATTGCATCATCAACAGCGGCACGCTGTAGCTGACCAGGCCGTAGAACACCGCGAAAAAGATCACGAAAACCGCCGCGAACTCGATTGCCGCAGCGCCTTTCTGTTTTCTAGGGAGGCCCGGTTTCATGAGTGCGTCTACCCTGACAACCACTATGTCCATTGAGCATAGGATCAAACCGCCGAAAGGGACTGTTCTGGCCGATGCATTTCTTGGTTTTGTGGAGCTGGTTGGCACTCTGTGCGCTGCAGGACCTGCGCCAACGGCGGATCGCCAACATCCTGACCCTGGGCGCTGCGCTGCTGGCGGCGCTGTACCTGGCGTGGGCCGGCAGCACCTGGCTGGGAGCATCGCCCGCCGAAGGGGGCTGGGCCCTGGCGGTGGCCCTGGCGCTGACCCTGCCCGGCTATGCCATGGGCAAGATGGGGGCGGCGGATGTGAAGCTCATGGCGGCCCTGGGCCTGGCCTCCGATCTCCAGCATGTGCTGGGCGCGTTCATCGGCGCCGGGCTATGCAGTGGGCTCTGGTGGTTGTTTGTCCGGCTTTGCAGCTCGGCCAGACAGGCACTTGGGCCATCTGTCCGGGAGGAGCCTTCGCGGCCGTCAAAAAAATATCCCTTCGCGCCTTTTGTCCTGGCTGGAATGGTCTTAACTGTGATGGTGGCCCATTAGTCGCCGGGCCGTTTAACGCTATGTACATAGTCGGAAAGTAGGTCTAGGTTCTAGTTCAGCGGCCTGGATCATGCGAGGCACACAGGAGTGGCCGGTCGGCGCCGGGCCCGCACGGAGTAACACGTGAACAAGCTCACTTCACAGATGAAAGTGCTGGTGGTGGACGATCAACCCCTGATCGTCGAGGAACTCTGCGAGTTCCTGGAGGGCAGCGGCTATCGCTGCGTGCCTTGCCAATCCAGTCGCGATGCGGTGGACAGCTTCGCCAGGTATCCGGAGATCGCCCTGGTGCTGTTCGACCTGCACATGCCCGACCTGGACGGCATCGAGCTGGTGCAGGAACTGCAACGCATCGCCGGCAAGCACCGGGTGTTCGAGGCCATCATGCTCACTGGTCAATCCGATAAGCAGGATGTGATCAAGGCCCTGCGGGTAGGGGTAGCCGACTACTACCAGAAACCCATCGACCTGGCAGAGCTGCTCGAAGGCTTGCGGCGCCAGGAGGCTGCCTTGCAGGAGCGACAGAAGAGCCTGCACCTGGGGCAGCTCAACCAGAAGCTGCAGTTTCTTTCGGAGTCCATCGACGATCTCTACCAGGACCTGGACAAGGTCCGTCGCAGCCCCGCCGACCCTGGAGCCCAGGCTGAGCCAGGGGCCGATGCCGATACCGTCGAGATCCCGACGATCTTCAACCAGCTCTCGCCCCGCCAGCTGGACGTGGCTCGCCTGGTGGGCAAGGGCCAGACCAACTACCAGATCGCCTGCGAGCTGGGTATCACCGAGAACACCGTCAAACTCTATGTTTCCCAGGTCTTGCGCCTGACCCACATGCACAACCGCACGCAGCTGGCCCTGGCCCTGTCGCCGAGCAATTCGGGCCTGCGCCAGCGCGTCACCGAGCACTGATCCCTGGCGCCTGCGGCCCCAGGCGACGCCTTGCCAGTTACTTGGTATCGATCTTCCCGCCGGCATCCGGATCGTAGAAGTCCGGGATCTCGTACTGGTATTTCTTCAGCCAGCGTTGCAGCGCCAGTTCCTGTTCGCGGGCGGTGGCGCTCTGTGGTTGTGGCGAGGCTTGCAGGTTGCGGCTTTGCAGCAGCAGCCAGCCTTCGGTCTCCTGCTGCTGGGGCGAGGCCGGGCCGGGGTCGATGGCCTGGGCCGCCAGGGGCAGGGCCAGTAGCAGGGGGCAGCAGAGCATGGACAGTTTCATCTTCAGCGCTCCTTGGCAGGTATGGCGTCGGGTTGCAGGCTGGCCGCGCCACTGGCCACCTGGGTCACCTTGGCGACGGGTTTTGCGGAGGTCTTGAGTTCTTCGGCGCGGGCCTGGGCCTGGGCGAACTGCTGTGGGTTCAGGCGTGCGCGGCTGACCACTTGCGAGGCCTGCTGCCAGTTGTCCTGGTAGAGCAACAGAGTCACCAGGTTGATGGCCGCCAAGGGATCGGACTGCTGGAGCTCGATGGCGGTCAGGAACTCGAAGCGGGCGTCTTCGAGTCGTAGCTGGTTGAGGTAGACCACACCCAGGTCGTTGCGGATCTTCTCGTTGGTCGGCGCCAGGCTGGCGGCCCGTTGCAGGTGCGCCTGGGCCTGGCCGTTGTCGCCCCGGGCAGCGGCCAGCTGGCCCAGGCCGTGTTCGCCTTCGGCGGCCAGGCATGACCCCAGCAGGCTGCGATACAGCGGCTCGGCCTCGCTGCGGCCCAGCAAGCGATAGACCCGGGCCTTGCGCACCCGGACCTCGGCCAGGTTGTCCGGCAGGCTCTGCAGGTTGGCCAGGCCGGCGTACAGCTTGCCATCGTTGGTCATGTCGTCGGCCAGGTTCACCGTCAGTTCCTGTTCGGAGCTGAGCTTGGCGCAACTGCTGGAGCTGGTCAGGGCCGCCCAGGGCGCCTGGCCGTTGCTGGCGCAACCGCCCAGCAGTGCCAGGCAAGCGATGGCGATCAGTGGTTTCATCAGGTTTCCTCTAGGACGCGAAGGCCCGGGCGATGGCGGTGAAGCCTGGCCCGGCCAGGACGATCAACAGGGCGGGGAAGAGAAACAGCATCATCACCACCGACATTTTGGCCGACATTTTCGAGATGTATTCCTGCAGGCGGGTCAGGCGCCGGTCATCCAGCAACTGCTTGAGTGCTTGCAGCGACTTCATCGCGCCGCCGCCTTGCAGGATCAGTTGCTGGAGGATCACGCAGGTGTCGGTGAACTCATCCACCGCCAGCAGAATTGCGGTCTGGTTCAGTTCGTGGCCCAGCTCCAGGCCCGAGTCGACCCGTGCCAGGACCAGGCGCAGCTCATGGGTCAGCTCCGGCAGCAGTTTCTGCGCCTCGGTACTCAGCACCCGCAGCGCCTGTTCCACGGCCATGCCCGATTCGAACAGGATGCGCAGCAGTGGAATGAAGGTGGAGATCTCCAGGGCGAGGTGTTTCTGCCGGCGCTGGGCGAAGTAGGCCAGGGCGCGCTTGGGCAGCAGGTAGCCGGCACCGGCGGAGAGCATCGGCAGCAGCCACTTGTTGGTGGCGTTAGGGTAGGCCACTTCCTGGATGAACAGGGTCAGGCAAACCACCACCAGCGGCGTGGCCAGTTGCAGGGCGGCGAACAGCGAGCGCTGGTTGGCGCGGCGCCAGCCCAGGCGGTTGAGCAGGGTCTGGGTCTCGCTGTCCATGCTCACCGCGCGTTGGCCGAAGCGGCTTTCGCCAAGCAGGCGCAGCCAGCTGCCCAGGCGACTGTCGCGGGTCATGTGACCCTGCAGCCGTTGGGCGATCTGGCGCTCGCGCCGGCGTTGCTCCAGCACGATGTTGCCAAGCAACAACGCGGCTCCGAGGAACAGCAGCAGCGCCGCTAGCAGCAACACTTCAGATACTCCTCAGCATGCGCCACAGCGCGAGGCAGCCGACGATCTGCAGGCACACGGCGGTGATCAGCATCTTCTGCCCGGAGGGGTCATGCCACATGCCGAGCATGTAGCCGGGATTGGTGAACATGAAGTAACCCACCAACAGCAATGGCAAGGCGCCCAGGACCCAGGCGGTCATGCGGGTTTCCCCGGTCATCGCGCTCAGTTGCCGGGCTCCTTGCTCGCGCTCGCGGATCAACTTGATCAGGTTTTCCAGCAGCTCGCTGGCATTGCCGCCGTAGCGATGGTTGACCTTCAGGCCCAGGGCGAACATGCGCAGTTCGTCCTGATCGTAGAACTCGGCGAAGTCGCTGAGCGCTTCCGGCAGGTTGACCCCCAGCTGCACGTTGCGCTGCACCCGGCCCATGGCTTGCTTGAGCGGGTCGTTGCTCGACTCGATGGCCCCCAGGATCGCATCCGCCAGGGTCCGCCCAGACTTCAGGCTGCGCACGCTGTGGTCCAGCAAGGGCGGCAGCTGTTCGATCATGCGCCTGATCCGCCGCTGGTAGCGCCAGCTGACGTACAGGCGCAGCAGTATGGGTGGCCCCAGGGCACCGCCCAGCAGGCCGAGCCAGTCGGCCAGCAGATAGCCCAGCAGCATGCACAGGGCCCAGGCTGCCAGCCACAACCCCAGGCGCTCTCCTGGCTGGCCCAGACCGGCGCGGATGAAGGTGCGTTCCAGGCCGGTCCAGGAGCTGGGGGGTGGTGCCTGGTCGGGCTGTCCTTCGGCCAGGCGGCTGAGCACCCGCTCGCGCTCGGTCTTGCGTACGCCGTGATAGAACATCCAGCCGGACAGTCCCAGCAAGAACAGGCAGATCATGGTCAGCAACAGCGCGATCATGGCTCCCCCCCGGCGGTTCAGTTGAGGCCCAGCCCGATTTCCCGGCGCAGCTTGTCCCCGGCGGGGTTGAGCGCCTCGCGCAGGAAACCGAAACCGGTGCGCCGATCCAGGCGGAACAGGGTATTGGTGACATAGATGTCGTCGCGGATGCCCACCACTTCCACCACCTCGCTGACGCAGCGGCGGCCGTCGGGCATGCGACTGAGCTGGATCACCACGTCCAGGGCCGCGCAGATCATCTGCCGCAGGGTGCGCTCGGCGACGTGGCGCCCAGTCAAGCCCACCAGGGTCTCCAGGCGCAGCAGGGCATCCTGGGCATTGTTGGCATGCACGGTGCTCATGGAGCCGTCGTGGCCGGTGTTCATCGCCGTCAGCACGTCCAGCACCTCCACGCCGCGGATCTCGCCGAGGATGATGCGGTCCGGGCGCATCCGCAGGGCGTTGCGGATCAGGTCGCTGGCCTTGACCTCGCCATGGCCCTCGGCATTGGGCGGACGAGTTTCCAGGCGCACCACATGGGGGTGTCCCAGTTGCAGCTCGGCCACGTCCTCGATGGTCACCAGGCGTTCATGGGGATTGATCAACTGGCTGAGGATGTTCAGCAAGGTGGTCTTGCCGGTGCCGGTACCGCCGCTGATGAGGATGTTGCAGCGCTTGCCCACCGCGTCCTGGAGAAACTCGAAGATCGCCTGGTCGATGGTCTGCATGGCGATCAGGTCGCTGCTCTTGAGCATGTCCTTGCGAAACTTGCGGATCGACAGGCACGGGCCGTCCAGGGCGATCGGCGGAATGATCGCGTTGACCCGGCTGCCGTCTGGCAGGCGTGCATCGACCATCGGCGAAGATTCGTCGAGGCGCCGGCCCAATGGCGCAAGGATCCGTTGCATCACGCGCTCCACGTGGTGCGCATCGATGAAGCGCAGGTCGCTCTGGTGCAGCACTCCGTCGCGTTCGACGAAGACCCGGTGCGGGCCGTTGACCAGGATCTCGGTCACCGCCGGATCGCGCAGCAGCACTTCCAGGGGGCCGAAGCCGGTCAGCTCATCGACGATCTCCTCCGCCAGGCGCTCCATTTCATAGCGGGAAATGGCCAGGTGCATGCGCGCGATGTATTCGGCCACCTTGTCGGTGACGAACTGCGAGAGGTTCTGCCGCGAGCTTTCCAGCAGGTTCTTTCCCGACTCCTCGATGGCATCGATGATGTAGCGATGCAGGACCAGCTTCAGGCCTTCGTGGTCGGCGTTGCCGCTGGCGCGGTTCGACGCGCCAAAGAGTTTTTCTCCGCTCATCGGCCCCCCATGATCCGGTTCAGCCAGCCGGCCTTGGGCTGGGGCAGGCCTTGGGAACGCTTGGCCAGGCGTTCACCCAGGGTCCGCAGGGCTTGTGTCAGTTGTTCGCGCGGGCCCAGTTCGAACAGGGTGACGCCCTGGTTCTTGGCGTTCAGGCGCAGCTCGGGGCTGAACGCCAGTACCGCGATCACCTCCAGGCCGAAGGTCTTGCCCAGGGTGTCGGAGTCCGGGGCGACCGAGCGCAGGTAGCGGTCCACCAACAGGCGCGCGTGCTCCAGCTTCATGCCTTTTTCCCGCCAGTGGTTGAGTACTTCCAGGTTGCGTCGGCAGTCGAGCACGTTCTGGTCGGTACACCACAGCAGCTTGTCGCAGTGGCTGACGAAGGTGCGCAGGGCCTCGCTGTCCGGTTGTCCCACCAGGTTCACCACGATGTGCTGGAAGTGCTGGCGCAGGGCGCTGAGCAGCATGTACAGCTCCGCCGCGCTGGTGTGTTCCAGGGGCTCGTCGTGGCTGGCGTAGGCGAGGATCCGCAACCCGGCCTCGGCGCTGGTGAAGGCGCTGTCGATCAGGGTGGTATCCAGGCGGCGCAGGTGGCGCAGGGCATCGCCGAAGTGGAACGAACTCTCCAGGCCCAGCAAGGCCAGGCTGTCGCCCCGGGGCAGTCCGAGATCCAGCAGTAGGGTCTGCTGGCCGCTCTTCTGCACCACCAATGCCAGATGCCCCGCCAGCAGCGCGCCGTCACCATCGCCCTGGGCGCCGTAGAGCACGGTCAGGCCGCCCAGCTGGGTGCTGGGGGTGACCGCCGGCAGGCGTTTGCTCAAGCGCCGGACCAGCCCGGCGACCTCGCTGGAGCGCGAGCCGTAGGCGACGAAATCGCGGGCCCCGGCGCGCATGGCGTTGAGCACCAGCTGGTTGTCCATGCCATCGCCCAGGGCGACGATCGCCAGCATCGGCTTGGCCTCCAGGGCGCCCTCGATCAGCGCCGCCTGGGCCACCACGTGCTCGCGGTCGAGGCCGACGAACACCAGGTTGGCGCAGGTCACGTCCACCAGCGCCAGCAACTCGTCCAGGCTGCCATCGGCGCCCACCACCTGGCCCAGGGGCGCCAGGGCGCCCTGCAGCCATTCCAGGTCGGTGCTGTTGCGGGTGATGGCGAGGAAGGTCTGGCTCAGGTTCTGGTTCTGGCTCATTGCGACAGCCCACTGCGTTTATCGAAGTTGCCGTTCTCGAGGAAGAACATGCGATAGAAATTCGGATCGTAGTTGCGCAAGCGTTCCCCTGGCAGGGCCGGCAGCTTGGCATCCACCGCCAGGGGTTGGACCAGATGCGGGGTGACCACCATCAGCAGTTCGCGTTCTTCGCGGCTGATGGAGTTGTCGCGAAAGAAGGCGCCGAGCACCGGCAGGTCGCCCAGCCCGGGAAACTTGTTGACCTGGGAGCTGTTGCGGGTGCTGATCAAGCCGCTGATGACGAAGCTCTCGCCGTCGGCCAGGGAGATGCTGGTATCGGTACGACGGATGGTCAGGGCCGGCACCCGAGTGCCGGCGATGGCCACGGAGTTGCTGTAGTCCAGCTCGCTGACCTCGGGGGCGACCTTCAGCGAGATGCGCCCGCGATCGACGATGGTGGGAGTCAGGGTCAGGCGGATGCCGAACTCCTTGTATTCGATGGTCACGCTGTTGCTGCCGGTGCTGGGTACCGGGATGGGGATTTCGCCCCCGGCGAGGAAACTCGCGCTCTGGCCATTGAGGGCCACCAGGCTCGGGCGGGCCAGGGTATAGGCGAAACCGCTGCCTTCCAGGGCGTTGATCAGGGTCAGCACCCGGCCGCCGCCGAAGCCGATGTTGAACGAGTCATTGTTCAGGGGAATGCTGCCGAAGACTGGCGTAGTACTGCCGGAGGTGCCGCTGGTGACCGGGGCGGTGTTCGGCGAGCCGATCAGGAAATTGTGCCCGCGGCCGAACAGCGAGACGCTGGCCTCCTTGAGCTTGGTCCGGCTGACCTCGACGAAGCGGATATCGGTCTGCACCTGGCTGGGCAGCGGCGCATCAGCGCTGCTCGATACGCGGGCCGCCTGCATCTCGGCGCTGGCCCGGCCCTGGACGAACACCATGCTCTGGCGTGGAGTGCTGGAGCAGGCGGTCCAGACCATCAGGCTGGTGGCTCCAGGGCCCATGCCGGTGAGCAGAAAGGCCCGGTCGCCGGTGGCCTGGACGTCGGCGATCTTCGGGTCGCCCACTGCCAGCCGGGTGATCGCCACCGGCGATTGCAACTGCTGTTGCAGGCCTTCGCCGACTTCCAAGACCCCGGGCAACGGGGCCAGGCCCGAGCAGCCCGTTGCCGGAGCGGCCTGGACCGGATTCCAGAGCAGCTGGGCCAGGGCCAGCAGGGCGATGAGGGTGGGCGTGGAGCGACTGCGCATGTATTGCATCCTTGCTCGATCAGGGGGTCTGTTGGGTGACCTGGTTGCCACGGATCACCTCCACCGCCGGTCGTGGCGCGGTGCCTTGGGCGACCGGGCTGCGGGGAGCGCGGCCCAGGGCCAGTTGGGTGAACTGGAACAGGTTGCTGCTGGCGGCATCCAGATGCTCGACTGCCTCTTCGTTGCCGGCCCAGTAGTGGGCCAGGCGTTGCTCCTCGCTGCTGCGCACTGCCAGGCGCAGCACGCCGACCTGGGTGGCCAGCATCATCCGGCTCAGCAGTTGCTCGGGCACGGCCAGGACCACGGTGCGGGCGTTGATCCGGCGCTGATCTTGCTTGAGCCGTTCGTCGTTGCTCACGGCGCTGCCCGGTTGGCCGTCGTTGGTCAGCCCCAGTTGTTCGCCCACGGCCAACACGCGAATCGCCGGTACGGCGATCTGCGCCGACTGTTGCGGGTTGGCGCTGTCCTGGCGCAAGAACAGCAGGACGTCCACATAGTCGCCGGGGCTCAGCTGGCCTGCTGCACCGATCACCTCGTCGATCGCTACCGCCAGTGCCCGCTCGTCGCTGTGGATCATCCGGGCCAGGGCGCCGCCGCTGGCGAAGCTCTGTTCGTTGAGCCAGGTGCCGGCGCTCAGCTGGCGCCATGGAGTACGGCCCACGGCCTGGTCGATGGCGCTCAGGCTGCCCGATGGGGCGGTGCGCAGTTTCTCCAGGGCCAGGTCGCTGGCGGCCAGGGGCACGAACGGCGGGACATCGTGTACCAGCACCACCACCGGCTGGCGCGTCTGGTCTTCGGCGGTGCTGGCAGTCTGCTCGACGACGGTGCTGGGAGTGGGTGGTTGCGCTGCGGCTGGAGCGGGTTCGGGTTGACGGCTGAGCACCAGGCCCCAGTACCCGAAAAACACCGCACCGACCAAAAGAAGTCCTGCCAGGCCCATAGTGACGCGACTGTTCATGAAGGCTCTCCCTTTCCTGCTGCACTACAGCCCGTGACAGCCCGTGATTCCAAACGAGTCGATTCGCAATCAGGCAGCTATGAACATGCAACTATTTCGCTATGTGAAGGTAGTTGAGCTAGGACGAAATGCCATTACCTGGTCAAAAAATAGCTGACAAAAGTACAACGCTCTCAACAGTGTCTGGGTTTCTGGCGTTTACTTTCCGATTAATACTTAGTGATTAATCCGTTCTTACAGTTGCTGGGCCCTGTTTTGTTGACAATGCTCAATTAGCACCGGGGAAATGGGTTCGGTGCGGTTCCATCGGCGCCGTCTGGCGCAAAGGAGAGCTAGGATGATCCTTCAATATTTGTTGCTCAGGGCGCGCCTGTTTTTTGACCGTACCGAAGGTGCCTCCGCCATTGAGTACGCAATCGTGGTGGCGATGGTCGCCGTGGTAGTGGTGGCATTCGTGACTCCGCTGGGTAACAAGGTACTCGCCATCTTCAACAACGTACTGACTACCCTCGGAGGCACTGCCGTTACCCGTCCCACACCGTGAGCCAGCGAGAATGCATGGCTGCGTTATGCAGCCGGGAGGTATCTGATGCTGCTTGAATATCTGCTGCTTCGCGCGCGACTGCTGCTGGCCCGTACCGAGGGCGCCTCGGCCATCGAATACGCGATCGTGGTGGCGATGGTCGCGGTGGTCGTGGTTGTATTCGTCACCCCAATGGGCGACCGGGTTCTGGCGATCTTCAACAACATCCTCACTGCCCTGGGAGGAACGGCGGTTACACGCCCCACACCTTGAGGCCTGCGACTGCAACAGCAGTGAAGGCCGTCGAACAGTCAGCTCAAGGCAGGATTCATGAACACTCCCTCCACCCCACGCCAGCAACTGCTTCTTGTGGATGACGAAGAAGACGCATTGATGGAACTCGCCGAGCTGCTGGAAGGCGAGGGTTTCACCTGCTTCACCGCCCTCTCGGTGAGGCTGGCCCTGGACCATCTCACCCGCCATCCGGACATCGCGCTGGTCATCACCGACCTGCGCATGCCCGAGGAGAGTGGCTTGTCGTTGATCAAGCGCTTGCGCGAGCACACCTCGCGCCAGCACCTGCCGGTCATCGTCATGTCGGGCCATGCCGACATGGACGATGTCAGTGACCTGCTGCGCCTGCAGGTCCTGGACCTGTTCCGCAAGCCGATCTACCACGTGCGCCTGCTGGAAACCCTCAACAACCTGTTTCCCGAGCCCCGACTGCACGTCGTCGGGCCCTGACTCCCTTGTCTCGCCAGGGGGCCCGGATTACCGGGGCCTTGGTGTGCTCGATATATGGCAAGGCGGCAAAAAAAGGCCCGCCGAAGCGGGCCACAAGTCACGCAACTGTTCGTTCAGAGCTGGTAGCTGAAGCTCAGGCTGTAGCGCGGCCGGCGGTTGTAGGTGTCCAGGGCTTCGTCGGACATGGGCTTGGCGGCTTCCACGGCGATGTTGTAGTGCTTGGTATCGCCAAAGCGCAGGCCCACGGCGGCCGACGACAGGCTGCTGCCCCTGACTGGCAGTTCGTTGAACCAGGTCTTGGAGCGATCCAGCACTACGTAGGGCTGCAGCACCCGGACCCAGGTTCCTTCGCGGTTGAAGCTGTAGTTGACCTCATAGGCCACGCCCCAGCCCTTGTCGCCGGTGGTCTGGTCATCAGGGTAGCCCCGGGCGAAGTTCTGGCCGCCGAAGCTGGCCCGTTCGCTGTCCGGCAAGTTGTCCCGGCTCCAGTACAGGGCGCCGGACAGCACGCCCTGCCAGTTGTCGAGGAAGCGATTGCTCTGCACGCCGGCCAGGCGCACACGGAAGAAGTCCAGGTCGTAGAGGGTGTTGTTGGTCTTGGCGCCCATGCTGTCGAGGCCGCGGTACAGGCCGGCGCTGAGGATCCGTAGCTGGCGTTGGTCCGACTTGCTCCAGTCGCCTTCCAATGCCAGGGCGCGAATGTCGGTCTTTTCTTCCACTGACAAAGGCAGGCCATTCACCCGATAGCGGGTCTTGTCGTTCACCGCGTACAGGCGTGTACCGAGGGTGAGCATTTCGTTGGGCGAGGCGATGAAAGGGTGGCTGACACCAATGGAGAACCGGTCGTTCTCTCGATGGGGCTCCAGCACCAGGCCGTTGCTGAGCAGGATGTCGCTATGCGGATCGGCACGGTAGCGCGCACCGTACAGGCTCAGCTGGGTGCCCTCCGAGCCCAGGAGCTGGTTGTAGTCCAGGCGGTAGTAGTGCTCCTTGTCCTTGCCTGGCGGGAATAGCCCGCTGAGGGTCAGCTGCTCGCCCCAGGTGGTCTGCGAGTTGCTGGTGATGCCCACCAGGGCCTGCATGCCATTGCGGTTGTCCTGGTTGCTGTTGAGGGTAGTGGTGATGGGTTTGCGGCTGGCTACGGCCACCAACCCGGTCGCACCGTCGGTGGTGCCCGGTGGTGGCACCACGGCTTGCAACGTCACCCCGGGCACCCGGCTCATCAGCGTGGTGTAGCGTTCGAAGGTCTTGCGGGTCAGCGGGCGCTCGGCCTTGAGCTTGGCCACCAGCTTGTCCAGGTAGGCCGACACCGGGCCGATGTCGCCCTGCAACTGGTAATCGCGGATGTATCCCTCCACCAGCACGATCCGCAAGGTGCCCTGGTCGAAGCGTTGCTGTGGAATGAAAGCGTAGGACAGCAGGTAGCCGTCGTCCTGGTAGCGCTTGGTGATGCTGCGCGTAGCCTCGATCAGTTGGCTGAAGCTGACCTCATGGCCGATCAGCGGCCGGTAGATGGCCGCCAGCTCTTCCAGGGGATAGACAGTGCCACCTTCGATCTGTAGCTGGCGCACGGTGAGCTTGGTGCCCATCTGCAGCGGTTGCTGGCCCTTGGGTACCGAGGGTTCTTCGGGAAGCTGCAGTTTCGGGCTGGCCGGGCGGTAAGCGTCCACCGGCAGGTTGGGGGTCGGCAGGTTGTTGATACTGTCGTTGTTGTTGAGAAAGCGCGGCAGGGAGTCGGCATAGGCGCTGGAGCAGCACCCTAGTAACAACAAGCTGGCCAACGTACGCATAGGACACTCCATGGTCGAATTGCGGTGATGCCAAGGTGCTCATGCCTGGTGGCCGTCGGCTACAGGCTCGGGGCGGCTCAGGAATGTCGTGCCCAGGATGAACAAAAAGGCGAGAGACCCATTTGAATCTCTCGCCTTCAACCAAGCGTAGGCGCTGTAGGTGGGGCCGTCGAATCGGCCAGGTGCAAATTATCGAGTGCCGCCCAAGGCGCCGGTGAGGCCTCCTACCACGCCGCCCAGGCCGCCGCTGGTGGTTCCGGTGGAGGCGCCGCCACTGGCGGAAGCCCCTACATTCAAGCCACCCAGCAGGCCACCGCTGGGAGCGGTACCGCCGTTGACCAGGCCGCCTGCCGCGGCCACGGTGCCTCCCACTGCGTTCAAGGTGCCACCCAGTGCCGTACCGACCTGGCCGGTGCCGGTGCTGCCGGCGAGGCTGGTGCCGACGTTGCTTACCGCGCCGCCCACCTGGTTCAGCAGGCCGGCGACCGGGGCTCCGGTGCCGGTGGCTGCACCCACTTGCTGGGTCAGGCCGCTGGCCGCGCTGGTGACTGGATTGAGTGCCGAGCCGACGCTGGCCCCGACACTGGCCAGTGGTGCGGTGACCGTCAGGTTGGGAGTGCCGCTGCCACCCAGGGCACCACCGACCGAGGCCACCAGGCCACCGGCGGAGGCACCGGTGACGCCGCCGGCACTGACGGTACCGTTGGTGTTGCCGGCGTTCAGGCCGTTGCTCAGGTTGGCCACGGCGCCGCCCACGGTCTCCAGCAAGCCGTTGTTGGGCCCAGTGCCACCATTACCCGTACCGCTTCCGGAGCCGGAGCTGGCCAGGTAGCCGCCGGCGGTGCCCACGCTGGCGCCAGTGTTGTTCAGGGCGGTACCCAGCAGGTTGGTCACCGGACTGCCGTTGCCGGCGCCGCTGACCTTGTCGCCGGTGCCGTCCACTGCCTGGGCCACGCCGTTGAGCAAGCCCTTGACCGGAGTCCCGAGGCCTGTGGTGCTGCCCAGTTTGCCGGTCAGGCCTTCGGCCATGCTGACCACCGGCACCAGGGCCTGGTTACCCAGGTTATCGGTCAGGGTGCCCAATGGGCCGCTGCTGGTGGTGGTGCTCAGGGTATTGCCGAGCATCGTCACTCGGGCGCCGACACTGCCAAGCGTCGGGGCGACCCGAGTCACCACGCCGCCGACTACCGGCACGCTCTGGGTGCTGGTGGCCAACTTGCCACTCAGATCGGTGACCCCGGTACCGACGTCGCTGACTACATTGCCGACGGTGGCGGTGGTCTTGCTCAGGGCCTTGGGATCGGTACCCAGCTTGCCCAGGCCATCGGTCAGGCCATCGCCCACGGTATCCACCACGTTGCCGGTGGTATTGACCGCACTTTGCACCACGCCGCCGACTACGGGGGTGCCGCTCAGCGAGTCGCCCAGGCCGCTGACTCCGGTGCCGACACCGCTGATGGTGGTGCCCAGGTCCGATACCAGGCTGCTGGTGGTCAGGGGGGTGCCGGTGCTGCCTGTTCCACCCGTCCCGCCTGTACCTCCGGTTCCACCGGTGCCGCCTGTTCCGCCAGTTCCACCGCCAGTGCCGCCGGTGCCACCACCAGTTCCACCGGTACCACCGGTTCCGCCACCAGTGCCACCGCCTGTTCCGCCGGTACCACCGGTTCCGCCACCAGTGCCACCGCCTGTTCCGCCGGTACCACCGGTTCCACCACCAGTGCCACCGCCCGTTCCGTCGGTGCCACCAGTGCCGCTGTCGGTACTGGCGGGCGATGAAGAACTGCTGCCACTCTTGTGGCCGCCACCACCACCGCTGCAGCCGGCCAGGCTGAGGGTCAGGATCATGGTCAGGGCCGTTAACGTCTTCCATCCGGATTGAGTGTTCATGAGAGTTGTTCCTTGCACCTGTTACAACGTCTGTTGTTTTCGATGGCTCGCCAGTTCTGCTGCTGGAGATGTCGTCGTCCGTTGTCCAGATGAAAGTCGCGAAGGGAACTTCGAACAATTATGAAGTTGGTATTAATGACTTATTTTTCGGCTGCCAGATGCTTATAAATGAATAGCCTGAAAGTATTGAAAGAGTCTGCGTGCATTTAAGAAAGGCTATCTAAAACAACAACTAATGAGCTTGCCGGGCAGCGCCGCTGGTGGTCCTCGACCAAAGTTATATACATACAATTAATAGGGCGAAATGCTTGGCTGCAGCGTTGGCTGGCCCGTGTTGTCAGCCGAGGCACTGGCTTATACTGCGCGCCTTAATTTTTGCGGGAGCTTTTGATGCTGACTCCAGTCTGGTGGCTACTGTGCCTGCCGTTCGTTGCCGGTGCCCTGATTGCCTTGCAAGCCGGGGTCAATGGCCAGTTGGCCAAGCAGGTCGGTAGTGTGTTCGTCGCGGCGATGATTTCCTTCTTCGTCGGCACCATGGCGTTGCTGCTCCTGGTGTTGATACAGCGCGAGACGCCATCGTTGAGCGCCCTCAAGGGGCTGATCTGGTGGCATTGGTGCGGGGGCTTGATGGGAGCGTTCTTCATCACCGTCGCAGCGTTCGCCGGGCCGCGCATTGGCGCCTTGCTGTTCATGACACTGGTGCTGGCCGGCCAGTTGAGCATGGCCCTGGCCCTGGATCACTTCGGTTGGGCCGGGTTTCGCGAGGCGCCGATCAGCCTCGGCAAGATGGCCGGATTGCTGCTGATCATCCTTGGCGTCGTGCTGATTCGTCGAGGGTGACGACGCTCAGGGCAGTGGTTGCCAGTCTCCTTGCATATGTTGCAGTCCACCCTTGCCCAGCAGTTGCAAGTCGCCGCTGGAGCCGGCGGCGCTGGCCAGCAGGCGGACTTCGCCGGGTAGCAGCACTGGCTTGGCGAAGCGCACCGTGATCTGCACGCCCGCCGTGGGCAGGTGCTGCTCCAGCGCCGCCAGGGTCCGGGCCTTGCTCCACAGGCCATGGGCGATGGCCTGGGGAAAACCGAACAGTCGCGCGCTCCAGGCGCTCAGGTGGATCGGGTTGTAGTCGCCCGACACCTTGGCATAGCGCCGGCCGATATCGCTCTCTGCCCGCCAGTTGGCCACGGCCTCCAGGCCTGGACCTGGCTCACGTTCGGCAGGGGCTGGTGCTGGCCCGGAAGCGGCCAGCTTGACCCCGCGACAAAGCATCTCGCTGCGGGCTTCCCAGAGCGGCCCCAGCAGGTCGTCGATGCTGGTCACCAGGTCGAAGGTCGCGCCCTTGGCGTGTGCGCGCAGGTTATCCACCCGGACCCCGACCCGCACGCTGCTGACGTTACCCATGGGTCTTAGCACGCGGATCCGGTTGCCCAGGTGCACCAGCCCCAGCAAGGGAAAGGGGAAGTCGCTGACGGTCAGCAGTTGCATCTGCAGCGGGAACGCCAGCACATGGGGGTAGGTGACGGGCAGCAGGCCGTTGTCGGTAAACCCGCAGACCTTGCGGTAGGCCGCCAGTTGCCCGGGGTCGAGGCTGATCAAGCAACGCAGGCCCTGGTCGGGCAAGTGCGTGCCGCTGATCTTGCGCCGCAATGCGGCCTTGAGAAACAGCTTCGGCAGCGGCGCGGGGATGTTCAGCTCGTGCCAGTGTCCTGTCATCTTCACGCTCCCAGCACGCTTTGACCGCAGACCCGCAGGGCCTGCCCGCTGACCGCGCCGCTCCCGGGCTGGGCGAGCCAGGCCACGGCTTCGGCGACATCCTGGGGCAGGCCGCCCTGGCCCAGGGAACTCATGCGTCGCCCGGCTTCGCGCAAGGCGAAGGGTACGCTGGCGGTCATCCTGGTCTCGATGAACCCCGGGGCCACGGCATTGATGCTGATGTCCCGGGCCTTGAGCCGTGGTGCCCAGGCCTGGGCCAGGCCGATCAGCCCCGCCTTGCTGGCGGCGTAGTTGGTCTGGCCGCGGTTGCCGGCGATACCACTGATGGAGGCCAGCAGGATCACCCGGCCGTGCTCGTGCAGGCACTGGCTGTCCAGCAGCGCCTGGGTCAGTACCTGCGGTGCCCCGAGATTGACCGCCAGCACCGCATCCCAGTATTCCGGGGTCATGTTGGCCAGGGTCTTGTCCCG
Organism: Pseudomonas sp. FW507-12TSA; assembly: GCF_058781435.1. Lineage (NCBI taxonomy): Bacteria > Pseudomonadati > Pseudomonadota > Gammaproteobacteria > Pseudomonadales > Pseudomonadaceae > Pseudomonas > Pseudomonas sp. FW507-12TSA. The sequence continues at coordinate 93,246 of NZ_JBYSWT010000025.1, forward strand.
GGTGATGCCGGCGTTATGCACCAGGATGTCGAGGCCCCGGGGCAACTGTTCGAGCAACCTTGGCGCTGCGTCTTCGGCGCAGATATCCAGGCTGATGGCCTGCCCGCCAAGGCGTGCGGCCAAGGCCTCGAGGTCGGCCTGGGCCTGGGGAACGTCGAGCAACAGCACCTGGGCGCCATCCCGGGCCAGGGTCTCGGCGATGGCCGCGCCGATGCCCCGTGCCGCTCCGGTGACCAGGGCCTTGCGCCCGGCCAGGGGCCGGCTCCAGTCCCGGACCTGGGCGGTGCAGGGCTGCAGGTGCAGCACCTGGCCGGAAACGAAGGCGCTCTTGGGCGAGAGGAAGAAGCGCAATGCGCCTTCCAGCTGGTCTTCGGCCCCGGCCTCCACATACAGCAGTTGCAGGGTGGCGCCGTTGCGCAACTCCTTGGCCAGGGAACGGCTGAAGCCTTCCAGGGCTCGCTGGGCACTGGCGGCGAAGGGCGCGTCGAGGCTTTGCGGCGGACGTCCGAGCAGCACCAGGTGAGCACTGGGCGCCAGGTTGCGCAGCAGCGGCTGGAAGAATTCGCGCAATTGCTTGAGCTGGTCGATCTGCAGTAGTTCGCTGGCGTCGAACACCACGGCCTTGAGCCTGGGGCCATGTCCGGGAATCCAGGGGCTGGCCAGGGCCGGGTCGCTGCCATAGCTGTAGATCGCATCGGTCAGGCGTGGCGCGAGGTCCGCCACCTGTCGCGCCAGGGGGCCGCCGCCGATCAGCAAGGCACCTTCGATGGGCCGCAGGCGGCCAGCCTGCCAGCGCTCCAGGCGCATCGGCGAGGGCAGGCCAAGGGCCCCGACCAGGCGCTGGCCGATGCCCGAGTTGGCGAAGTCGATATAACGGTCGGACATGGAACGCACTCCGCAGGTTGGGGTTCAAAGTGTGGACCACGAATGGCTTCGGGTCGTTCGATCAGGGGTTCTCCTTGCAGGGCCGAGCAGGCGCCGGATGAGAACCTACGCTGGTGGAGGAGATACCCACCGCAGTCGCATTCACCGAACAGGGAGCTTTCCATGACACAACTGCGTCGCGTCGCGATCATCGGCGGCAACCGTATCCCCTTCGCCCGTTCCAACGGCGCCTACGCCACCGCCAGCAACCAGGCCATGCTCACCGCAGCCCTCGAGGGCCTGATCGAGCGCTACAACCTGCATGGGTTGCGCATCGGCGAGGTGGCGGCCGGAGCGGTGCTCAAGCAGTCCCGGGATTTCAACCTGACCCGTGAATGCGTGCTGGGCTCGCGGCTGTCGCCCACCACCCCGGCCTATGACATCCAGCAGGCCTGCGGCACGGGCCTGGAAGCGGTGCTGCTGGTGGCCAACAAGATCGCCCTGGGGCAGATCGACTGCGGCATCGCCGGTGGTGTCGACACCACTTCGGATGCGCCGATCGGGGTCAACGAAGGGCTGCGCAAGATCCTGCTCCAGGCCAACCGGGCCAAGGGCCTGGGTGACAAGCTCAAGGTCTTGTCCCAGGTGCGCCCGCGCCACCTCAAGCCGGAGCTGCCGCGCAACGGCGAGCCGCGTACCGGCTTGTCCATGGGCGAGCATTGCGAGCAGATGGCCAAGACCTGGGACATTCCCCGGGACGCGCAAGACCAGCTGGCCCTGGACAGCCACCTGCACATGGCCGCCGCCTATGCCGAGGGCTGGCACGATGACCTGCTGACGCCATTCCTCGGCCTGACCCGGGACAACAACCTGCGCCCGGACCTGACCCTGGACAAGCTCGCCGGACTCAAGCCGGCGTTCGACCGCGGCGGCCAGGGCACCCTCACTGCCGGCAACTCGACGCCCCTGACCGATGGCGCCTCCCTGGTGTTGCTGGGCAGCGAGCAATGGGCCCGGGAGCGTGGCCTGCCGATCCTGGCCTACCTGCGTGACGGCGAGGCGGCGGCGGTGGACTTCGTCCATGGCGCCGAAGGCTTGCTGATGGCTCCGGTGTATGCCGTGCCACGCCTTCTGGCGCGCAACGGCTTGAGCCTGCAGGACTTCGACTACTACGAGATCCACGAAGCCTTCGCCGCCCAGGTGCTGTGCACCCTCAAGGCCTGGCAAGACCCGCAGTACTGCAAGTCGCGCCTGGGCCTGGAGGCGCCCCTGGGGGCGATCGATCGTTCGCGACTCAATATCAAGGGCAGTTCACTGGCGGCGGGACATCCTTTCGCCGCCACCGGCGGGCGCATAGTCGCCAACCTGGCCAAGCTGTTGAGCGTGGCCGGGCAGGGGCGTGGGTTGATCTCGATCTGTGCCGCGGGCGGGCAGGGCGTGACGGCCATCGTCGAGCGCTGACGGCTCCGGCCAGGCGAGGGGCATTCCCCTCGCCGCCACGGGTCAGGTCTTGAAGCGCCGGACCAGGCCGTCCAGTTCGTTGGACAGGTCCGCCAGGCTCTGGGAGTCCAGGCGCGCCGAGTTGGCCAGTTCCGCCACCAGTTGCGCGTCGCCATGGATCTGGCTGATGTGCCGGTTGATGTCTTCGGCCACTTGATGCTGTTCTTCGGCGGCGGTGGCGATCTGGGTGTTCATGTCGCGGATCACATCCACCGATTCGCGGATCTGCCCGAAGCTGTTGCGCGCCAGGCCAATGCGCTCCACCGATTGCTGGGACACTTCCAGGCTGGCATGCATCTGCTGGGTCACCGCGCTGGTGCGCTTGGCCAGGTTGCCCAGCAGGCCGTCGATCTCGGCGGTGGAGTCGGCGGTGCGCTTGGCCAGCGCCCTGACCTCATCGGCCACCACGGCAAAACCACGGCCCTGTTCGCCGGCGCGCGCGGCCTCGATGGCCGCGTTGAGGGCCAGCAGGTTGGTCTGCTCGGCGATGGAGCGAATGGTGCCGAGGATCGACTGGATATCGTTGCTGTCGCGCTCCAGTTGCTGCATCGATTGCGCCGATTGTTCGATCTCCTGGCTCAGGCGATCGACGCTGTGCACCGCCGCGTCGATCTGCTGCTGGCCTTCGCGGGCCTGGCGCTGGCCGCTGTCGGCGGATTCGGCGGCCTGGCTGCAGGAGCGCGCCACTTCGTTGGCCGTGGCGACCATTTCATGGAACGCGGTGGACACCATGTCCACGGCTTCGCGCTGGCGTCCGGCGGCCTCGGCCATGTCGCTGGAGACCTGGGTCGAGGAGTGGGAGGTGGCGAGGATCTTCTGGGCGGCCTGGCCGATGTTCTGGATCAGCTTGCGGATCGCCGCGAGGAACTGGTTGAACCAGTTGGCCAGTTGCGCGGTTTCATCACGGCCGCGGATGTCCAGGCTGCGAGTCAGGTCGCCCTCGCCCTGGGCGATGCCTTCCAGGCCGCTGGCCACGCCCCGGATCGGACGCACGATGAGGCCGGCGAAGCTGGCGCCGAACACGGCGAACAACACCGCCAGGACCCCGGCGATGATGGCGATGATCCAGGTCAGCTGGGTCGCCTGGCCCATGACTTCGTCCTGCTGGATCAGGCCGATGAAGGTCCAGCCCAGTTGCTCGGAAGGCCAGATATTGGCCATGTAGCGCTTGCCACCCAGCTCCACCTGCACCAGGCCCTTGCCGGCCTTGGCCAGTTGCTCGTAGCCGCTGCCGAGGCTGCCCAGGGCCTTGAAGTTGTGTTCCGGCTGCTTGGGGTCCACCAGGATGGTGCCGCTGTTTTCCAGGAGCATCAGGTAGCCGGATTCGCCCAGCTTGATCTGCTTGACGATCTCGGTGAGCTGCTTGAGCGAGACGTCCACCGCGACCACGCCGCCTTGGGCGCCCAATTGGTTGCCCAGGGAGCGCACGGTGCTGACCAGCACCGCATCGTCGTTGGCCCAGTAGTAGGCCGCGGTGCGCAGGGTCTTGCCCGGGTTGGCCTGGGCGGTCTGGTACCAGGGGCGCACACGTGGGTCGTAGTTGCTCAGCTTCAGGTCGGCGGGCCAGGAGACGTAGCCGCCATTGCTCACGCCATAGGACACATAGGAATAAGCCGGATGGCTGGCGGCCATGGCGGCGAACAGTTCGAAGATGCGTTTGTCCTGTTCGCCTTCGGGGGCCTTGGCGGCTTCGGCGCTTATCCAGGTCTTGAGGTTGTCGCCGGCCTGGGTGAGCAGGGGTTGAGCCGCCAGGTAATCGATGTTCTGGCTGATGCCCTCGAAGAACAGCTGCATGGCGTTGGCCACTTGGCGGATTTCGCGATTGCTGCTGTCGACGAAGCCGTCCTCGGCATCGCTGCGCAGGTTCATCACCACCAGCGTGGCGACCAGCACCACGGGGAGGCAGGCGATGACGGCAAAGGCCCAGGTGAGTTTCTGTCTGATGTTCATCTGCGCTCCGGTTTTTCTTGTTGTGTTGTCAGTCCACGAAGTGCGGGCACCTCGCGAAACCCTGGGCAGCTTGGAATCTGTGCGGGTTGCCATCCCTGGAGCGAGTGCGGCAGGCGGCGATCGAACCTTGGCCGGATGCTGACGTCTTTATTGGATTGTCGGACAAACTCCCTTGTCTCTAAGGACTTCGGCCCAGGCCGTGGAAAATTGAGTCGGCAGGAAGAAAAATCCTCCTGTCGGGGGCGCCCGGCCAGCGTTGTCCCTTGGTGGACAAGGGCTGCAGCGGCATATTGCGAGCATTGCAGGGCAGGGGAGACCGGCAGCCCTTTCCCGTCGTGGGAGGATTGCCGTATAACGAGTGACTTTCGCGTGTTTGGTAACAAGGGAACCAGAATAAAAGCTGATGAAGACTCCAAAACGCATTGAGCCGCTGATCGAAGACGGTCTGGTAGATGAGGTGCTGCGTCCACTCATGAGTGGCAAAGAAGCAGCTGTGTATGTGGTGCGCTGCGGGAAGGAGATACGTTGCGCCAAGGTCTACAAGGAGGCCAACAAACGCAGTTTCCGCCAGGCGGCGGAGTATCAGGAGGGCCGCAAGGTCCGCAACAGCCGCCAGGCCCGGGCCATGGCCAAGGGCTCGAAGTTCGGGCGCAAGGAGGCCGAGGACGCTTGGCAGAACGCCGAGGTGGCCGCGTTGTTTCGCCTGGCCAATGCCGGGGTCCGGGTGCCCAAGCCGTTCGACTTCCTCGAAGGCGTGCTGCTCATGGAGCTGGTGGCCGACGAATACGGCGATGCCGCGCCGCGCCTGAACGATGTGGTGCTGGAGCCGGAGCAGGCGCGTGAGTATCACGCCTTCCTGATTTCCCAGATCGTGCTGATGCTGTGTACCGGCCTGGTGCACGGTGACCTGTCCGAGTTTAACGTGCTGCTGGGGCCGCAAGGGCCGGTGATCATCGACCTGCCCCAGGCGGTGGACGCGGCCGGTAACAACCATGCCTTCAGCATGCTCGAGCGCGATGTCGGCAACATGGCCGCCTACTTCGGGCGTTTCGCCCCGGAGCTCAAGCGCACCCGCTATGCCAAGGAAATGTGGGCCTTGTACGAGGCGGGCACCTTGCATCCGGGCAGCGTGCTGACCGGTGAGTTCGCCGACTCCCAGGAGCGGGCGGACGTGGGCAGCGTGATGCGCGAGATCGAAGCGGCGCGTTTCGACGAAGAGCGCCGCCGGGCTGCCCGTGCGGAGGACGAAAGACCGCCGGGCAAATCCGACGAGCCACCGCCTCCGCCCTGGATGCAGTGACCCATGAAAAATCCGGCCTCGGCCGGATTTTTCATTTCTGCAAGCTACCTGGCACTTCGACTCCCTGTAGCCGCTGTCGAGCCTGCGAGGCTGCGCCAAGGTCCGCGGGACCTTCAGGACTCTAACTTGCGAGCGCTGCGCGCCCGTGCGCAGCCTGCGGCAGCGGCTGCACCAAGCATGCCGCACTCAAGGCCCGCAGCAATTGCCGGAGGCCAGCTCCTTGAGGATCGGGCAGTCCGGGCGGTGGTCGCCGTGGCAGTGCTCCACCAAGTCCTGCAAGGTGTCGCGCAGGCCCGCCAGTTCGCGGATCTTCTGGTTCAGCTCGTCGATGTGCTGGCGTGCCAGGGCCTTCACGTCGGCGCTGGCTCGCTGGCGGTCCTGCCACAGGGTCAGCAGCTTGCCCACTTCTTCCAGGGAGAAGCCCAGGTCCCGGGAGCGCTTGATGAATGCCAGGCTGTGCAGGTCTTCGTTGCCGTACAGGCGATAGCCGCTGTCGCTGCGGTGGGCCGGCTTGAGCAGGCCGATGGACTCGTAGTAGCGGATCATCTTGGCGCTCAGGCCGCTCTTGCGCGCTGCTTGGCCGATGTTCATCCGGCATTCTCCAGGTCTTTGGGTTTCCAGGTTTTCAACAGTAGCGCATTGCTCACCACGCTGACGCTGGACAAGGCCATGGCGGCGCCGGCGAGCACCGGGTTGAGCAGGCCGAAGGCGGCCAGGGGAATGCCGATCAGGTTGTAGACGAAGGCCCAGAACAGGTTCTGGCGGATCTTGCCGTAGGTCTTGCGGCTGATCTCCAGGGCGGCCGGGATCAAGCGTGGCTCGCCGCGCATCAGGGTGATGCCGGCCGCGTGCATGGCCACGTCGGTACCGCCGCCCATGGCGATGCCGATGTCCGCGGCGGCCAGGGCCGGGGCGTCATTGATGCCGTCGCCGACCATGGCCACCACCCCGGTTTTCTTCAGTTCGGCCACGGTGGCGGCCTTGTCCGCGGGCAGCACTTCAGCATGGACGTCGGTGATGCCCAGGGCATCGGCTACCACCTTGGCGCTGCCACGGTTGTCACCGGTCAGCAGGTGGCTGCTGATGTGCCGCGCGCGCAGTTGCTGCACCGCCTGCAGGGCGCCGGGCTTGAGCGTGTCGCCGAAGGCGAACAGGCCCAGTACCCGGGATTGCGGGCTTTGCTCGATCAGCCAGGACAGGGTCCGGCCTTCGTGTTCCCAGTCCTTGGCGGCCTGGGCCAGGTCGCCCGGGTTCAGGCCGCTTTCTTCCAGCAGGCGACGGTTGCCCAGGGCCAGTTGCCGGCCCTGGAGGGTGCCGGCGATGCCGCGGCCGGTCAGGGACTGGCTGGCACTGACATCGGCGACCGCCAGCTGGCGCTCCTGGCACAGGTCCAGCACGGCTTTGGCCAATGGGTGTTCGCTGCCGCGCTGCAAGGCGCCGGCCAGTTGCAGGAGGCTGTCGTCATTGCCATCCACGGCTTGCATATGGGCGATGCGCGGGGTGCCCGAGGTGAGGGTGCCGGTCTTGTCGAACACCACCGAGCTGACCTCATGGGCCCGTTCCAGGGCTTCGGCGTCCTTGATCAGGATGCCGTGGCGCGCGGCGACGCCGGTACCGGCCATGATCGCGGTGGGGGTGGCCAGGCCCAGGGCACAGGGACAGGCGATCACCAGTACGGCCACGGCGTTGATCAGGGCGGTTTCCAGGGATGCGCCGGACAACCACCAGCCCACCAGGGTGATCAGCGCCAGCACCAGCACGGTGGGCACGAACACCTGGCTGACCTTGTCCACCAGTTTCTGGATCGGCGCCTTGCCGGCCTGGGCGTCTTCCACCAGGCGGATGATCCTTGCCAGCACGGTTTCCGCGCCCAGGGCCTGGGTGCGTACCAGCAGTCGGCCTTCGCCGTTGATGGCGCCGCCGGTGACCTTGTCGCCGGGCTGCTTGGGCACCGGCAGGCTTTCACCGCTGATCAGGGCTTCATCGGCATGGCTCTGGCCTTCGACGACCTCGCCGTCCACCGCGAAGCGCTCGCCGGGCTTGACCAGTACCAGGTCGCCCAGGCGCAGGGCGCTGATGGCCACTTCCTGTTCGCGGCCGTCGATCACCTGGATCGCCCGCTCCGGCCGCAGGGCCTCCAGGGCGCGGATGGCGCTGGCGGTCTGGCGCTTGGCGCGACTTTCCAGGTACTTGCCCAGCAGCACCAGGGCGATGACCACCGCCGAGGCTTCGAAGTACAGATGCGGCATGCTGCCTGGCGCGGCCGTGGCCCACTCATAAAGGCTCAGGCCGTAGCCGGCACTGGTGCCCAGGGCCACCAGCAGGTCCATGTTGCCGCTGCCGGCGCGCACGGCTTTCCAGGCCGCCACGTAGAAGCGCGCACCGAAGATGAATTGCACGGGTGTGGCCAGGACGAACTGGGCCCAGGCCGGGAGCATCCAGTGCAGGCCCAAGGGTTCCACCAGCATTGGCACCACCAATGGCAGGGCCAGCAGGATGGCCAGTGCCAGGCTCCAGCGCTCGCGCCGCAGTTGGTGTTGGGGATCGGCGTCATGGCGTTGCTCGGCCTGCCACAGGCTGGCGCGATAGCCCGCCTTGGTCACGGCCTCGATCAACTGCGCCGGATCGACCTGGCCCAACAGCTCCAGGTGGGCACGCTCGGTGGCCAGGTTGACGCTGGCGCTGCGCACTCCCGCCACCTTGCTCAAGGCGCGCTCGACGCGGCCGGCGCAGGTGGCGCAGGTCATGCCGCCGATGCTCAGTTCCAGGCTCTGCACAGGCACGCTGTAGCCCGCGTTTTCCACGGCGGCCAGCAAGGCTGGCAGGCTGCCTCCCGGTGCCTCGACCCGGGCCTGTTCCGTGGCCAGGTTGACGCTCACCGCAGCGGCGCCTGCGACCTTGCCCAGGGCGCGCTCCACGCGTCCGGCGCAACTGGCGCAGGTCATGCCGGCGATCGGCAGGTTGAAGGTGATTGAATCGGACATGGGGACCACTCCCTGTAGACGGTTGGCTACAGGATCAACCTTGCCACGCAGGCAAGGTCAAGGGGCATTGCGCGGGTGCTTCATTTTGTCCCAGGGACAAAATGCACCGGCCCGGCGTCGAGGGACGCCGGGCAACCGGTCAGTAGCCCAGGGAGGCGGGCTTGAGATACATGCCGGAGGGACTGGTGGCGATGCGGTACTTGAGCACTTCGCCAGCCCTGAGGCTGACCTCCTGGGCGTTGGGGGCCAGCATGCCGGCGTTGCAGCCTGGCGCTTGGCCCGGTAGCAGCTTCAGGCTCAGCGCCACCTTGCCTGCGGGCAGGTTGAAGGACGTACTCTGTTCCTGGAACAGCCGGCCGGCCAGCTGGTCCTGGATGTACAGGCCGATTTCACAGGAGGTGGCGACTTCCAGCCGCTCCCTGGAAATGATCAGTACGCCGTAATCCTCGCCGGCGGCCAGGGCCGGTGGCACTGCGGCGAACAGGCCCAGCAGGCCGACGAGGCTGAAAGTTGACCAGCGCATGGCTGAATCTCCCGCTTTGATGACATAAGGAGTGAAGCTTGGCCGAGCGCGGCGTCGATTTCCAGCCCGGCAGGTTGCGCTGGAACTTGACCTTGCCATGGTGGCAAGGACAAGACTCTGCCCAACTTCAACACAGGAGAAGCGCAATGCAAGTATTCAACGTTCAAGGCATGTCCTGCGGCCACTGCGTGCGAGCCATCACCCAGGCCTTGCAGAGCAAGGATCCGGCAGCCACCGTGCGGGTGGACCTGGCGGCCAAGGAAGTGGGGGTCGAGAGCCGGCTGTCCAACGATGAAGTGATCAGCCTGATCAGCGAAGAAGGCTATGCGGTGCAGGTTGCCTGATCGATCTGATCGTTAGCGACCTACCGGAATGTTCAAGGCGTCCAAGCACGGATAAACTATCGGGCCGCTGACCCGACGCTCGTTTGGATGCCATGAACCTACGCATTATCTTGATTCTCGGCGCCCTGAGCGCATTCGGCCCCTTGGCCATCGACTTTTACCTGCCAGCCTTCCCGGCGATGGCCCAGGCTTTCGCCACCGATGAAAAACACGTCCAGCTGACCCTGGCCTCCTACTTCCTGGGGTTGTCCATCGGGCAACTGCTCTATGGGCCATTGGCCGATCGCTTCGGCCGCCGACCGCCGCTGCTGGCCGGGGTTGGATTGTTCACCTTGGCGTCGGTGGCGTGCGCCTATGCGCCGAGCCTGGAATGGCTGATCGGTGCGCGCTTCGTCCAGGCCCTGGGCGGTTGCGCCGGGATGGTGATCTCCCGTGCGGTGGTCAGCGATAAATGCGATGCGGTGGGTTCGGCCAAGGTGTTCTCGCAACTGATGCTGGTGATGGGCCTGGCGCCGATCCTGGCCCCCATGCTCGGTGGGCTGCTGGTCAATCTGCATGGCTGGCAGTCGATCTTCATCATGCTCACGCTGTTCAGTGCCCTGTCCGGGCTGGCGGTGGCCCTGGGCTTGCCGGAAAGCATGCCGGCCGAGCAAGCGCGCCTGCCGTTGTCCGGGGCGCTGCACCAGTACGGCTTGCTGCTCAAGGACCGGGTGTACCTGGGGCATGCGCTGACCGGCGGGATCGCCATTGCCGGGATGTTCTCCTATATCGCCGGCTCGCCCTTCGTTCTCATCAAGCTCTATGGGGTGCCAGCGGAGCATTTCGGCTGGTTCTTCGGGATCAACGCCGGCGGTTTCATCCTGGTGGCCCAGGTCAACGCGCGGCTGTTGGCCAAGCGCGGGCCGGCCTTCCTGCTGGCCCGTACCGTGTGGATCTACCTGGCTGCGGGGCTGGCCCTGCTGGGCATCAGTACCTTGCATACCGCGGCGCTGTGGCCGCTGCTGGTACCGCTGTTCGTATGCATCGCCAGCCTGGGATGCATCATCCCCAACGCCGCGGCCTGCGCCATGAATGGCCAGGGCGCACGGGCTGGCAGCGCCTCGGCGCTGCTGGGGTGCCTGCAGTTCAGTGTGGCCGCGGGCGCGGCCTACCTGGTGGGCGTGCTGCACGACGGCAGCGCCACGCCCATGGCGATGGTCATCTGCCTGTGCGGCGTGCTGGCGGTGAGCATGGCGGTCATGACCCGGCGCTTGCAGAATGCCCGGGCACTGCAGGCCGCCCGCTGAGTCAACCGGCGGCGCGTTGTGGCTGGGGAATCGTATGCGGGGCTTGCAGCCGGCCCTGCAGGGTCTGGGTGAAGGCCCGGGCCTCGGCCTCGCTGCGGAATGTCACGGCGTGCTGGTCCAGGCGTACTTGCCATTGGGAGCCTTGAGGGGTTGCCAATTCTTTTATCAGGATCTTCATTGCTGACCTCCTAACGGTAAAAGACTGCACTGCAAGGGAGCCCCAGTGTAGACCTGAACAAGGTCAAAACCATGACCGGAATCAACTCTCTGACTGACGGCCGACACCACGCCGCTAGCGTGGTATTGGCCGCCTGGCGTCGTCTCAGAAACCTTCCAGGACGATCTTGCCCTTGGCCTTGCCGCTCTCCAGCAGGGCGTGGGCGCGGCGCAGGTTGGCGGCGTCGATCCGGCCGAAGTGCTCGCCGACCGTGGTCTTGAGGGTGCCGGCGTCGATCAGCTCGGCGACCCGCGTCAGGATCACGTGTTGCTGTTGCATGTCGGGAGTCTCGAACAGCGAGCGGGTGTACATGAATTCCCAGTGCAGCGACAGGCTCTTGCGCTTGAGCTTGGTCACGTCGAAGCTTTGCGGATCGTCGATCAACCCCAGCTTGCCCTGGGGCGCCAGGGCTTCGACCAGTTGGCCCAGGTGAGTGTCGGTCTGGGTCAGGCTGGCCACGTGGGTCACCTGCTCGATGCCGATGCGCTTGAGCTCGGCGCTCAGTGGCTGGCTGTGATCCACCACTGCATGAGCGCCCAGCTCGCGCACCCAGGCCTGGGTCTGCTCGCGCGAGGCGGTGCCGATCACCTTGAGCCCGGTCAGTTGCCGCGCCAGTTGAGTGAGGATCGAACCGACGCCACCAGCGGCGCCGACGATCAACAAGCTCTGGTTTTTGTTCTGCGGGTCCTGGCTGACCTGCAAGCGATCGAACAGCAGTTCCCAGGCGGTGACCGCCGTCAGCGGCAGGGCGGCGGCTTCGGCAAAGCCCAGGCTCTTGGGCATGTGGCCGACGATGCGCTCATCCACCACGTGCACTTCGCTGTTGGCCCCGGCGCGGGCTATGGAGCCGGCGTAGAACACCTGGTCGCCAGCCTTGAACAGGCTGACCTCGCTGCCCACGGCCTTGACCACCCCGGCTACGTCCCACCCCAGGACTTTGGCGGCCCCGCCTTCCGGCTGAACGTTGCGGCGCACCTTGGTATCCACCGGGTTGACCGAGATGGCCTTGACTTCCACCAGCAGGTCGCGAGGGCCGGGGGTAGGCTCCGGCAGTTCGATATCTTGCAGGGCGCGAGGATCGTCGATCGGCAGCGATTGGTAATAGGCGATGGCTTTCATGATGGGTTCCTTTAAAGAGATTGAAGAGGGTCAGGCGATCAGTTGCAGGCGCTTGAGTTCGAAGTGTTCGAGGGCATCGCGGGTGTGTTCCAGGAAGGCCTGGAAATGTGCGGTGCCGTTGTGCAGGTCCAGGGCCGCCTGGTTATCCCAGCGCTCCAGGACGTAGAAGGTGCCCGGCTGCTCGGCATCCTGGTGCAGTTGGTAATACTGGCAACCGACTTCGGCGCGGCTGGGCGCCACCAGGGTACTGAGTTCGCGTTGCAACACGTGTTGCTGGCCTGGCCGGGCGACCAGGGTGGCAATGGCGGTGAAGGGATCGGACATCGGGGTATTCCTCGGCGGAATTGGACGATGGAGAGATGATTGGCTATTTCTTCACCGGGTAAAACCGGCTAAAAGAGCAGTCTCTTTCAATATTTTTTTGATAATCCGAGGCTGGCCGTGTTGCGATTCGATGACTTGCAGTTGTTCGTGCGTGCCGCCGACCTGGGCAGCCTGTCGGCGGCGGCCCGGGTCATGGACCTTTCGCCGGCGGTGGCCAGCGCCGCCCTCAAGCGCATCGAGCACCACCTCGGCGCACGCCTGCTGGCTCGTTCCACCCGCAGTCTGCGCCTGACCGCCGAGGGCGAGGGGTTTCTCGAGTACGCCCGCGCCGCCTTGGGCAACCTGGATGACGGCCGGCGCCTGCTGGCCAGCGGGCAGGACCAGGTCAGCGGCGTGTTGCAGCTTTCCGCTCCCTCGGACTTTGGGCGCAACCTGCTGCTGCCCTGGCTCGACGAGTTCCAGCGCGAGCATCCCAAGCTCAGCGTGCGCCTGTTGCTGGGGGACAGGATCGCCGACCTGTTCCGCCAGCCGGTGGACATCGCCCTGCGCTACGGTGAACCGGAGGACTCGAGCCTGGTGGCCCTGCCGGTAGCCCCGGACAACCGCCGGGTGCTGTGCGCCGCTCCCGGCTACCTGGCGCGCCATGGCGAGCCACGCCAGCTGGAGCAACTGGCCCAGCACAACTGCCTGTTGTACATGCTCGACAGCCGGGCCCACGATCTCTGGAGCTTTCATGACGGCAAGCGCGAGGTGAGCCACAGCGTCGGTGGCGACCGCCTGAGCGACGATGCCGATGTGGTCCGGCGCTGGGCCCTGGCCGGGGCCGGGATCGTCTACAAGTCCTGGCTGGATGTGGCCGCCGATGTGCTGGAGGGGCGCCTGCAAGTGCTGCTGCCGGAGCTGACCTGCGAGCGGGCGTCGCTGAACCTGCTCTGCACCCACCGGGCGCACCTGAGCAAACCGGTGAAGCTGTTGCGCGATCTGTTGCAAAGACGCTGCGCCGAGATCAGCGCTCGCCGCCCGGCATGAGCTTCCTGTGGCGTAGCCCCGCCACGACATAGCACTCCCAGGACATGCTCCGCGTCGACCGCCTGCGGGCGTTGCGACCCTGGACGTCGCTGGTGGACGTGGACAGGTCGCCCTCGGCAATCAGCCCCGGTCTCGATCCCGCACACTCCGACGGTCAAGCATTCGAGTGGGGGGCGGGGCATGGGCATACAGGGATACAGCGCTGCGGAGCGCCTGGAGCGGTTACCCATCAGCGGCTATCACCGGCTGATCTTCATCATCATCGCCTTGGCGTTCTTCTTCGACTCCATGGACCTGGCGATGATGACCTTCCTCCTGGGCTCGATCAAAGCCGAGTTCGGCTTGAGTTCGGCCCAGGCCGGCCTGCTGGCCAGCTCCAGCTTCTTCGGCATGGTGCTGGGGGCATCGCTATCGGGAATGCTCGCCGACCGTTTCGGTCGCAAGCCGGTGTTCCAGTGGAGCATCGTGCTCTGGGGCGTGGCCAGCTACCTGTGCTCCACGGCCCAGGACGTGGACAGCCTGACCCTGTTCCGGGTGCTGCTGGGAATCGGCATGGGCATGGAGTTTCCCATCGCCCAGTCGATGCTCTCGGAGATGATCCCGGCGCAACGACGCGGGCGCTACATCGCCTTGATGGATGGTTTCTGGCCCCTGGGTTTCGTCGCCGCCGGGGTGCTGTCGTACTTCCTGCTGCCGTTGATTGGCTGGCGCGACATCTTCCTGGTATTGGCGATCCCGGCGCTGTTCGTGCTGGCGATCCGCTTCTTCATCCCCGAGTCGCCGCGCTGGCTGGAGCAGGCCGGGCGCCATGCCGATGCCGATCGGGTGCTGCAAGGCATCGAGGACAAGGTGCGGGCATCCCTGGGCACCAGCCAGTTGCCCGAGCCCGTGCGCCTGCCGCGCATGGACAGCGCGCCTGGGCAGTTTTTCTCTGCGTTGCGCCAGATCTGGTCGCCGCAGTATCGCCAGCGCACGGTGATGATCTGGAGCCTGTGGTTCTTCGCCCTGCTGGGGTTCTATGGCCTGACCTCCTGGCTCAGCGCGTTGCTCCAGCAGTCCGGTTTCGCGGTGACCCAGTCGGTGTACTACACGGTGCTGATTTCCCTGGGCGGGATCCCGGGGTTCCTCATGGCCGCCTGGCTGGTGGAGCGCTGGGGACGCAAGCCGGTGTGCATCGTCACCTTGCTCGGTGGCGGGATTATGGCCTTCTTCTACGGGCAGAGCGCGGTGTTCGGCGGCAATGCGAGCCTGCTGATCGGCACCGGGTTGCTGATGCAGTTCTTCCTGTTCGGCATGTGGGCGGTGCTCTACACCTACACCCCGGAGCTGTATCCGACCTCGGCCCGGGCCACGGGCTCGGGGTTCGCTTCGGCGGTTGGCCGCATCGGTTCGTTGCTGGGGCCCTTGGTGACGGGGCTGGTGTTGCCGGTCGCCGGGCAGGGGGGCGTGTTCGCCCTGGGGGCGGCGTGCTTCGTGGTCGCGGCGGCGATGGTCTGGCGCTTCGGGATGGAGACCCGGGGCCGGACCCTGGAGGAATTGAGCGAAGTGTAGAGGGCAGTTCCGTGGCCCCAGGCGCCCTTGCAAGAGGGCGCCTGGGGAAGGTGCCGGCTGTGGCAGCGACTCCGGCAGGCTGGCCTTACGGCTTGACCAGGCGGGCGTCCAGGCTGTTCTGGGCCAGGCGCTGGGCTTGTTCCCGGGTCATGCCCAGGTCGGTGTACAAGGCATGGAAGTTCTCGGTGACGTAGCCGCCGAAGTAGGCCGGGTCATCGGAATTGACCGTCACCTTCACGCCGCGCTCGAGCATTTCCAGGATGTTGTGTTGGGACATGTGATCGAACACGCAGAGCTTGGTATTGGACAGCGGGCAGACGGTCAGCGGAATCTGCTCGTCGATGATCCGCTGCATCAGCCGCTCGTCTTCGAAGGCCCGGACGCCATGATCGATGCGCTGGATCTTGAGCAGGTCCAGGGCTTCCCAGATGTACTCCGGCGGGCCTTCTTCGCCAGCGTGGGCCACGGTCAGGAAACCCTCGGCGCGGGCCCGGTCGAACACCCGCTGGAACTTGCTCGGCGGATGCCCCATCTCGGAGCTGTCCAGGCCCACGGCGACGAAGGCTTCGCGAAACGGCAGGGCCTGGTCGAGAGTCTTCTGCGCTTCTTCTTCGCTCAGGTGGCGCAGGAAGCTGAGGATCAGGCCACTGGTGATGCCCAGTTGCTGCTCGCCATCCTTCAGGGCACTGGCGATGCCATTGAGCACCACTTCGAAAGGCACGCCACGGTCGGTATGGGTCTGAGGGTCGAAGAAGGGTTCGGTGTGGATCACGTTCTGCTCTTTGCAGCGCAGCAGGTAGGCCCAGGTCAGGTCGTAGAAGTCCTGGGAGGTGCGCAGCACGTCGGCGCCCTGGTAGTACAGGTCGAGGAACTCTTGCAGGTTGTTGAAGGCGTAGGCCTTGCGCAGGGTCTCGACGTCGCTCCAGGGCAGGGCGATCTTGTTGCGCTCGGCCAGGGCGAACAGCAGCTCGGGCTCCAGGGAACCTTCCAGGTGCAGGTGCAGTTCAGCCTTGGGCAAGGCGTTCAGCCAGTCATACATGGTGTTGTCTCATCAGGTGCGGGGGACTGCGAGGAGGGGCGACACCTGGGCTTCCCCTTCTCTGGGGGCTGGCCGACGGTTGCGCTCCTCGCCGGTTTTCACCGGGTCCGAAAAAGCCGCCATTCTACAGCGGGCGCGACGAATGTCCGGTAAAACCTGACCGAGGGGGCGTGCGACCCGGCCCCTGGAAGTCGATTCTTCTAAGATGTAACGAAACATTAGTGACTCGATGCAGTCTCCAGGTCATCTCCTGTGTCCGTTTTTCCATTCCGTCAAAGGACTGCAATGCTCACTTCCCTCAAGCAAGAAAAGCTCCTGCTGCTTGCGCTACTGGCTGCGTTGGCCGCCTATCCCCTGGAACACCTCTTGCTCAACAGCGGCCAGGGCATCGCCCTGCTCGCCGGGCTGGTGCTCATCGGCTTCATCGTAGTGGCTTCGATGCGAGTGGCACATCACGCCGAACTGCTGGCGGAAAAGGTCGGCGACCCCTACGGCACCATGATCCTGACCCTGGCTGCGGTGCTGGTGGAGGTGGTGATCCTGGCGATCATGATGAGCAACGAGGCTTCGCCGACCCTGGTGCGCGACACCATCTATTCGGCGGTGATGCTGGATATCAACGGCATCCTCGGCCTGGCCGCGCTGATGGGCGGCATCAAGCATGGCGAGCAGCCCTACAACGACGATTCGGCGCGGACCTACAGCGTGATGATCCTCACCGCCATGGGCGTGTCGATGGTGGTGCCGGAGTTCATTCCCGAAAGCGACTGGAAGGTCTACTCGGCCTTCACCATCGGCGCGATGGTGGTGCTCTACACCCTGTTCCTGCGCATGCAGGTCGGGCCACACAGCTACTTCTTCAGCTACAGCTATCCGGAAAAACGCCGCCATAAAGAGGCGCAGGCACAGCCCGCTACCGTCAACCTGGCCTGGAGCATCGGCATCCTGGTGTTTGGCGTGGTGGTGATCGGCGCCCTGGCCGAGGTGATGTCCAAGACCCTGGACCTGGGCCTGGAAGGCACCGGCGCACCACCGGTGATCACGGCGATCCTGGTGGCGGCGATTTCCGCTGCACCGGAGATCCTCACCGCGTTGCGCGCAGCCCTGGCCAACCGCATGCAGTCGGTGGTCAACGTGGCCCTGGGGGCGTCCTTGTCGACGGTGATCCTGACGGTGCCGGTGATGGAGGCCATGGCCCTGTACACCGGCCAACCGTTCCAGATGGCCATGACGCCGGTGCAGACGGTGATGGTGTTCATCACCCTGATCGTCAGCGCGATCAACCTCAACGATGGCGAAACCAACGCCATCGAAGGCATGACTCACTTCGTGCTGTTCGCCACCTTCATCATGCTCTCGCTGCTCGGGCTTTAAAGCGGCTGTGCCGACTGGATGGCGCAGCGAAAGCTGACACCGGGGGCATTCCAGGCCGCGAGTGCCCCCCAACGCCAGCGACGCACGGTGCTGGCCGAAGGCGAGAAGGTCGGGTCGTTGGCAAACTCGTTGTTCGCTCCACGTTGCGCCCGATAAATGCCGGTTTGCGGCCCCTGCGGGTTCTCCACGGGAGACTCGCGATAGTAGTGTTTATCGTACCAATCGTTGACCCATTCGCTGGCATTGCCGGTGAGGTTGTAGAGGCCCAGGGGTTTGGGCACGAACCGATCCACGGCGAAGGTCTGGTTGTCGTCGGGCGCCGGAAAGTTACGACCGTAGTCCAGGTTGCCGTTGTCGGTGGCGAACATCACCGGCTGGCCACGGTTGCGCGCTGCATATTCCCATTGGGCCTCGGTCGGAAGATCGACCGGATAACCACTGAGTTCTGCTAGCCAGCTGCAGTAATCCTTGGCTTCTTGCCAGTCTCGAGACGCCGGGGCGGGCAGGTTCTCTTGGTAGAGGTGCTGCATGTCGGCGCGGTTACGCAGGGCCGCGTCGAATGGCGGCTTGCCTTGCGCGAGGAAGAACAGATCGAAATCGCCCAGGGTGGTTTGCAGCGAGGACAGGTAATAGCTGCTCAGTTTGACGGGGTGAACGAAATCATCATCGATGTCTAGGCTGATCCGCTCCATTTTCGCCGGGTCTACGCCGCAGGGCCATTGGCACAGGGCCTGTGGGTCGAAGCCAGGGGGCCAACCGAAATCGCCCATCTGGAATTCGCCACCTTCAATCAACACCATGTTGTCCAGCGAGCGGACGACCGTGCTCAGCACGGCGGCGCGGTTTTGCGGGGAGAGGTCCGGGTACTTGCGGTTGATGGTGGAAGCTATTTCGGCAACCTTTGCAGGTGGCAGTACTTTGCTGGCGGGACCTGCAACTTCCTGTTTACCACAGCCTGAAATCAGCAGCGCGACGCAAAGCGCCAGTCCGTGCTTGTGTCTCACGTAATGTCCCTGTGACAGCTATTTTGAGGACGCAAAACTACCATGTTTCACCAGGCTGATCCGGTTTGGAACGCAGGCGAGGGATGTGCTCCCTCGCCGCAGGAGGCATGGGTCAGGTATTGGCGATCAGTTGCCGGGCCGCCTGGCTGTGATCGGCGATCAGGCCTTTGAGGTCCAACCCTTCGACTTGGCCATCGAGTACCCGCCACTTGCCGCCAATCATCACCCGGTCCGCCCGATCCGCACCGCACAACAACAGTGCCGAAACCGGATCGTGGCTACCCGAGAAGCGCAGTTCATCGAGCTTGAACAAGGCCAGGTCTGCCTGTTTGCCCACCGCCAGTTCACCGATGTCGGTGCGGCCCAGCAGGCTTGCCGAGCCTTGGGTCGCCCAGCCCAGTACACGCTCCGGGGTGATTTTCTCGGCGCCGTAGCGCAAGCGCTGGATATACAGCGCCTGGCGCGCTTCGAGGATCATGTTCGAGGCGTCATTGGACGCCGAACCGTCCACGCCCAGGCCGAACAGCGCCCCCGCGTCGGTCAGCTCGATACTGGGGCAGATGCCGGACGCCAGGCGCATGTTCGAACTCGGGCAATGGCAGATGCCGGTGCCGGCCTGCCCGAGGCGGGCGATTTCATCCGGGTTGAAGTGGATGCCGTGGGCCAGCCAGGTTCGCGGGCCGAGCCAGCCGACGCTGTCCAGGTAGTCCACGGTGCGCAGGCCGAAGCGCTGCAGGCAGAAGTCTTCTTCGTCGAGGGTCTCGGCCAGGTGAGTGTGCAGGCGCACGTCCAGGGCCTCGGCCATTTCGGCGCTGGCGGCCATGATCTGCGGGGTCACCGAGAACGGCGAGCAGGGTGCCAGGGCGATCTGGATCTGCGCGCCGTCACCACGCTCGTGGTACTGCTGAATCAGTCGTTGGCTGTCGTCGAGAATCACCTGGCCCTCCTGCACGGTCTGTTGCGGCGGCAGGCCACCGTCCTTTTCGCCAAGGCTCATCGAACCGCGGGTGAGCATGGCGCGCATGCCCAGTTCACGCACGGCTTCGACTTGCACGTCGATGGCGTTTTCCAGGCCGTCGGGGAACAGGTAGTGATGGTCGGCGGCGGTGGTGCAGCCGGAGAGCAGTAGTTCGGCCAGCGCCACCTTGGTGGCCAGGGCGAGTTTTTCCGGGGTCAGGCGGGCCCAGACCGGGTACAGGGTCTTGAGCCAGGGGAACAGCGGCTGGTTGACCACCGGGGCCCAGGCCCGTGTCAGGGTCTGGTAGAAGTGATGGTGAGTGTTGACCAGGCCCGGCAGCAGCACATGTTCGCGGGCATCGAAGACTTCCTGGCAGGGGCTTGCGGGCTGTTGGCCGAGGCCGAGGATCTCGAGGATCAGGCCGTCTTGCAGCACCAGGCCGCCGCGTGCGTCCAGGGCGTTGCCGGTGAAAATGGCCAGGGGATTTTTTAACCAGGTACGGGTCGCAGGCATGGTGGCCGGCTCCTCTGAAAGTGGGTTCAGGTTAGCCAGCTCAGTGTTGCCCTGTCTGCTGATCCAGGGTCGCCGTGGGGCGAGTGGCGCAGTCTAGCGAAAGTTTTGCCGGGGGACAAAACCGCTGTCCGGGGCCTGGTTCCAGAGCCTTTGCCGAAGGTGGCCGCAGGTTGTGGCGGCCACCTGTTCCGGGGTTACCAGGGAATGGTCTCGCCCTTGTAGTTGATGAAGTGGTGGCCGCCCTTGCCGGTGTAGGCATTGACCTGGGCGATCAGGCCGCGAGTGCTGGTCAGCACGTCGATGTCGGCGCCTTCGCCGCCCATGTCGGTCTTGACCCAGCCCGGGTGCAGCGAGAGCACGGTCAATGGTTGTTCGAGCAGGCTGACGAAGCTGTTGGTCATGGAGTTCAGGGCCGCCTTGCTGGCCTTGTACAGCGCCAGCTCGGGAGCGTCGGGCATGGTCACGCTGCCCAGTACCGAGCTCATGAACGCCAGGACCCCGGTATTGGGGCGGATCTGCCCGACGAAACGCTGGGCCAGGTTGATCGGCGCCACGGCGTTGGTGAAGAACAGCTGGCCGACCTCGGCCTGGGTGGCCTGGCCCGGCAGCTGGTTGTCCGGGCCCTTGACCCCGGCGTTGACGAACAGCAGGTCGAACACCTGGCCCTTGAGCTTCTGGCTCAGGGCGAGCACGGCGTGCTGGTCGTCCATGTCCAGTTGTTCGATCTGCACCTTGCCCAGGGCTTGCAGGGCCTGGGCCTTGTGCGGGTTGCGTACGGTGGCGGTGACCTGCCAGCCGTCTTCGAGCAGGCGCTGGACCAGGCCGAGGCCCAGACCCCGGGAGGCGCCGATGATCAGTGCGGTTTTTGTCGTGGACATAGTGAGGCTCCTTGATGAGTGAAAATCAGGGATTCAGTGGACAGGCTTGCCCGAGCCTTTGTTGCAGCTCGCGGCGCAGGAGGTCCAGTTCGTTGATGCGGGTTTCGATCAGCTCGAGCTTGTCTTGCAGCAATTGCGCAACGGCCTGGTCCGGCTTGGTGCTGCGCCACAGGGCGCCGACGCTGCTGCTGATTTCCCCGAGGCTGAAGCCCAGGCGTTGCGCAGTCTTGATGTAGAGCACCAGCTGGACCATGTCGGGAGGGTAGTCACGATAGCCGTTGGCGCTGCGCTTTGGGGCGATCAGCCCGCGCTGTTCATAGAAGCGCAGGGTATCGCGGCTGACGGCGCAGGCGCTGGCCAATTCTCCGATACGCATTAAGGGGGACTCGAAGGGGGTTGACCTTGGAGCATACTCCAGGCTTTAGCCTGCGCGCTCCTTGAATCCATGGAGCGATTGATGATGTGGACTAACGCGCAATACCGAAAATTGGTCCGGGCCAGCGGTTGGTACGACCTGTTGATGACCATGGCCTTTGTGACGCCCTGGAGCTTCCTGGCCTTGCATGGGCTGCTGGAGCAGTTGGCCCTGGCACTGAATCTGCCGGGGGACCTGCCGCCATTCGAGCCGATGCATATGCTATTGGCCAACTTGATGGGATCGATCGTCTGCGTGTGGTCGCTGTTGCGGATTCGCGATCCACAACCGGCATTCGGTCGTTATGACGCGCTGGGACGCTTCCTGTTCGCCACCTGGATGGCGTATGCCCTGGCCCAGGGAGGCACGATGCTGATCGGTGTGTTCCTGTTCTTCGAGCTGGCCTGGGGCGTGGCCCAGTGGTTACCGGTGCGCGCCGATAATCATGACGACGGGTTTGCGCCGGTACCTTCGCCGCAGTGAACCTGGGGCTGGACAAAAAGTGAGCAGCAGCGCCCAGGCCCTGTGCAACCTGCGGTACACGCAGCGTTGCACGGGTTATCCACAGCTTGCTCCACAGTATTTGTGTGCAAGCTCGAAACTTGGGCATAAAGCTGGCCGGCTTATCTTCCAAGCGCGATAAACCGAGCTAACTGGCTGTTTTGTGGTGCAAAAAATCCACGACGGAAGCTTTTGGACGAAAAATGATCAATGTCGGCTAAGCCACGTTGCAAAAGGGCTACAGCGCTATTTGCTCAGGTTATCCACAGTCGGGTGCACAGTAGATGTGGGCAATTGCCGTGGCCTGGCGCGGTTATGCACAGGCGCTAAGCCGGGGCTCAGCGTTGCAGCAGGATGCGTCCACGGCTCAGGTCGGACAATTGTTGCTGCAGGGTATCGATCTGTTCTTCGCCCAGGGCCAGTTGCAGTTCCACGCCGTTGGCAGTGAAGTCTTCCTGGACCAGCAGGCCGCCCAGATCGGCGACTCGCAGCTTGACCAGGGCCAGTTCGCTGAAGCTGCAAGCGCAGCGCAATGGCACCCGGTTGACCAGGGCGATGCGTTCGGCGCCTTGCAGGCATTTGTTGGCGCCGCCGCCATAGGCCCGGGCCAGGCCTCCAGTGCCCAGCTGGATACCGCCGTACCAGCGGATCACCAGGACCGCCACCTGGTCGCAGTCCTGGGCTTGGATGGCGGCCAGGATCGGTCGTCCGGCTGTGCCGCCGGGTTCGCCGTCGTCATTGCTGCGGTACTGGTCGGCCAGCTTCCAGGCCCAGCAGTTGTGCGAGGCGTTGGCGTCGCTGTAGGTCTGGATGAAGGCCTGGGCCTGGGCGGCACTAGTGATGGGTGCGGCGAAGGTGATGAAGCGGCTTTTACGAATTTCCTCGCGGTATTCGCAAAGGCCGGCCAGGGTAGAAGGCATGGGGTTCAGGCTTTTTCCACAGGTGACAGGCCGCAGCCCTTGAGAATGATGCGCAGCAGGTTGTTGGTAGCGGCTTCCATGTCTTGCTTGGTCAGGCGGCCGCGGCCGGTGACGCGGCAGATCTGGCTGGCGAAGTCGGCATAGTGCTGGGTGCTGCCCCACAGCAGGAAGATCAAGTGCATCGGGTCCACCGGGTCCATCTTGCCGGCGTCGATCCAGGCCTGGAACACGCTGGCCCGGCCCTGGAACCAGGTGCGGTAGTCCTGGCTGAAGTATTCGCTGAGGCATTCACCGCCGCTGATGATCTCCATGGCGAAGATGCGCGAGGCTTGTGGCTGGCGCCGGGAAAACTCCATCTTGGCGCGGATGTAGCGGGTCAGCGCCTCGGCCGGGTCGTCCGCGGCGGTGAGGCTGTTGAAGGTGCTGTCCCACTGCTCGAGGATGTTGCTCAGCACCGCGACGTACAACCCCAGCTTGTTGGTGAAGTAATAGTGCAGGTTGGCCTTGGGCAGCCCGGCGTTCTGCGCGATGGTGTTCATGCTGGTGCCTTTGAAGCCATGGCGGGCGAACTCGTCTTCGGCGGCCTGGATGATGGCTTGCTCGTTCTTCTGGCGGATGCGGCTGGCCGGTTTGCCTGGGTGGGCAGCACTGTGGGCAGGGACTTCAAGGTTCATGGAGGTTTCCGAGCGAGTCTGTGGGGGGACAGCCTATGCGTTGATAGCCTACCCGGCTTGAACAGACAAGCCTTGGCGCGACAAAAGCCAGCGGCTCATCGGGTGGCCGCCAGGCTTTCCAGGAAGCTTTCCAGGACCAGGTGCGGGCGCCGGCCCTTGCGGGTGACCGTCGACAGGTTCAGGTCGTAGAACCTGGACCTGGGCTTGAGTGCCCGCAGCCGGCCTTGCTGTACCCACAGGCTGGCGTAGTGATCCGGCAGGTAGCCGATGTAGCGCCCGGTGAGGATCAGGAAGGCCATGCCCTCGCGGTCCGAGGCGCTGGCGGTGCAGTTCAGCGCCTGGTAGCGGGCCTGGATCTCGGCCGGCAGGCGGAAGGTCGGGGCAATCGCCTCCTGGGCATTGAGGCGCTGGTCGTCCAGCTGCTTGTCATCCACATAGAACAGCGGGTGGCCGACGGCGCAGTACAAGAGCGAGCGTTCGTCGTACAAGGGTTGGTATTCCAGGCCGGACAGGGCGCTGGCCTGGGGCACCACGCCGACGTGCAGGCGACCGTCGAGTACCCCTTGCTCGACCTCGCTGGGGGCGATCATGCGGATCTGGATCTGCACGTCCGGGCCGCGTTCCTTCAATTGCGCCAGGGCATGGGTGATGCGCATATGGGGCAGGGTCACCAGGTTGTCGGTGAGGCCGATGATCAGCTCGCCGCGCAAATGGCGGTGCAAGCCGTTGACCTCGGTACGAAAGCTTTCCAGGGCGCTGAGCAGTTGCAGGGTCGACTGGTAGACCTCACGGCCTTCCTCGGTCAGGGAGAACCCGGCTCGCCCACGTTGGCACAGGCGCAGGCCGAGCCTTTGCTCCAGGTCGCTCATCTGCTGGCTGATGGCCGAGCGGCCGATGCCGAGGACCGTCTCGGCGGCGGAAAACCCGCCGCACTCCACCACGCTGCGAAAGATGCGCAAGAGGCGGATGTCGAAGTCGCTGACTTGCGCCAGTGGGCTGGCTCGATGAAGGCTCATAGTTTAGTAGGCGACTGACTGAAGGTTATTAAAGTTGGATTTCACCGACTTTATAGCCGTGGCAACTTAGCCGCAACAACGCTGCATCATTCCTACGCCGCTTCATTGCCTTGCGAGGTTTTGCCATGAACATGCCGGAAAACGCCCACCAGTCCCTGGCCAGTCAGCTCAAGCTCGACGCTCATTGGATGCCCTATACCGCCAATCGCAACTTCCAGCGCGATCCGCGCCTGATCGTTGGCGCCGAAGGCAGTTGGCTGGTGGATGACAAGGGGCGCAAGGTCTATGACTCGCTGTCCGGCCTGTGGACCTGTGGCGCCGGCCACTCACGCAAGGAAATTCAGGAAGCGGTGAGCAAGCAGTTGGGCACCCTGGATTACTCGCCGGGTTTCCAGTACGGCCACCCTCTGTCGTTCCAGCTGGCGGAGAGAATCACCGCCCTGACCCCGGGCAACCTGAACCATGTGTTCTTCACCGATTCCGGCTCCGAGTGTGCTGACACCGCGGTGAAGATGGTGCGGGCCTACTGGCGCCTTAAAGGCCAGCCGACCAAGACCAAGATGATCGGCCGGGCTCGTGGTTATCATGGCGTGAACATCGCCGGCACCAGCCTGGGCGGGGTCAATGGCAACCGTAAGCTGTTCGGCCAGGCCATGGCGGATGTCGACCACCTGCCGCATACCTTGCTGGCCAGCAACGCATTCTCCCGGGGCATGCCGGAGCAGGGCGGTATCGCCCTGGCCGAAGAGTTGCTGAAGTTGATCGAGTTGCATGACGCTTCCAACATCGCCGCGGTGTTCGTCGAGCCGTTGGCCGGCTCCGCTGGGGTACTGGTGCCGCCACAGGGCTACCTCAAGCGCCTGCGGGAAATCTGCGACCAGCACAGCATCCTGCTGGTGTTCGACGAGGTGATCACTGGCTTTGGGCGTACTGGCGCGATGTTCGGCGCCGACAGCTTCGGTGTGACGCCGGACCTGATGTGCGTGGCCAAGCAGGTCACCAACGGCGCGATCCCCATGGGCGCGGTAATCGCCAGTTCCGAGATCTACCAGACCTTCATGAACCAGGCGACTCCCGAGTACGCGGTGGAATTCCCCCACGGCTACACCTATTCGGCGCACCCGGTGGCCTGTGCGGCCGGCCTGGCGGCCCTGGACCTGCTGCAAAAGGAAAACCTGGTGCAGAGCGTGGCCGAGGTCGCGCCGCATTTCGAGAAAGCCTTGCACGGTATCAAGGGTGCGAAGAACGTGATCGACATCCGTAACTTCGGTCTGGCGGGGGCGATCCAGATCGCGCCTCGCGATGGCGATGCGATCGTGCGTCCGTTCGAGGCCGGCATGGCCCTGTGGAAAACCGGGTTCTATGTACGCTTCGGCGGCGACACCCTGCAGTTCGGCCCAACCTTCAACAGCAAGCCGCAGGACCTCGACCGTCTGTTCGACGCAGTTGGCGAAGTGCTGAACAAGCTCGACTGATCCGATCCTTCTTATATAGCAGCAGGCGCGAAGTGGTTCGCGCCTGTGCCTTTCCTCTTTCCAGGAGTTTGCGCATGAGCCTGATTTCCCACCTGATCCATGGTGAGTTGGTAAGTGATAGCGGTCGCAGCAGCGATGTCTTCAACCCGTCCACTGGCCAGGCGATCCATAAAGTGCCGTTGGCCAGTCGCGAGACCATCCAGCAGGCCATCGATTCCGCCAAGTCGGCATTCCCGGCCTGGCGCAATACACCGGCGGCCAAGCGTGCCCAGGTGATGTTCCGCTTCAAGCAATTGCTGGAGCAGAACGAAGCGCGTATCGCCCAGTTGATCAGCGAGGAACATGGCAAGACCCTGGAGGATGCCGTTGGTGAGTTGAAGCGTGGCATCGAGAACGTCGAGTACGCCTGTGCAGCGCCGGAAATCCTCAAGGGCGAGTTCAGCCGTAACGTCGGGCCAAACATCGATGCCTGGTCCGACTTCCAGCCGCTGGGGGTCGTGGCGGGTATCACGCCATTCAACTTCCCGGCCATGGTGCCGTTGTGGATGTACCCGCTGGCGATTGCCTGTGGCAACTGCTTCATCCTCAAGCCTTCCGAGCGTGATCCCAGCTCCACGCTGTTGATCGCCCAACTGCTGCATGAGGCCGGGCTGCCCAGGGGCGTGCTGAACGTGGTGCATGGCGACAAGACTGCGGTGGATGCGCTGATCGAGGCTCCGGAGGTCAAGGCCCTGAGTTTTGTCGGCTCGACGCCGATTGCCGAATACATCTATGCCGAAGGCACCAAGCGCGGCAAGCGCGTCCAGGCGCTGGGTGGAGCGAAGAACCATGCGGTGCTGATGCCGGATGCCGACCTGGATAATGCCGTCAGTGCATTGATGGGCGCGGCTTATGGTTCCTGCGGCGAGCGTTGCATGGCGATTTCGGTTGCGGTGTGTGTGGGAGACCAGGTGGCTGATGCCCTGGTGGCCAAGCTGGTGCCGCAGATCAAGGCGCTGAAGATCGGTGCCGGCACTTCCTGCGGCCTGGACATGGGGCCACTGGTCACCGCCCAGGCAAAGGACAAGGTCAGCGGTTATGTGGAAGACGGCGTGGCTGCCGGCGCACAGCTGGTGGTTGATGGCCGAGGCTTGAGTGTGGCGGGTCACGAGGAGGGCTTCTTCCTGGGTGGCTGCCTGTTCGATCGCGTGACTCCGCAGATGCGTATCTATAAAGAAGAGATCTTCGGGCCGGTGTTGTGCATCGTGCGGGTCAACAGCCTGGAAGAGGCCATGCAACTGATCAACGATCATGAGTATGGCAATGGCACGTGCATCTTTACCCGGGATGGTGAGGCGGCACGTTTGTTCTGCGACGAGATCGAAGTGGGCATGGTGGGGGTAAACGTACCGCTGCCGGTGCCAGTGGCCTACCACAGCTTTGGTGGCTGGAAGCGTTCGCTGTTCGGCGACTTGCATGCCTATGGTCCCGATGGTGTGCGTTTCTACACTCGCCGCAAGGCCATTACCCAGCGCTGGCCACAACGGGCTAGCCATGAGGCTTCGCAATTCGCTTTCCCTAGCCTTTAAGCAAGACGCTGTCCAAGGCCGGCCCGAGAGGGCCGGCCTTGGCATTTATGAGCTTTTTTGACCGATGTGACAGATTTATGAAAATAAGTGTTGACGGCAGATTCTACAGGTCTATAATTCGCCCCACTTCCGGCGCAGTCGAAACGAAAAACTCCTTGAAATTCAACGAGTTACGAAGATTTCGACAGCGGTCACGCTTCAGTCCATCGAAGCCCGAAAGGAGCTGATAAGGCAGCGAAGGTAGCCTTGTTAGCGTTTCGATCCTCTCGATCGAAAGCGGTTAAAAAGAGGTGTTGACAGCAGCGTGTAACGCTGTAGAATTCGCCTCCCGCTAACGAGAGATCGAAAGCGCAAGTGGTTGAAGTTACAAGGGAAACTTTGAAAACTTCTTAAAAAAATCACTTGACAGCAAGTGAGGCTGCTGTAGAATGCGCGCCTCGGTTGAGAC
>NZ_JBYSWT010000026.1:0-117936 GCF_058781435.1 Pseudomonas sp. FW507-12TSA
GGGGCGGGAGGTGGTGGGGTGGCGCAGCCGGCCAGGAGGGCCAGGGCAGCGACGGCGAGAAGTTTCAGGCGCATGGGATGCTCCGCTCAGGGACGTTGGTTGCTGGCCATGTTCTGGCCGACGTTGTTCGGGATGACGTGGGCGGCCAGGCCGCTGCTGAACACCTGGTTGCCGACCACGCGCAGGGCGATCACCTGGTAGCGCTGGTCGACCTTGACCAGCACCTGGGTGCCGCCCAGGGCGCTGGGCAGGCTGAGCCTGTGCTCGCCCTGCTTGAGGCGCAGGCGTGTCACCTGGGTGGCGTCCGGCAGGGTGCGCCAGGTGCGGGTGTCGGCGCCTTCGGTGATGGCCGAGGCCAGGCCCACGGCGAGGCCGGCCAGGGGGTTGGCCTCGTTCAGGTTCTTTTGCGCGACGCCACGGGTCACGGCGCGCACGGTGGTGCGCAGGATGATGCCCGGCATGTCGTCGCGCAGGGCGCGGCGGGACATGGCAGTGGTGCTGTTGAGCAGGGTCAGGTCCTGCTGCCGGCCGTCGATGCCGATCTGGGCGAAGGCCTGGGTCGAGGTGTCGGCCTTGATCACCGGGAACGACAGCGGGGTGATCACCAGCTTGTCGTGGATCGGGATGGGCAAGGGGATGCGTACCGAGTCACGGGCCGGGGCCAGGCCGCTCTGCACCACGATCAGCACTTCGCTTTCATCCGCTGCCAGGGCCGCTGGCGCCGGTGGGCGGACCGGGGCCTTGGCCGCGACCTTGCGTTTGTTCTTGCCCGAGGCCTTGGCCGGAGCCTCGACCTGTACCGGTTCCACCGGGGCGTCCAGGTTCAGCAGGGCCTGTTCCAGCAGCGGTGTGTTGGGACGCAACTCGGCGGCCTTGCGGTAACCGGGGGCCGCCAGGTCCTTCTCGCCCAGGGCCTCGTAGACGAAGCCCGCCAGGTAGTGGCTGAAGGCGCTCTGGTAGCTGTTCTTCAGGTTGGTCACTTCCGGGGCGTCGAGGGCGGCCACCGGGTAGCCCTGGAGGTCCTTGTACTGGGTCTTGATTCCTTGCTTCTCGGCTTCGTCCTCGCGCTTGAGGTATTCCTTGTCCCGCAGTTCGGCGATCACCGCCTCGCGTTCGTGGGTCTTCTTGATCGCCATGCGGGCGCCGTCGAAGTCGTTGCTGGCCAGCAGGTTCATGGCCATCTGGGTGGTCAGCATGACCTTTTCGTAGTCGTAGCCTTCGTAGCGGCGGACCTTGTCGTTGATCAGGAAACTACCGAACTGGGCCAGGTATTTCTCGCTGTCGAACTTGACCGAGTCTTCCCAGTTGCCCACCACTTGGTCGGCGTGGCCCCAGGCTGCCTGGCTGCCGGCCAGGTCGCCCTTGGCGCGCAGCAGTTCACCTTTTTCGAAGTAATAGAGCAGGTCCTTGTCTCCACCCTGGTTGTTCTTTTCCAGCAGGGTCAGGGCGGCATCGAGGTTGCCGGCGCGAAGCTGCTGGTTGGTTTCCTGGAGTTCGCTGTCGTAGCTGCGAAAGACCGAACAGCCGGCAAGCAGGGTGATTGCGCCGAGCGCAACCGTGGTGAGGGCGCGGGATGCCATGGGTACTTCTTCTTCCCTGAATGAAACAGCCTGGCTGCGGGTCGGGCTGGACGAACCCTCTGGCAGGAAAGCTGGACACCTGCCAATTCCTCATTAAAAAAGGAGCTTGAATAGCGATTCGCGATAACGAGGGCGCGGCATTATAGACATCGGACCTGGCGCTGTAATGGCTTTTTAATGTTGTTTTGATCGGTGATTGCCAGTATCGGACAATGACTTGCGGAGATCTTCGACGCGCAGTTGCGGGCTGTTGCGGCAGGCAGTGCAGAGGAAACATGAGCTTGCCGGTGCTGAAACGCTTGCTCGGCAATAGATGCCGACAATGTGCGTTAACCCGATTAATACCTGTGCCGGTGCCATCGGCCTGGCCGCGAGGCTACGCAAGAAACAGCAGAGGAGGAACCGCAGGGCTAGTGCTTGCGGGCTGAAGATGTTTCAGAGGGCCGATAAACCTTGAGTGAAACCGATTGGAAGGGAACAAT
Organism: Pseudomonas sp. FW507-12TSA; assembly: GCF_058781435.1. Classification (NCBI taxonomy): domain Bacteria; kingdom Pseudomonadati; phylum Pseudomonadota; class Gammaproteobacteria; order Pseudomonadales; family Pseudomonadaceae; genus Pseudomonas; species Pseudomonas sp. FW507-12TSA. The sequence continues at coordinate 2,063 of NZ_JBYSWT010000026.1, forward strand.
ATGTTACTTCGTATTTCCCTTTGAGAATCATTCATGACTGCCCCTTCCCGTTTACTGGCGCTGCTGGTACTGCCGGTACTGGTGTTCTGCAGCTCCAATCTCCTGGCCGATACCGTCGATGGCGCGCCCAAGGCCTTGCATTTGCTGGACTACATCGGCGCGGACTACCCGGCCACGGTGGCGGACGGCAAGGTCATCGATGAGTCCGAGTACCGTGAGCAGGTGGAGTTTCTTGGGGTCTTGCAGGGGTTGATCGCCGACTTGCCGGCCAAGCCGGAGAAGGCCGAGCTGGAGCAGGACATCGCCAGCTTGCGCAAGGCGGTCGCCGACCGTGTGGATGGCGGCCAGGTAGCGCATCAGGCACGGCAGATGGGCGCTCGGCTGGCGGTGGCCTACGAGGTCAGCCAGGCCCCGGTCATCACCCCGGATCCTTCCCGTGGAGCGCCGTTGTACGCCCAGCACTGTTCGGTATGCCATGGCCAGCAAGGGGCCGGTGACGGCCCGGCGGGCCTGGGCATGACGCCGCCGCCGGCCAACCTGCGGGATTCCGAGCGCCTGGATCGCCTGAGCCTGTACGCCATCTACAACACCTTGGGACTGGGAGTGGAGGGCACCGACATGCCGTCCTTCGCCGATCAGCTGGATGACCGCCAGCGTTGGGACCTGGCGACCTACATTGCCGGCTTCAGCGCCGATCCGGCAGCGGCCAAGGGCGAGCAGGACTTCAATCTGGCGGACCTGGCCCGGCAGACCCCGGGGGAGGTCCTGGCCGCCCAGGGGCCACGGGCCGCGGCGACTTTCCGGGCCCAGCGGGCCCAGCCACCGCAGGTCAAGCGCGGTCCGGGGCAATTGCTGGACTACACCGCGTCGACCCTGGACAAGAGCCTCGCGGCCTATCGCAACGGCGATCGTGAGCAGGCCTACGATCTTTCGGTGGCAGCCTACCTGGAAGGGTTCGAGCTGGTGGAAAGCTCCCTGGACAACGTCGACACCGCTGTGCGCAAGGACACCGAGAAAGCCCTGATGGCCTACCGTCAGTCGCTGCAGGATGGGCTGGCGGTGGAACAGGCCGAGCAGCGCCTGGACGCAGCCAAGGCCAAGCTCAAGGAGTCCGCGGAACGGCTGGGCGGCGACAGCCTGAGCTGGTCCCTGAGCTTCATCTCCGGCTTGCTGATCCTGCTGCGCGAGGGCCTGGAAGCCATCCTGGTGCTGGCGGCGATCCTCGCCTTCCTGCGCAACACCGGCCAGCAGTCGGCGGTACGCAGCGTCAACGTCGGCTGGGGCCTGGCCCTGTTGGCCGGCCTGGGAACCTGGGCCCTGGCGGCCTATGTGATCGATGTCAGCGGTTCCCAGCGCGAGTTGCTGGAAGGCGCCACCGCGCTGTTCGCCAGCGTGATGGTGTTGTGGCTCGGGGTATGGATGCACGACCGCCGGCACGCGGCGGCCTGGCAGGACTACATCAAGAGCAGCCTGGTGGGCGGCGGCGGTCGCTTCGGGTTCGCCGTGCTGGCGTTCTTCTCGGTTTACCGCGAGCTGTTCGAAGTGATCCTGTTCTACGAAACCCTGTGGCTGCAGGCCGGTCCAGCCGGACACAACGCGGTGCTGGCCGGTGGCGGCACCGCCCTGGTGCTGCTGGTGGGTCTGGCCTGGGTGATCCTGCGGGGTTCGGCCAAGCTGCCTCTGGCGCTGTTCTTCAGCATCAACGCCGCATTGCTGTGCGCCTTGTCGGTGGTTTTCGCCGGCCATGGCGTCAAGGCACTGCAGGAAGCGGGGATCTTCGGTACCCGGCCGGTGCCGTTCTTCGACTTCGACTGGCTGGGCATCCATGCCGACGCCTACTCGCTGGGGGCCCAGGCCATGGCGATCGTGGCGATCGCGGTACTCTACAGCCGCAGCCGGATGAGCGAGAAGCGCCGCCTGCAGGCCTCCTGAACCGAGGCCTGACCCTCGCGGGCAAGTCGCTCCTACAGCGGCTTGCCCGTTTTGCATTGTGTAAGGAGAAGATTCGATGCGTGTCTGGATCGATGCCGACGCTTGTCCCAAGGCCGCCAAGGAACAAGTGGTGCGCTTTGCTCTCAAGCGCCAGTTCGAGGTACTGCTGGTGGCGGGGCAGCCGCAGATCAAGCCGCCGTTCGCCTGCGTCAAGCTCATCGTGGTGCCCAGTGGCCCGGATGCCGCGGACGACTACCTGGTGGAGCACGCGGTGCCCGGCGAGCTGGTGATCTGCAGCGACGTGCCCTTGGCCGACCGATTGGTGAAAAAGGGCGTGGCGGCCCTCGACCCACGGGGCAAGGAGTTCGATGCGCAGAACATGGGCGAGCGCCTGGCGGTACGCAACCTGTTCACCGACTTGCGGGAGCAGGGCCAGGTCAGCGGCGGGCAAGCGCCCTATGGGGATCGGGAGAAGCAGGCGTTCGCCAATGCCCTGGACCGGATCCTGACCAGGCTGGCGCGCCAGGGCTGATGCGGCGGGGGAGCACGCGCTCCCCGGCCGTTGGCGTAGTTGTTACTGCTGGCCTTCGTGGGTCAGCTCCAGTACTCGGTCCACCAGCTTGTTGATGCCGGCGGCGGCCTGGCTGATGGACTGCGCCAGCATGTAGGCCGGAGTGGTCACCAGCTTGCGTGCCTTGTCCTCGATGATCTCGTCCACCGCGCACTCGGCATGGTTGGCGCCCATCTTGCCCAGGGCTGCGGCGGTGTCGGCATCGTTGCCGATGGTGCATGTCACGCCGGGGCCATAGATCTTCGCGGCCATGGCCGGGGCGATGCACATCAGGCCCACCGGCTTGCCGGCTTCGGCGAAGGCTTCGGCCAGGGCCAGGACATCGGCCTGGACCGAGCAGGCCGCGCCTTCGGTGGCGAAGCTGGAGAGGTTCTTGGCGGCGCCGAAGCCCCCGGGAACGATCAGCGCGTCGAAGTCCTCGACCTTGGCCTCGCGCAGGTCCTTGACCTCGCCGCGGGCGATGCGCGCCGATTCCACCAGGACGTTGCGGGTCTCGGGCATGGTGTCCCCGGTCAGGTGGTTGAGCACGTGCATCTGCGGGATGTCCGGGGCGAAGCACTGCACCTGGGCACCACGCTGGTCGAGGCGCAGCAGGGTGATCACGCTTTCATGGATCTCGGCGCCGTCGAAGACTCCGCAACCGGAAAGGATCACTGCAACTTTTTTGCTCATGGGGTTTCTCCAGGTTCATCACGCTAAATGTCCGGCAGTTTGTCATCAGTCGCCGCAGAGGGATATCACGATCGGGCCGGGATTTTTCCGGGCGCGTCGAGCCGCGGCCATACCGTCTTGGAAAGCCGTTGGGTGCGCGAGTTCAGGAGTTCGAGGAGTAGGGGTTCGAGGAGTCGAGAGTCGCGGCGCCCATGTCCAGGCGCCGCGTAGGGGCCGCTTACTCGGCCGGCTTGTTGTGCTGCTCGGCTTGTTCGGCTTCGTAGATCTGCTTGGCCAGGCGGGCATTCTTGAAACGCCGCCGCAGCCACAGGCAGAAGCCCAGGACCAGCAGGGCGCCCAGGACCCACAGCTCGTACTTCTTGATGCTGCCGAGCATGCCTTCCATGACGGCGCCGAAGTGGAAGGCTGCCTGCGCCAGGGCTACCGCCCAGATCGCCGCGCCAATGCCGTTGAGCAGCAGGTAGCGTCCCGGCGGATAGCCGGACAGGCCAATGGCCACCGGCATCACGGTACGCAGGCCATAGACGAAGCGGAAGCTCAACACCCAGATGTCCGGGTGCTTGCGGATGTGCTCCAGTGCCCGATCGCCCATCATCTGCCAGCGCGGCCTGCGCGCCAGCAACTTGCGGCCATGCTTGCGCCCCAGGAAGTACCACAGTTGGTCACCGGCATAGCTGCCGAAGAAGGCAACCACCATCACCAGGTTGATATCCATGTATCCACGGAACGCGAGAAACCCGGCTAGAACCAGAATGGTCTCGCCTTCGAAGAACGTGCCGAGAAAGAGGGCGAAGTAGCCGAAATCCTGAAGAAATTGTTGGAGCATTGTCTGGATGCTGGCGAAATGAACGCGCAGCCTACCCCTTCGACGGCGTTGGGGAAAGTATCGAAATGTGTCTCGACGTGAACATTTCCCCTCAATGACAATGTGTGTTGCTGTCGGTCAACAGCTTGAGCATAACTGTCATCTGTTCGTCATAATGCCCGCTTATAACTGTCACGCTCGCCCGCCAGCGCGGGCCATGGAGTCCGTCGTGAGCTTTACTCCCGCCAATCGTCTGTTTCCGGCCACTCGTCTGCGGCGTAACCGTCGCGATGACTTTTCCCGACGTCTGGTGCGCGAGAATCGCTTGAGCGTGGACGACCTGATCCTGCCGGTGTTCGTGCTCGACGGCGAGAATCGCCGTGAGGCGGTGGCCTCGATGCCGGGCGTCGAGCGCCTGAGCGTCGACCTGCTGCTGGAAGAGGCGGCGCACTGGGTCGAGCTGGGGATTCCCGCCCTGGCCCTGTTCCCGGTGACGCCCGGGGAACTCAAGTCCCTGGACGCTGCCGAAGCCTGGAACCCGGCTGGCATCGCCCAGCGTGCCACCCGTGCCTTGCGCGAACGCTTCCCGCACCTCGGGGTGATCACCGACGTCGCCCTGGACCCGTTCACCACCCACGGCCAGGACGGCATTCTCGACGCACAGGGCTACGTGCAGAACGACGTCACGGTCGATGCCCTGGTGCGCCAGGCCCTGTCCCACGCCGAAGCCGGAGCCCAGGTGGTGGCACCCTCGGACATGATGGACGGTCGCGTCCAGGCGATCCGCGAAGCGCTGGAGCTGGCGGGTCATGTCAACGTGCGGATCATGGCCTATTCGGCCAAGTACGCCAGCGCCTACTACGGGCCGTTCCGCGATGCGGTGGGGTCGGCGCTGAACCTGGGCAAGGCCGATAAGGCCTCGTACCAGATGGACCCGGCCAATGCCGAGGAAGCCCTGCATGAAGTGGCGGCGGACCTGGCCGAAGGCGCGGACATGGTCATGGTCAAGCCGGGGATGCCTTACCTGGACATCCTCTGGCGGGTCAAGGACGCCTTCAAGGTGCCGACCTTCGTCTATCAGGTCAGCGGCGAGTACGCCATGCACATGGCGGCGATCCAGAATGGATGGTTGGCCGAGGGGGTCGTTCTCGAGTCCCTGACTGCTTTTAAACGTGCAGGTGCCGATGGCATCCTGACTTACTTTGCCGTTCGTGCTGCTCAATTGTTACGAGAGCAAAAATAGCCCTCCCAGGAACACGCGATGAATACCGAAGGACTCACAGAAGTTGCCGTAAAAGAAGCCCAGCCAGTGGTCGAGCAAGTAGCCGAGACCCCGCCGGAGCTGGAGCCCGTTCCCGCGGCCCCGGCCACCGAGGCGCAACCGGTACCGGCCATCGTCATCCCCAACCTGGACGACAGCAGCCTGTACATCCACCGCGAGCTGTCGCAACTGCAGTTCAACATCCGCGTGCTGGAGCAGGCGCTGGACGAGTCCTATCCACTGCTGGAGCGCCTGAAGTTCCTGCTGATCTTCTCCAGCAACCTGGACGAGTTCTTCGAGATCCGGGTCGCCGGCCTGAAGAAGCAGATCACCTTCGCCCGTGAACAGGCTGGCGCCGACGGCCTGCAACCGCACCAGGCGCTGGCACGCATCAGCGACCTGGTGCACGGTCATGTGGATCGCCAGTACGCGATCCTCAACGACATCCTGTTGCCGGAGCTGGAGAAGCACCAGATCCGCTTCATCCGCCGTCGCTACTGGACCGCCAAGCTCAAGACCTGGGTCCGTCGCTACTTTCGCGACGAGATCGCGCCGATCATCACCCCCATCGGCCTGGATCCGACGCACCCCTTCCCGCTACTGGTGAACAAGAGCCTGAACTTCATCGTCGAGCTGGAAGGCATCGACGCCTTCGGCCGCGACTCGGGCCTTGCGATCATCCCGGCCCCGCGCCTGTTGCCGCGGATCATCCGGGTGCCGGAAGAGGTGGGTGGTCCTGGCGACAACTATGTGTTCCTGTCGTCGATGATCCATGCCCATGCCGATGACCTGTTCCAGGGCATGAAGGTAAAAGGCTGCTATCAGTTCCGCCTGACTCGAAACGCCGACCTGGCACTGGATTCCGAGGACGTCGAGGACCTGGCCCGTGCCCTGCGCGGCGAGCTGTTCTCCCGCCGTTACGGCGACGCGGTGCGCCTGGAAGTGGCCGATACCTGCCCCAAGCACCTGTCGGACTACCTGCTCAAGCAGTTCAACCTGCATGAGACCGAGCTCTACCAGGTCAATGGTCCGGTGAACCTCACGCGCCTGTTCAGCATCACTGGCCTGGACAGCCATCCGGAGCTGCAGCACCCGCCGTTCACCCCGCAGATTCCCAAGTTGCTGCAGAACAGCGAGAACATCTTCAGCGTCGTTAGCAAGCAGGACATCCTGCTGCTGCATCCCTTCGAGTCCTTCACCCCGGTGATCGACCTGCTGCGCCAGGCCGCCAAGGATCCCCACGTGCTGGCGGTGCGCCAGACCCTGTACCGCTCCGGGGCCAACTCGGAGATCGTCGACGCCCTGGTGGATGCGGCGCGTAACGGCAAGGAGGTCACGGCGGTGATCGAACTGCGCGCGCGCTTCGACGAAGAGTCCAACCTGCAGATGGCCAGCCGCCTGCAAGCGGCCGGCGCGGTGGTGATCTACGGCGTGGTGGGCTTCAAGACCCACGCCAAGATGATGCTGATCCTGCGGCGCGAGCAGGGCGAGATCGTGCGTTATGCGCACCTGGGCACGGGTAACTACCATGCGGCCAACGCCCGCCTGTACACCGACTACAGCCTGCTGACTTCCGACGATGCGCTGTGCGAGGACGTCGGCAAGCTGTTCAGCCAGCTGATCGGCATGGGCAAGACCCTGCGCATGAAGAAGCTCTTGCATGCGCCGTTCACCCTGAAGAAGGGCATGCTCGACATGATCGCCCGGGAGACCCAGTTCGCCCTGGACGGCAAGCCGGCGCACATCATCGCCAAGTTCAACTCGCTGACCGATCCGAAGATCATCCGCGCGCTGTACAAGGCCAGCCAGTCCGGCGTGCGCATCGACCTGGTGGTGCGTGGCATGTGCTGCCTGCGTCCGGGGATCGCCGGGGTGTCGCACAACATCCACGTGCGCTCGATCATCGGGCGCTTCCTGGAGCACACCCGGGTGTTCTACTTCCTCAACGGCGGCGAAGAGCAGATGTTCCTGTCCAGCGCCGACTGGATGGAGCGCAACCTCGACAAGCGGGTCGAGACCTGCTTCCCGGTGGAGGGCAAGAAGCTGATCCTGCGGGTCAAGAAGGAGCTGGAGAGTTATCTCACCGATAACACCCACAGCTGGAGCCTGCAGTCCGACGGGCGCTATGTGCGCAACACGCCGACCGGCAACCAGAACCCGCGTAGCGCCCAGGCTACCTTGCTGGAGCGCCTTGGCAGCCCGGTCTTGCCGGTGCGCTAGGTTCAGCCGGCGCCAATGAAAAAGGCCAGCCCGAGTGATCGGGCTGGCCTTTTTGTTTGACCGGAGCTGGGCTCAGCTGACGTTGAGTACGATGCCGACCCGGGTCAGCCACTCGGCCTCGAGGGCGAAGTCCGCCTGGGTCAGCTGGTTTTCATCCAGCCAGTTGGCCGGGAACTGCACGTCCAGCTGGTCGCCGTTGGCGCTGAGCTGCACCTGGGGCATCTGCTGGGTACCGCGGATATGGTGGAACAGGATGGCGAAGCGCAGCAGCACGCACAGACGGATCAGCTTGATGCCGTCGTCGCCGAACTCGGCGAACTTCTCCCTGGGAATATTGCGGCGGTGACCGCGTACCAGCAGGGCCAGCATTTGCTGGTCCTCACGGGAGAAGCCAGCCAGGTCCGAGTGTTCGATCAGGTAGGCGCCGTGCTTGTGGTAGTGATAGTGGGCGATATCCAGGCCCACTTCATGCACCTTGGCGGCCCAGCCCAGCAGCTCGCGCCAGATGCCGTCTTCCAGGTCCCAGTCGGCCGCGACCTGGTCGAAGGAGCGCAGGGCCTTGCCTTCGACCCGCGAAGCCTGTTCCAGGTCCACGTGGTAGCGCTCCATCAGCGAGCCCAAGGTGCGCTCGCGGACGTCTTCATGGTGATGACGGCCCAGCAGGTCGTAGAGCACACCTTCGCGCAGGGCGCCTTCGCAGTGATCCATGCGCTGCAATTCCAGGGCATCGAAGATCGCCTCGAGGATCGCCAGGCCAGCAGGGAAGATGGCCCGGCGGTCGGGCTTGATGCCTTCGAAGTCGATCTTGTCGACGTCGCCGAGCTTGAACAGCTTGCGCTTGAGCCAGGCCAGGCCTTCGACGTTGATCTCGCCGCTGCCCTGGCCGCCGGCCTTGAGGGCCAGGCCGATGGCGCGAATGGTGCCGGAGGAGCCGATGGCTTCATCCCAGGTCAGGCGATGCAGCGCATGTTCGATGCTCATGATTTCCAGGCGTGCGGCGGTGTAGGCCTGGGCGTAGCGGGCCGGGGTGATCTTGCCGTCGCGGAAATAGCGTTGGGTGAAGCTCACGCAGCCCATCTGCAGGCTTTCGCGCAGCAGGGGCTCGAAGCGCTGGCCAATGATGAACTCGGTACTGCCGCCGCCGATGTCGGCCACCAGGCGCTTGCCGGGGGTGTCGGCGAGGGTATGGGAAACCCCGAGGTAGATCAGGCGCGCTTCTTCACGTCCGGAGATGACTTCCACCGGGTGGCCTAGGATCTCTTCGGCCCGGCGAATGAACTCGCCACGGTTGCGAGCCTCGCGCAGGGCGTTGGTGCCTACGATGCGCACGGTGCCCTGGGGCATGCCGTTGATCAGCTGGGCGAAACGCTTGAGGCAGTCGAGCCCGCGTTGCATGGATTCTTCGTTGAGCTGGCGTTCTTCATTGATGCCGGCGGCCAATTGAACCTTTTCACCCAATCGCTCGAGAATGCGGATTTCACCGTTCCGGGCCTTGGCCACGACCATGTGAAAGCTGTTGGAGCCCAGATCGATCGCGGCGATCAAGGACAGATTCTTGGCTTGGGATTGGGGCATGGCTGGGGTCTCGGTCGATAACCTCGCCATCCTGCCACGATCAACGGCTCGCGCCAACGCGCAGTGGCCAATGCGTTGATGCATCGCATCAAACCTTGCGCCAGCCAGCATTCCCAGATGTGCCATGAGGGACTTGAGAGCGCTGGTGCTACCGCTCATCCGGTCGATATTCGTGCGCAGGATTGCCCGAAGGGCGCCTGGACCGCGTGGAAAGGCACATGTAGCGGCCTCGACGACATTAATAGGAGATGCCGCACGAAGTTGTCCCGGCTTTTATAGGCATCGGTGGAATTCTCGCTTTGCGCCGGGCTGAGCTATACCCAAACTCAAGGGGCACCATAGTGAGAGTCAATCACCTGCGGCTTCCTGAACGCAGGAAGGGCAGATATGATGGGCCACGTTTTTTTGCTTACAACCTGGAGAATTCCATGAGCAGCGATCTCATCAAACACGTCAGCGACGCCAGCTTCGAGACCGATGTACTCAAGGCCGAAGGCGCTGTACTGGTCGACTACTGGGCTGAGTGGTGCGGCCCATGCAAAATGATCGCTCCGGTTCTGGACGAAATTGCCGAGACCTACAAGGGCAAGCTCACCGTTGCCAAACTGAACATCGACGAGAACCAGGAAACCCCGGCCAAGCATGGCGTACGTGGTATCCCGACCCTGATGCTGTTCAAGAACGGTAACGTTGAAGCCACCAAGGTCGGTGCGCTGTCGAAGTCGCAACTGGCGGCTTTCCTCGACGCGAACATCTGAACCTCGGTTTCAGCATGTTAGAAAAGGCCCCGCAAAATGCGGGGCTTTTTCGTAATTGAGGGCTAGACGCTCCGAAACTCAGGTGTTACATTCGGCCCCGCACTGGTTTCTCCAGTGCCCCCTGCAAGCCGTCGCCGACGCTCTCCTTCGAATAAGTACGCGATCCTGTCGCCTTCTCCGCGGCGCGGCCTCATTAAGCCAAAAGCTTAATTTCCCCCTCTATAAATGATTACGTCATTCCTATATGAATCTGACTGAACTCAAGCAAAAGCCGATTACCGAACTGCTCGAATTGGCCGAACAGATGGGCATAGAAAATATGGCCCGTTCGCGCAAGCAGGACGTGATTTTCTCCCTGCTGAAAAAGCACGCGAAAAGCGGTGAGGAAATCTCCGGTGATGGCGTGCTGGAGATCCTCCAGGACGGCTTCGGCTTCCTTCGCTCCTCCGATGCCTCCTACCTGGCCGGGCCGGACGATATCTACGTGTCGCCAAGCCAGATCCGTCGCTTCAACTTGCGCACCGGTGACACCATCGTTGGCAAGATCCGCCCTCCGAAGGAAGGCGAGCGTTACTTCGCGCTGCTCAAGGTCGATACCATCAACTACGACCGTCCCGAGAACGCCAAGAACAAGATCCTGTTCGAGAACTTGACCCCGCTGTTCCCCAACGATCGCCTGAAGATGGAAGCCGGCAACGGTTCCACCGAAGACCTCACCGGCCGTGTCATCGACCTGTGCGCCCCGATCGGCAAGGGCCAGCGTGGCCTGATCGTCGCTCCGCCGAAAGCGGGTAAAACGATCATGCTGCAGAACATTGCGGCCAACATCACCCGCAACAACCCCGAGTGCCACCTAATCGTCCTGCTGATCGACGAACGTCCGGAAGAAGTGACCGAGATGCAGCGCACCGTGCGTGGCGAAGTGGTCGCCTCCACCTTCGACGAGCCGCCAACCCGCCACGTGCAAGTGGCCGAGATGGTGATCGAGAAGGCCAAGCGCCTGGTCGAGCACAAGAAGGACGTGGTGATCCTGCTGGACTCCATCACCCGCCTGGCCCGTGCCTACAACACCGTGATCCCGAGCTCCGGCAAGGTCCTGACCGGTGGTGTCGATGCCCACGCCCTGGAGAAACCCAAGCGTTTCTTCGGCGCCGCGCGGAACATCGAGGAAGGCGGCTCGCTGACCATCATCGCTACCGCGCTGGTCGAGACCGGCTCGAAGATGGACGAAGTGATCTACGAAGAGTTCAAGGGTACCGGCAACATGGAACTGCCCCTGGACCGTCGTATCGCCGAGAAGCGCGTATTCCCGGCCATCAACATCAACAAGTCCGGTACCCGCCGCGAAGAGCTGCTGACGGCCGACGACGAGCTGCAGCGCATGTGGATCCTGCGCAAGCTGCTGCATCCGATGGATGAAGTCGCCGCCATCGAGTTCCTGGTCGACAAGCTGAAGCAGACCAAGACCAACGATGAATTCTTCCTGTCGATGAAACGCAAGTAACATCAGCAGGTCGAGCGAAAGCCGGGGCAACCCGGCTTTTTGCTGTCTGCACTTTGGCCATTGCGGCCTGAACGGCGCTACACTCTGCACCCCGACCGATACGGCCAACACGAGGCTCTTGCATGCAGTATCGCGATTTGCGCGACTTCATTCGTGGCCTGGAACAGCGCGGTGAACTCAAGCGCATCCAGGTTCCCATCTCTCCTGTCCTGGAAATGACCGAAGTCTGCGACCGCACCCTGCGCGCCAAGGGCCCGGCGCTGCTGTTCGAAAAACCCACGGGTTTCGACATCCCGGTGCTGGGCAACCTGTTCGGCACCCCCGAGCGGGTGGCCATGGGCATGGGCGCCGAGTCCACCGACGAATTGCGCGAGATCGGCAAGCTGCTGGCCTTCCTCAAGGAACCCGAGCCGCCCAAGGGCCTGAAGGATGCCTGGTCCAAGCTGCCGATCTTCAAGAAGGTCGTGTCGATGGCGCCGAAGGTGGTCAAGGACGCGGTGTGCCAGGAAGTGATGGTCGAGGGCGACGATGTCGACCTTTCGCAGTTGCCGATCCAGCATTGCTGGCCGGGCGACGTGGCGCCGCTGATCACCTGGGGCCTGACGGTGACCCGCGGACCGAACAAGGACCGGCAAAACCTGGGCATCTATCGGCAACAGGTGATTGGGCGCAACAAGGTGATCATGCGCTGGTTGAGCCACCGTGGCGGCGCGCTGGATTATCGCGAGTGGTGCGAAAAGCACCCGGGCCAGCCATTTCCGGTTTCCGTGGCCCTGGGGGCCGACCCGGCCACCATCCTCGGAGCCGTGACCCCGGTGCCGGACACCCTGTCCGAATACGCCTTCGCCGGCCTGCTGCGGGGCAACCGCACCGAGCTGGTGAAGTGCCGGGGCAATGACCTGCAGGTCCCGGCCACCGCCGAGATCATCCTCGAGGGCGTGATCCATCCGGGCGAAATGGCCCCGGAAGGCCCCTATGGCGACCACACCGGCTACTACAACGAAGTGGACAGCTTCCCGGTGTTCACCGTGGAACGCATCACCCATCGCACCAAGCCGATCTACCACAGCACCTACACCGGGCGTCCGCCGGATGAGCCGGCGATCCTCGGCGTGGCGCTCAACGAAGTGTTCGTGCCGATCCTGCAGAAGCAATTCCCGGAGATCACCGACTTCTACCTGCCGCCCGAGGGCTGCTCGTACCGCATGGCGGTGGTGACCATGAAGAAGCAGTACCCGGGCCACGCCAAGCGCGTAATGCTCGGCGTGTGGTCGTTCCTGCGACAGTTCATGTACACCAAGTTCGTTATCGTCACCGACGACGATATCAACGCCAGGGACTGGAACGACGTGATCTGGGCCATCACCACGCGCATGGACCCCAAGCGCGACACGGTGATGATCGACAACACCCCGATCGACTACCTCGACTTCGCCTCGCCGGTATCCGGCCTGGGTTCGAAGATGGGGCTGGACGCCACTCACAAGTGGCCCGGAGAAACCACCAGAGAGTGGGGACGGGTCATCGTCAAGGATGAGGCGGTCACCCGCCGGATCGATGCCATCTGGAATCAATTAGGAATAGATTGATGCGTGTAACCTTGCAGCCCTCCGGAGCGGTGCTAGAGACACTGCCCGGCGAGCGTATTCTCGATGCGGCGAGGCGCCTGGGCTATGACTGCCCCCAGAGCTGCCGCAATGGCAACTGTCACGTCTGTGCTGCCCTGTTGGTGGAAGGCAGCGTGCGGCAGGCCGGCGATGTGCGTGACCACGGCGAGTTCTACACTTGTATCGCGGAGCCGCTGCAAGACTGCATCGTGTTGTGGGACGGCGTCCTTGCGCTGGGAGAGTTGCCGGTGCGCAGCCTGTCGTGTCAGCTCGTTGAATGCCTGGAAGTCGGCGGTGATGTCTGGCGGGTCCGGCTGCGGGCGCCGGCGGGCAAGCCGCCGCGCTACCACGCCGGCCAATATTTGCTGCTGGAGCGGGACAACGGCGAGAAGTCGGCGTTTTCCCTGGCATCGGCGCCTCACTGCGGGCGTGACCTGGAGCTGCATGTGCTGGCCCGGGAAAACAGCGCGCAAAGCCTGATGGAACAACTGCAGCGCAACGGCATGGCCCGGGTCGAGTTGCCGTTTGGCGACACCCACCTGGCCGAGCTGCCCGATGGTCCGCTGGTGCTGATCGCCGCTGGCACCGGCATGGCGCAGATGCACAGCTTGATCGAGCATTGCCGGGCCAAGGGTTTCAAGCACCCGGTGCACCTGTATTGGGGTGTACGCCGGCCCGAGGACTTCTACCAGCTGGAGCACTGGGACCAGTGGCAGCAACTGCCCAATCTCTACCTGCACAAGGTGGTCAGCGACCTGTGTGGCTGGGAAGGGCGCTGCGGCATGCTGCATGAGGCCGTGAGCGAGGACATCGACGACCTGTCGTCGGTGCATGTCTATGCCAGCGGTTCGCCGGCGATGATCTACGCCACCCTCGACGCCCTGGTGAACGCCGGCATGGACGCCCACCAGATGCGTGCGGATGTGTTCGCCTACGCTCCGCGGTCCTGATCCTGCCGCCCCTGTACCGCGCGTTATAACTTGCTATATAGCCCATCGATATTTATCTAATTTGATAAATATCGGTAGGTTATATACCTGTCCTTCAAGTTAAGTAGCCTTGGTTATTGTTACTTACCTTGCCTTGTAACTTATGTGTCTTGTAGTTACTGCCGGGCGTTCTATTAAGTAACTTCTTTCTCGCGGGGAGCTGAACGCTATTCGCCATGACCGCCCTTGAATCCAGCTACCTGAACCTGGCTTACCCTCCGCGTCTCGATCTCGGGCCGCAGCTGACCCACGAACAACTTCGCAGCTCCATGCAAGCCACCATGGCCCGCCATCAGGGCGGGCCGGTCTGGTTGTTCGCCTACGGTTCGCTGATCTGGCGTCCGGAGTGCTCGGCGGTCGAACGGGTACGCGGGCGGGTACATGGTTATCACCGGGGCCTGTATTTGTGGTCCCACGAGCACCGGGGGACGCCCGAGCTACCGGGCCTGGTCTTCGGCCTGGACCGTGGCGGCTCCTGCAGCGGTTTCGCCTACCGATTGTCGGAAGAGTGCCTGGAAGATTCGTTGTATGCGCTGTGGCTGCGGGAAATGCCTTATCCCTCCTACCGTCCGCACTGGCTCAACTGCCGCCTCGAAGACGGCAACCAGGTCCAGGCGCTGGGGTTCGTATTGGAGCGGCACCTGCCCAGCTACGCCGGCAACCTGCCGGACCACGTGCTGAACCAGGTGTTCGAAAGCGCCTGCGGGCGCTACGGCACCACCCGCGACTATGTCGAGCAGACGGTCCACGCCCTGCGCAGCCACGCCATGCCGGATCGCAATCTGGAGGCGCGGCTCAAGCGTTGCAAGGCCTGCTGAGGGCGTAGCTCTTGGCGGCTCAGCGCACCTGCACCACCACCTTGCCCACGGCCTTGCGCTGGCCGAGGTCGTCGATGGCCCGGGCCGTCTCGGCCAGGGGATAGACTTGCGACACCAAGGGCTTGAGCTTGCCTTCGGCGTGCCAGGCGAACAGTTGCTGGAAGTTCGCCGCATTGTCCTGGGGTTGGCGCTGGGCGAAGGAGCCCCAGAACACGCCTACCACCGCAGCACCCTTGAGCAGGGCCAGGTTCACCGGCAGCTCGGGGATGCGCCCGCTGGCGAATCCCACCACCAGCAGCCGGCCGTTCCAGGCGATGGAACGGACGGCCTGGTCGAACAGGTCGCCGCCCACCGGGTCGTAGATCACATCGGCGCCATTGCCGCCTGTCAGGCGCTTGATCTCGTCCTTGAGGCTGGCCTCGCTGTAGTTGATCAATTCGTCGGCACCGGCGGCCTTGGCCACGGCGAGTTTCTCGGCGCTGCTGGCGGCGGCGATCACCCGGGCCCCCATGGCCTTGCCGATCTCCACCGCTGCCAGGCCCACGCCACCTGAAGCGCCGAGCACCAGCAGGGTTTCGCCGGGCTGCAGGTTGCCCCGTTGCTTGAGGGCATGCATCGAGGTGCCGTAGGTCATGCTGAAGGCCGCGGCGGTGTTGAAGTCCATGGCCTGGGGAATCGGCAGCACGTTATAGCCGGGCACCGCCACCTGTTCGGCGAAGCTGCCCCAGCCGGTCAGGGCCATGACCCGGTCGCCGGCCTTCAGATGGCTGACCTTCTCGCCCACTGCACTGACCACGCCGGCCGCCTCACCACCCGGAGAGAAGGGGAACGGTGGCTTGAACTGGTACTTGCCCTCGATGATCAGGGTGTCCGGGAAGTTGACCCCGGCGGCATGCACGTCCAGCAGGATCTCGTTCTTCTTCGGCACAGGGCTTGCGACCTCTTCCAGCACCAGCGTTTCGGCAGGGCCGAAGACTTTGCACAGCACGGCTTTCATCAGGGCTATTCCTTTGGGAGTGGTGGCCGATAAGTGTAGGAGTGTGAACCAGGTGGTCAACGAGCATGCCCGGCCCTGATAACCAGCCATAAGCTTGTGCTTGGGCTCAGGCTGGCGGGCCTTTATGCTAGGCCGCAAACCGGATTAAGGAGCGAATTGTGAAAGCGTGGATCATGTTGCTGCTGGCCCTCTCCCTGCCTGTGGCAGCGATGGCCGAAGAGGCTAAAGAAGGCGAAGCGCCGAAAGTCAGCTACATCAGCCTGACCCCGCCCTTCGTGGGCAACTACGGCCTGGATGGCGGCCCCAAGCTCAAGGTCTACAAGGCCGACGTGGCCCTGCGGGTGACCGGCGACCCGGCGGCCCAGGCGGTCAAGGCCAATGAGCCGCTGATCCGCAACCAGCTGGTGGCGCTGTTCGCCCAGCAGACCGCCGAGACCATGAACAATGTCGAGGCCAAGGAAAAACTGCGCCAGGAAGCCCTCAAGCAGGTGCAACAGGTGATGAACGACGAGACCGGCAAGCCGGTGGTCGAGGACCTGCTGTTCAATAACCTGATCATCCAGTAATGCTGGATCCGTAGGAGCGAGGCTTGCCCGCGATAGCGATATCGCGACCCCCGCCAGATTCCAGCCTTGCGGCTGATCGCGAGCAAGCTTCGCTCCTGCATATCGGCGTCCCGAGGCAACCTCAGGACGCCAGGCTCTTGCGAAACCGCGCCAGGGCGATGGCGAAGAACGCCAGGCCGATCCCGCCCAGGGCCAGCAGGTCGGGCCAGACCACGCTGACGCCGGCGTCGCGGAACAGGATCGCCGCGCTCAAGCTGACGAAATGCGTCGATGGCGAACCCTGCATCACCCATTGCAACCACTGCGGCATGCTGTCCAGCGGTGTACTGCCGCCGGATAACAACAGCATCGGAATGATCACCGGGATCGCCAGCAGGCCGAACTGCGGGGTCGAGCGGGCCAAAGTGGCGAGGAAGATGCCCAGGGCCGTGCTGGCGAACAGATAGAGCGCGGTGACCATCAGGAACAAGCCCAGGGAGCCGGCCAGCGGCACGCCCAGCAACCCCTTGACGACCACTTCCAGCGATATCCAGGTGCACAGCACCACCACCAGCATGTTGCTCCAGATTTTCGCCAGCATGATCTCCAGGGCTGTGAGCGGCAGCACCAGCAAGTGATCGAGAGTACCGTGCTCGCGTTCGCGCAGCAGCGCGGTGCCGGTGAGCACGATGGCCAGGATGGTGATGTTGTTGACGATCTGGATCACCGCCAGGAACCAGCCGCCCTGCAGGTTGGTGTTGAACAGCGCGCGGGTGGTCAGCAGGGCCGGGGCCTTGGCGGGTGTGTCTCCCTGGCCGGCGTAGTCGAGCAGCTCGCGCTGGAAGATCCGGCCGATGTAGCCCGCCCCCATGAAGGCCTGGCTCATGGCGGTGGCGTCGACGTTGACCTGTACCGCCGGCTGGCGCCCGGCCAGCAGGTCGTTCTGGAAGTTGGCCGGGACGTTGATCACGAAGGTGTACTGGCCGCTGTCCAGCACTGCGTCCAGCCGGTCGTAGGGCAGGGTTGCCGGGGCCTGGAATTCCGGCGGTTGCAGGGACTCCCCCAGCAGGCGCGACAGGGCGCTGTGGTCCTCGTCCACCAGGGCCACGCTGGCGTTGTGCACGCCGATCACCGAGCCGGCGGCTGGCAGGTAGATGGCCACGGTGAAGGCGTACATCAGGAACAGCAACAGTACGCTGTCATGGCGCAGGCTGGTGAGTTCCTTGAGGCCCAGGCGCAGGATATGGGCAAGCCGGTTCATCAGACCTCCTGCTTTTTCAACATGACCAGGCTCAGCCCGGTGAAGCCGAGGAAGAACCCCACCAGTGCCAGGCACTGGGGCCAGAGTTCACGCACGTCCAGGGCCTTGGTGAAGGTACCGACCGCGATGTCGAGGAAGTAGCCCGCGGGGAACAGCTGGCCCATGATCGCCGCCGAACCGTCCAGGGACGAGCGCGGCACGATCAGCCCGGAGAACTGGATGGTCGGCAGGCTGGTGATGATCATGGTGCCCAGGATCGCCGCGATCTGGGTGCGGGTGAAGGCCGAGATCAGCAGGCCCATGCTGGTGGTGGCCAGCACGTACAGTACCCCGCCCAGGGCCAGGGTCAGGCCGCTGCCCTTGAACGGTACGCCGAACAGCCAGCGGTTCATGGCCACCAGCAGCCCCAGGTTGATCAGGCTGACGGCCAGATATGGCGCCTGCTTGCCCAGGAGGAACTCCAGACGCGTCAGTGGTGTGGCGTAGAAATTGGTGATCGAACCCAGCTCCTTCTCGCGGACGATGCCCAAGGCGGTGAGCATGGCCGGGATGAACGCCAGGATCAGCGCCATGACGCCGGGGCCGATGGCGTTCACGCTAACCACGTCCTGGTTGTAGCGGAAGCGGGTTTCCAGCTTGGCCGCAGGTCGTGAGTTGCGCGGCAGGCTGCTGTGTTCCGCCAGCAGTTCCAGGTTGCCCTGGTGCACCGCCTCGACATAGTTGCGGCTGGTCTCCGCGCGAAACGGCATGCCACCGTCGAGCCAGGCGGCGACCACGGGCTGGCGCCCGGCATAGAGGTCGCGGCCGAAGCCGGGAGGGATTTCCAGGGCCAGCTTGATCTCCGAGCGTTGCAAGCGTCGGTGCAGCTCGGCGGAGTTGCGGATCGTCGGTTTTTCCTCGAAGTAGCGTGAGCTGCGGAAGGCTTCCAGGTAGGCGCGGCTTTGCGGGGTCTGGTCCTGGTCGTAGACGGCGAAGGCCAGCTTCTCCACATCCAGGGAAATACCGTAGCCGAAGATCACCATCATGAAGATCGCTCCGAGCAGGGCGAACCCCAGGCGCACCCGGTCGCGCAGCAGTTCCTTGCCTTCGCGGGTGGCCACCGCCAGCAACCGCGCCAGGCTCAGGCCCGAGTGCACGGGGGCGCTGGCCGCAGCCGGGGCTGCTGGTTCCGGCTGGGCGGGAGGTGGAGTGTCCGGGGCGCCCTGGGCGTCTTCCA
Organism: Pseudomonas sp. FW507-12TSA; assembly: GCF_058781435.1. Lineage (NCBI taxonomy): Bacteria > Pseudomonadati > Pseudomonadota > Gammaproteobacteria > Pseudomonadales > Pseudomonadaceae > Pseudomonas > Pseudomonas sp. FW507-12TSA. The sequence goes on from NZ_JBYSWT010000026.1 coordinate 20,794, forward strand.
GGCAGCGCACGAAGGCCGCTTCCAGGGTCTCGCCGGCGTACTGGCGCTGCAGCGCCTCTGGGGTATCGCAGGCCAGTACCTTGCCGGCGTGCATCAGGGAAATACGGTCGCAGCGCTGGGCTTCGTTCATGAAGTGGGTGGACAGGAAGATGGTCACGCCCTGTTCCCGGGACAGCTCCACCAGCAGGCGCCAGAAATTGTCGCGGGCCGCCGGGTCCACCCCGGACGTGGGCTCGTCGAGGATCAGCACTTCCGGCCGGTGCAGCACCGCCACCGCCAGCGACAGGCGCTGGCGCAAACCCAGGGGCAGGGCGCCGGACTGCTGCTCGGCGATTGCGCCCAGGTCGAAGCGCTGGATCAGTTCCTCGATGCGCGGGCCGCTCTGGTCCTTGGGCAAGTCGAACAGGCGGGCGTGCAGCTCCAGGTTCTGGCGCACGCTGAGCTCGCCGTACAGCGAGAAGCTCTGGGACATGAAGCCGACCCGCTTGCGGGTGGCCAGGTCCTTGGCATTCACCGGGTTGCCCAGCAGCTTGGCGCTGCCCTCGGTGGCCGGCATCAGCCCGGTGAGAACCTTCATGGTGGTGGTCTTGCCGCAGCCGTTGGAGCCCAGGAAGCCGAAGATCTCCCCGCGGCCGATGGCGAAGCTGACCTTGTTCACGGCGGTGAAGTCGCCGAAGCGCAGGATCAGTTCATGGGCCTCGATGGCGATGTCCTGGTTGGCGCTGGAGCGGGGCGGGATCACCAGCGGCGGATTGTCCTGGCCGCCGTCGCCCTGGAAGTGGGTGAAGGCGTCGTCCAGCTTGCCGCTGGCGGTGACCTTGGCCAGCTCCTGGCTCAGGCCCTGGGCGATCAACCGGCCGCGATCGAGCATCAGGCAATGCTCGAACTGCTCGGCTTCCTCCATGTAGGCGGTGGCCACCAGCAGCGTCAGCTGTGGTCGTTGCTGGCGCACGTTCTCCACCAGTTCCCAGAAGCGTCGGCGCGAGAGCGGGTCGACGCCAGTGGTCGGTTCGTCGAGGATCAAAAGGTCCGGCTCGTGGATCAGTGCGCAACACAGGCCGAGCTTCTGTTTCATCCCGCCTGACAGCTTGCCGGCCGGGCGCTCGGCGAAGCGCAGCAGGTCGGTGGCCAGCAGCAGGCTGTGCATGCGCTGCGCGCATTCCTTGGCGGGCAGGCCGAACAGGGTGGCGAAGAAGCGGATGTTCTCGCTGATGGACAGCTCGGGGTACAGGTTGCCGCCCAGGCCCTGGGGCATGAAGGCGATGCGCGGATAGAGGCTGCTGCGGTGGCGCCGCTGGGTGATGTCGCCCCCGAGTACCTGGAGCTGGCCCTGCTGGAGTTTCTTGACCCCGGCGATCAGCCCCAGCAGGCTCGACTTGCCGGCGCCGTCCGGACCGATCAGGCCGCAACGGGTACCGGCCGGCAGGCTGAAGGCTATATCGACCAGGGCCTGTTGCGGACCATAGCGATGAGCGATGCCGGTCGCTTGCAGCGCCAGGCCGCTCATTGCAGGTTAGCCGGCCAGTCCACGGGGGCGGTGCGCACGTAACCGGCACCGGGCATGCCCGGCTTGGCTTGTGGCACGGCGGCGGGTTGGGTCAGGCGCACCTTGACCCGGAACACCAGTTTCTGGCGTTCGTCGCGGGTCTCCACTTCCTTGGGGGTGAACTGGGACTTGGCCGCGACGAAGTTGATCTTCGCCGGTAGTGGCTGGTTGGGCAGGCCGTCGAGCAGCAGGCGTGCTTCATCGCCCACGGTCAGGCGCCCGGCGACGGAGGCGGGCAGGTAGAGGTTCATGTACTGGTCGTTGGGATCGATCAGCAAGAGCACCCGGCCACCCGCGCCCAGGACCTCGCCAGGTTCGGCCAGGCGCAGTTGAATGATGCCGTCGATGGGCGCGCGCAGGCTGCTGTCGTCGATTTCGCTGATGAGCTGGGCCACCTGGGCCTGGGCGGCGCCGATGGCGGCCTTGACCGAGGCGACCTGGGCCTGGGCCGCCAGCACTGCCGCGTTGCCGGTGCTCAGGCGGGCTTGCTGCTGATCGATGATCTGCTGGCTGGCGAAGCCGCGACGGAACAGTTCCTGGGAGCGCTTGAGTTCCTGGTTGGCCAGTAGCAGTTCGCTCTGGCGCAGTTGCACATTGGCTTCGGCGGCAGAGAGGTTTTCCCGGGCCCTGGCCACTTCGGCCTCGGCCTGGGCGCGCTGGGCTTCCAGGGTCCGGGTATCCATGCGTGCCAGCAGTTGGCCCTGGAGCACCTTGTCGCCCTCATGGACTCGCACTTCGGCCAGGCGCCCCGGGATCTTGCTGGCGATCTGCACCTCGGTGGCCTCCAGGCGGCCGTTGCCCATGCTCAAGCCTTCGGGCAGGCGGTCCTGGAGGGACTTCCAGTAGCCGAAACCACCGGCAGCGAGCAATAGGATCAAGAGGGAAACAGCGAAAACACGGGAGGAACGGCGGTTCTTCGACATGGGGTCTGCGTCCTGCGGCTATAGCGTCCTAGTCTGACGAACCTCAAGCCTGGGCCGCTTGATGCTCGTCAAATGTAAAGGGCGCTAGCCTAACCTCAATGGTTGCAGGCTGCATGAGGGACGTGACAAAAAACCGGCAACGCTGCCATGGCTTGCATGGCCATGGCGTGCGCGGGGATCAGCGCAGCGCGAGCACCGCCGCCCACTGCTCGGCGGTTACGGGCATCACCGAGAGGCGGCTGCCTTTGTGCACCAGGGGCATCTCGGCAAGGGCTGCCTGCTGCTTGAGGTAGTCCAGGCGCAGGACCTTGCCGAAGGTCTGCACATGGGCCACGTCGATGGCGTTCCAGGCGTTCTTCTCGGCGCTGGACTTGGGATCGAAATAGACGCTGTCCGGCTCCAGGGCGGTGGGGTCCGGGTAGGCAGCCTTGACGATCCGGCCAATCCCGGCGATGCCCGGCTCGGGGCAGCTGGAATGGTAGAAGAAGAACTCGTCGCCCTCGGCCATGGCCCGCAGGAAGTTGCGTGCCTGGTAGTTGCGCACGCCATCCCAGCGCGCCTGGCCGAGTGCCTGCAGGCCTTCGATGGAGAGCTCGTCCGGCTCGGATTTCATCAGCCAATAGGCCATGTGCTTGCCCTCCGACAAGGTGGGTGAACGGGTGATCTGGCAATTTTATGACAAACCGACGGTCGGTTGACGCCAGCATTTGCGTGTCGGTTCACGTTATCGCAAAATGCCGGGATTTTAAGCTTGACGCTGCCGCATGGCTTGTTATGGATGCCGTGCCGCCAGCGTGTGTGATTTGCCTGAGGGGGGGCAATCGATGAAACGCCAACCGGATTTGCTATGGATTTTGGTTATTTTGTTCGGTTTGGGCGTTGTGACCACCGGTTATGCACAGAGCCTATGGGCCAGCAAGACCGATGCTCCGGTCGAGATCGCACAACAGCAGCAACCTCTCAAGCGCTGAGTCAGCGTCGATAGAATGCGGCGCCTAGCGGGCGCCGTACCATCCCCGATCGGTCACCGTGCCCTGCAGCGGCACATCCCAGCTGGCCTGATCCAGTTTTCCGACTTTCTGGCATTCATGGGCCAGCCCCAGCAGCTTCGGCTTGCGCCATGTTTTCCGGCGCGCCAGATAGGCCAGGCTGCGGTCGTAGAATCCACCGCCCATCCCCAGGCGTCCTCCCTCTTCATCGAACCCCACCAACGGCAACAGCACCAGGTCCAGGGCCCAGACCTTGCGCTGGCGGGCGACATTGATTTTGGGTTCGAGAATGCGAAAGCGATTGGGCCGCAGCTGCTCGCCCGGACGAATGCGCTGGAAGACCATCTTGGTACGTGGCCAGGCGCTGAGGACCGGCAGGTAGGTGGCCTTGCCCCGGCGCTGGGCGGCGCGCAACAGCAGGCGCGGGTCGATTTCACCGTCGGTGGGTAGGTACAGCGATAGATGTCGCGCACGGCGAAATACCGGATCCTGCGCCAACTGTCGATACAAGCCACGGGCGGCCTGGCGCTGCTGGGCGGGTGTCAGGGCGCGACGGGCTTTGCGCAGCATGCGGCGAAGTTGCGGGCGGGAGGGCGGCGCAGGTGCGGTCATGGAGGAGGCTTTGCAAGTCGGGATGGCAGGACAGCCTACCCGGAAAAACCAATGCCAGCATGGATAACTGGCATTGATCGATAATTCAGGCTCCCCAGGCGAACCGCTGTCGACTTAGCCCTTGAACCCGAGAGTTCAAGGCGGGAGATGCAGCAGGCTTTAAGGCTTTCCGTCTAGCGGACATGCACACCAGCCCAACGTGCAACTTCCAGGGTAGTGCAAATCGGCTCAGGGACATCGCCAACTGGCAAGCACCCCAGGGAGTGGCGGGAGTATAACGCAACCGCTGTCAGGAATCAGCCTTGCTTGCGTCCGATTCTGTCGCCAGGACCAGGTCGACCCGCTCCAGCAGGTCGCGTACCTGTTCGCGGGTGGTCGTGCTGGCCTGCACGTCCGGGCGCTCCTGGCGATGCAGCAGGTCGTGGGTGATGTTCAGGGCGGCCATGACTGCGATTCGGTCGGCGCCGATGACCTTGCCGCTGCTGCGGATCTCGCGCATCTTGCCGTCCAGGTAGCGGGCGGCGCTCACCAGATTGCTGCGTTCTTCCTGGGGGCAGATGATCGAATATTCTTTGTCGAGGATCTGCACGGTAACGCTATTGCTTGAACTCATGAGTCTTGCTCCAGGGCCTTGAGGCGCGAAATCATCGATTCGACCTTACGCCGGGCGATTTCGTTTTTTTCAATGAGGTGCGCGCGTTCCTCGCGCCAGGTCTTTTCCTGAGCTAGTAAGAGTGCGTTTTGACTCTTTAGTTGCTCGACCCGGGTAATCAGCAGTTCGAGTCTGGCCATCAGTGCGTGCAGGTCGGTGTCTTCCATTGTGTCCCACTGAATTTGATCTGATGAGTGGCAACTGGCAGTACAGCAGCCGGCGCATCCGGTGCTGTCCGCTCGGCGAACTGTCCGTCGCCCAAGGCCCCGCGCGCCGTTGTGACAGGGCGCAAGGCACAACGCGACGCTAGCAATGAGTGATGACACGCCCTACGATACAAGGCCTTCATTCTAGACATTGCGCCGCTTGGCGCCTAGCTGCCCATGCCCATTCAGAACTCCCCTTACGATGCCTTCGCCACCCTGCTCAGCAGCAGCGGCCATTCTGTTTCTCCCGCCGAACTGCACGGCCTGTTGCTGGGGCGCAGTTGCGCCGGCGCCGGCTTTGAAGTCGACGGCTGGCTGGTGGACGCTGCCGAGCTGCTCGAAGGCGAACCTCAGGAAAACGTACGCAACGCCTTGATCGGCCTGCAGGAAATGGTCAAGGGCGAGCTCACCAGCGACGACATGACCGTGGTCCTGCTGCTGCCCAGCGACGATGCTCCGCTGGCCCAGCGCGCCACCGCCCTTGGCCAGTGGTGCCAGGGTTTCCTCTCCGGTTTCGGCCTCAACTTCCGCGACAGCAGTGCCCTGAGCACCGAAGGTACGGAAGTGTTGCAGGACCTTGCAGCCATCGCCCAGGTCCAGGACGCGCTGGAAGAATCCGACGACGGTGAGAACGACTACATGGAAGTGATGGAGTACCTGCGGGTCGCGCCACTTCTGCTGTTCACCGAAACCAACAAGGCCGGCGCACCGGCTGCCAAGCCTTCTCTGCATTGACCTGACAGGGACCCGGGCCTGCCCATGATCCATATCCCGAAAGCTGAATACAGCCGGCGCCGCAAGGCGCTCATGGCGCAGATGGAGCCCAACAGCATCGCGATCCTGCCGGCGGCGGCCGTGGCCATTCGCAATCGCGACGTGGAGCACGTCTACCGCCAGGACAGCGACTTCCAGTACCTCAGCGGCTTTCCCGAGCCACAGGCGGTAATCGTGCTGATGCCCGGTCGCGAGCATGGCGAGTACGTGCTGTTCTGCCGCGAGCGCAATGCCGAGCGCGAGCTCTGGGATGGCCTGCGGGCCGGCCAGGAGGGGGCGATCCGCGACTATGGCGCGGACGATGCCTTTCCCATCACCGATATCGACGACATCCTCCCGGGGCTGATCGAGGGGCGCGACCGGGTCTATTCGGCCATGGGCAGCAACCCCGAGTTCGACCGGCACCTGATGGAGTGGATCAACGTGATCCGCTCCAAGGCCCACCTGGGTGCCCAGCCACCGAACGAATTCGTTGCCCTGGATCATCTGCTGCACGACATGCGCCTGTATAAATCGGCGGCGGAAGTGAAGGTGATGCGCGAGGCTGCGCGGATTTCCGCCCAGGCACATATCCGTGCGATGCAGGCCAGCCGTGCCGGCCTGCACGAATACAGCCTGGAGGCCGAGCTGGACTACGAGTTCCGCAAGGGCGGGGCGAAGATGCCGGCCTACGGGTCCATCGTTGCGGCTGGACGCAACGGTTGCATCCTGCACTACCAGCAGAATGATGCCGTGCTCAAGGACGGCGACCTGGTGCTGATCGACGCCGGCTGTGAAATCGACTGCTATGCCAGCGACATCACCCGCACCTGGCCGGTCAATGGCCGGTTCTCGCCGGAGCAGAAGGCGATCTACGAGCTGGTGCTGGCCGCCCAGGAGGCTGCCTTCGCCGAGATCGCCCCGGACAAGCACTGGAACCAGGCCCACGAAGCGACGGTCCGGGTGATCACCGCTGGCCTGGTGGAGTTGGGCCTGCTGGAGGGCGCTGTCGACGACTTGATCGCCAGCGAAGCCTACAAGGCGTTCTACATGCACCGCGCCGGGCACTGGCTGGGCATGGATGTACACGATGTCGGCGAATACAAGGTCGGCGGCGAGTGGCGGGTGCTGGAGGTCGGCATGGCGCTGACCGTAGAGCCGGGGATCTACATTTCTCCGGACAATCAGCAAGTGGCGAAGAAGTGGCGCGGCATTGGCGTGCGCATCGAGGACGACGTGGTAGTGACCAAGCAGGGCTGTGAAATTCTGACAGGCGGCGTGCCCAAGAGCGTCGCCGAGATCGAGGCGCTGATGGCCGCGGCCCGGGGCCAGGCGTCATGAGTCGGGTCAATCTCGCCATCATCGGTGGCGGCCTGGTCGGCGCCAGCCTGGCCCTGGCCCTGCAAGCGGGCGCCAAGGCCCGGGGCTGGAAGATCGTGCTGATCGAACCCTTCGCTCCTGGCGACAGTTTCCAGCCCAGCTATGACGCACGCTCCTCGGCGCTGTCCTTCGGCGCGCGGCAGATCTACCAGCGCCTGGACCTGTGGCAGGCAATCTCCCGGCGCGCCGAGCCGATCAAGCAGATCCATGTGTCCGACCGTGGCCGTTTCTCCACTGCGCGGCTGTCGGCCATGGAAGAGGGCGTCCCGGCCCTGGGTTACGTAGTGGAGAACGCCTGGCTCGGCCAGTGCCTGTGGCAGGGGCTGGACCAGGACGTGATCAGCTGGCGCTGCCCGGCGGAAGTCACCCGCCTGGAGCCCCTGGAAGGCGGCTACCGCCTGACCCTGGATGACGAGACCACCCTGGAATGCGACCTTGCGGTGCTGGCCGATGGCGGTCGTTCCAGCCTGCGCGAGCAGCTGGGCATCGGGGTTCGCAAGCGCCCTTACAACCAGAGTGCGCTGATCGCCAACATCACCCCCAGCGAAGCCCATGGCGGCATGGCCTTCGAGCGCTTCACCGACGACGGGCCCATGGCCTTGTTGCCGCTGCCGGAAAACCGCTGCGCGCTGGTCTGGACCCGCCAGGGCATGGATGCGCAGCGCCTGGCCGCGCTGGACGAACGCAGCTTCCTCAGCGAATTGCAGGGAGTGTTCGGTTATCGCCTGGGCACTCTCAAGCAAGTGGGCGCCCGGCACCTGTACCCGCTTTCCCTGGTGGAGGCCGAGGAGCAAGTGCGCCCGCACCTGGTGGTGCTGGGCAACGCCGCCCACAGCCTGCACCCGATTGCCGGCCAGGGATTCAACCTGTCCCTGCGCGACGCCCAGGCCCTGGCCGATGCCCTGCTCGGCAGCGAACGCACGCCGGGTGATTTCTCGGTGCTGCAGGCCTATCGCGAGCGCCAGCGCCTGGACCAGGACCTGACCGTGGGCTTTTCCGACCAGGTCACGCGGCTGTTCGGCAGCAAGCTGCCGCTACTGTCGGTAGGGCGCAACCTCGGCTTGCTGGGCCTGGATCTGCTACCGCCGGCCAAGCGCTGGTTCGCCCGCCAGGCCATGGGCCTGGGTGTTCGCCCGGATGCGTGACTGGTTGGCCCGGCGTGTCGGCAAGGCACGCCTGTTGCGTTGGGTGTTGAATCTGTACCCACCCTACTTCGGCGCAGGAGTACGGATTCGCCACATCGCCGCGGACTTTCGCGAGGCTCGCGTGTCCATGGGCCTGGGCTGGTACAACCGCAACTATGTCGGCACCCAGTTCGGCGGCAGCCTGTATTCGATGGTGGACCCGTTCTTCATGTTGATGCTGATGGAAAACCTGGGACGCGACTACATCGTCTGGGACAAGGCCGCGGCCATCGACTTCATCGCACCGGGCAAGGGCCCGGTGTTCGCCCGGTTCAGCATCGACCAGGCCCTGATCGACCAGATCCGCCAGCACACCGCTGCCGGAGAAAAGTACCTGCCGCAGCTGCAGGTCGAGATTCACGATGGCTCCGGCACCCTGGTGGCGCGGGTCGACAAAACCCTTTATGTGCGGCTCAAGCCGCAAGCGAGACAGGCCTAAAGCATGGAAATGCGCGCAGATGTGCTGATTGTCGGAGCCGGCATGGTCGGCAGTGCCCTGGCCCTGGCGTTGCAGGGCAGCGGCCTGGAAGTGCTGCTGCTCGACGGTGGTTCCCTGAGTGTCAAACCTTTCGACCAGCAGGCGCCGTTCGAGCCCCGGGTCAGTGCGCTGTCGGCGGCCAGCCAGCGGATCCTGCAGCGCCTCGGCGCCTGGGACGGGATTGCCCGGCGCCGTAGCAGTCCCTACCGCGACATGCAGGTCTGGGATGGCAGTGGCACCGGCCAGATCCACTTCTCGGCGGCCAGCGTGCATGCCGAGGTATTGGGGCATATCGTCGAGAACCGAGTGGTCCAGGACGCCTTGCTCGAACGCCTGCATGAGTGCGATATCGGTTTGCTGGCCGATGCCCGGCTGGAGCAGATGCGCCGTTCCGGCGACGACTGGCTGCTGACCCTGGCCGACGGCCGGAGCCTGCGGGCGCCGCTGGTGGTGGCCGCCGACGGTGCCAACTCGGCGGTGCGCCGCCTCACCGGTTGCGCTACGCGGGAGTGGGATTACCTGCACCACGCCATCGTCACCAGCGTGCGCAGCAGCCAGCCCCACCAGCTGACGGCCTGGCAACGCTTCACCGACACCGGCCCGCTGGCCTTTTTACCCCTGGTGCGGGATGGGCAGCACGACTGGTGCTCCATTGTCTGGTCCACCACGCCCACCGAGGCCGAACGCTTGATGGCCCTGGACGACGCAAGCTTCTGCGCCGAGCTGGAACGGGCTTTCGAGGGTCGCCTGGGCCAGGTGCTTGGCGCCGATCCACGGCTTTGCGTGCCGCTGCGCCAGCGCCATGCCAAGCGCTACGTGGCCGAGGGCCTGGCGCTGATCGGCGATGCGGCCCACACCATCCATCCGCTGGCGGGGCAGGGGGTCAACCTGGGGTTCCTCGATGCGGCGGTACTGGCCCAGGTGTTGCTGGGGGCCGCCGGACGTGGCGAGCGCCTGGCCGAGGTCAAGGTGCTCAGCCGTTTCGAGCGCAAGCGCATGCCTCACAACCTGGCGCTGATGGCCGCCATGGAGGGCTTCGAGCGGTTGTTCCAGGCCGATCCGTTGCCGCTGCGCTGGCTGCGCAACACCGGGCTGAAGGTGGTCGACCAGATGCCCGAGGCCAAGGCCCTGTTCGTGCGCCAGGCACTGGGCCTGAGTGGCGACTTGCCGGAGTTGGCGCGGGCCGAGTGATCCGGGGCCAGGGAGGTGCCTGCCGATGACGAGCAGGCGCCGCCGCACAGGGCAAGGCTTTCCGCGCAACATCTGGTTACTCCTCGGCTCCGGGTTCGGTTGAGCCAGCAAATGGGAGTCCTTATCATTTCGCCTCACTTTGCATACGAGAGACTGCTCCCATGTTGGCACCGAAGCGTCTACTGACCGCCCTGGCACTCACCCTCATCGCCGGCACCGCCCAGGCCGCCGACGAAGTGGTGGTCTACTCCTCCCGTATCGACGAGCTGATCAAGCCGGTGTTCGATGCCTACACCCAGAAGACCGGGGTGAAGATCAAGTTCATCACCGACAAGGAAGCGCCGCTGATGCAGCGCATCAAGGCCGAGGGCGAGAACGCCACCGCCGACCTGCTGCTGACCGTGGACGCCGGCAACCTCTGGCAGGCCGAGCAGATGGGCATCCTGCAGCCCTTCACCTCCAAGGTCATCGACAGCAACATTCCCCTGCAATACCGCTCTTCCAGCCACGCCTGGACCGGCCTGAGCCTGCGGGCGCGGACCCTGGCCTACTCCACCGAGCGGGTCAAACCGGGCGAGCTGACCACCTACGAGGCCCTGGCCGGCAAGCAGTGGGAAGGCCGCCTGTGCCTGCGCACCGCGAAGAAGGTCTACAACCAGTCGCTGACTGCCACGCTGATCGAGACCCACGGCGCGGACAAGACCGAGGAAATCCTCAAGGGCTGGGTCAACAACCTGTCCACCGATGTGTTCTCCGACGACATCGCCGTGCTGGAAGCGATCAATGCCGGCCAGTGCGACGTGGGTATCGTCAACACCTACTACTACGGCCGCCTGCACAAGCAGAAACCGAACCTGGCGGTGAAGCTGTTCTGGCCGAACCAGGGCGATCGCGGAGTGCACGTCAACCTGTCGGGAATCGGCCTGACCAAGCATGCACCGCATCCGGAGGCCGCCAAGGCGCTGGTGGAATGGATGACCACTCCTGAAGCGCAGAAGATCTTCGCCGACGTCAACCAGGAGTTCCCGGCCAACCCGGCGGTGGCGCCGTCTGCCGAAGTCGCCAGCTGGGGCAAGTTCGTCGCCGATACCCTGCCGGTGGAAATTGCCGGCAAGCGCCAGGCCGAGGCCATCCGCCTGATGGACCGCGCTGGCTGGAACTGAGCCTGCCGTTATACTGCGCCCCGCTTTTGCGGGGCGTTTTCTTTAGCGGCTGGGCTTTTTGTGGCGAGGGAGCTTGCTTGCGCTTCAGCGCGCAGCGCTGGCAAAGCCTGATTTCGTGATTCAACTGTCGGAACGGGTTTGCAGCCCTTGGGGCGGCCAAGTCGCCAGCGGGAGCAAGCTCCCTCGCCATGCGTGTCTTGCACAAGTATTTTTGTCTGTTCAATCTGCCCGAGAGTTTTTTGTGGCCCATCCCGCCCAACGTCGTTGGTATCCCCTGGTCTTTGCCGTCGCGGCCCTGGTCCTGCTGCCGCTGAGCGTACTGCTGTTTTCCTGGCAGGCGGTCGACCAACAGATCTGGTCCCACCTGTGGGAGACCCAGATGCCGCGCCTGCTCGGCAATACCCTGACCCTGGTGCTCGGGGTCGGCGTCGGGGTCACGTTGCTGGGGGTGAGCCTGGCCTGGCTCACCAGCCTCTGCGAGTTCCCGGGGCGGCGCTGGCTGGACTGGGCGCTGATGCTGCCGTTCGCGATCCCGGCCTATGTGCTGGCCTTCGTCTTCGTCGGCCTGCTGGACTTTTCCGGGCCGGTGCAAAGCCTGTTGCGGGAGTGGTTCGGCAGTGGCCTGAGGCTGCCCAGGGTGCGCTCCACCGGCGGGGTCATCCTGGTGCTGGTGCTGGTGTTCTACCCCTACGTCTACCTGCTGGCGCGCAGTGCCTTCCTGGCCCAGGGCAAGGGCTTGATGGAGGCTGCGCGGGTGCTCGGGCAATCGCCCTGGCAGGCCTTCTGGCGCGTGGCCCTGCCCATGGCCCGACCGGCCATCGGCGCCGGCGTGGCCCTGGCGTTGATGGAGACCCTGGCGGACTTCGGCGCGGTGGCGGTGTTCAACTTCGATACCTTCACCACTGCCATCTACAAGACCTGGTACGGCTTCTTCAGCCTGTCCAGCGCCGCGCAGCTGGCCAGCCTGTTGCTGCTGGCGGTGATGCTGGTGCTGTACGGCGAGCGGCGTGCCCGGGGCGCCAGCCGTACCGGCAACGAGCGCCCTCGGGGCAAGGCCCTGTACCAGCTGCGGGGATTCAAGGCACTGGCGGCCAGCGGCTGGTGCCTGCTGGTGTTCGCCTGCGCCTTCGTGATTCCGCTGCTGCAACTGCTGGCGTGGTTCTGGCAGCGCGGGCGCTTCGACCTGGACGAGCGCTACGCCGGCCTGATCGTCCACACCTTGTACCTGGGAGGCATGGCGGCGCTGATCACGGTCAGCGTGGCCTTGTTGCTGGCCTTCGCCCGGCGCCTGGCGCCGACCCGGGGCATCCAGGCGGGTGTCAGCCTGGCCAACCTGGGCTACGCCTTGCCGGGGTCGGTGCTGGCGGTGTCGATCATGTTGGCCTTCAGCTACCTGGACCGCGAACTGGTGATCCCGCTGTCCGGCTGGCTGGGCGGAGCGGGCAAGCCCTTGTTGCTGGGCAGCCTCTGCGCCTTGTTGCTGGCCTACCTGGTGCGTTTCATCGCCGTGGCCTACGGCCCCCTGGAAACCAGCCTGGAGCGCATCCGTCCGTCACTGCCGGAAGCCGCCCGCAGCCTGGGAGTCGGTGGCCCGCGACTGTTTTTCAAAGTGTATCTGCCGCTGCTGCTACCCGGGACCTTGAGCGCCGCCCTGCTGGTGTTCGTCGATGTGCTCAAGGAAATGCCCGCCACCTTGCTGATGCGCCCATTCGGCTGGGACACCCTGGCGGTGCGGATCTTCGAAATGACCAGTGAGGGAGAGTGGGCGCGGGCCTCGTTGCCGGCCCTGACCCTGGTGCTGGTGGGACTGTTGCCGGTGATCGGCCTGATCCGTCGCTCGGCCCATCGAATCGGTTAGGTGTCAGCCCGCCACCTTGCGGCTACAATGCGCGGCATTCGGTGCGGTCTGTTGTTTGGCCGGGACGCTGGAACCGGCTGGGAGCCATGTATTCCAAGGCTTTCACCTTTGCAGCGCCAGGCCGCACCCTCGCCACGCCCGGAAGGAGAAACCCATGGGACAGCGTACGCCTCTGTATGACCTGCATCTCGCCCTCGGCGCGAAAATGGTCGATTTTGGCGGTTGGGATATGCCCTTGCATTACGGCTCGCAAGTCGAGGAACACCATCAGGTGCGCCGGGATTGTGGAGTGTTCGATGTATCCCACATGACCGTGATCGATGTCGACGGCGACCAGGCCAGGGCCTGGCTCCAGCACTTGCTGGCCAATGACGTCGAACGCCTGCAAAGCCCCGGCCAGGCCTTGTACAGCGCCATGCTCAACGAGCAGGGCGGCATCGTCGACGACATGATCGTCTACCGCCTCCAAGACAGTTATCGCCTGGTGGTCAACGCCGCGACCCGCCAGCAAGACCTGGCCTGGATGCAGTCCCGACTGGGAGACTTCCAGGTCCGGCTGCGCGAGCGGGCGGAACTGGCCATGCTGGCGATCCAGGGACCCCAGGCGCGCCAGCGCATCGCCGAACTGGTGAGCCAGCCCCGGGCCACCCTGATCCAGCAACTCAAGCCTTTCGAGGGCCGTGTCGACGGTGACTGGTTCATCGCCCGCACCGGCTACACCGGCGAAGATGGCCTGGAGATCGTCCTGCCCGCCGAACAGGCGCCGGCCTTTTTCAACGACCTGGTGGGCGCGGGCATCTCGCCCATCGGCCTTGGCGCCCGTGACACCCTGCGCCTGGAAGCCGGCATGAACCTCTATGGCCAGGATATCCACCAGCAGGTTTCACCCCTGGCGGCGAACATGGCCTGGAGCATCGCCTGGGAGCCGGCTACGCGCCAGTTCATCGGGCGTGCCGCCCTGGAAGCCGAGCGGGCGGGTGGAATACAGCACAAGCTGGTGGGCCTGGTGCTCGAGGAACGTGGCGTCCTGCGGGCGCACCAGGTGGTACGCATCGCCGATGTTGGCGAAGGTGAGATCACCAGTGGTAGTTTCTCCCCTACGCTGAGCAAGTCGATTGCCCTGGCGCGAGTACCGATGGCCACCGGCGATCGGGCCGAAGTGGAAATCCGTGGCAAGTGGTACCCGGTGCGGGTAGTCAAACCGACCTTCGTGCGCCATGGCAAAACCTTGATCTAACATTTTTGCAGCCGGCATTGCGCCGCTGTTCATTTCTTCTTGAGGACACAGAACATGAGCGATATCCCTGCCCACCTGCGTTTTGCCGAAAGCCACGAGTGGGCCCGCCTGGAAGCCGACGGCAGCGTGACCGTGGGTATTAGCGACCACGCCCAGCAAGCCCTGGGCGATGTGGTATTCGTCGAGCTGACCGAAGTCGGCCAGGTGTTCGGCGCAGGGGACCAGGCCGGCGTGGTGGAGTCGGTCAAGGCCGCTTCGGACATCTACGCCCCGGTGGCCGGTGAAGTGATCGAAGTCAACGAGGAGCTGAGCGCCAGCCCCGAGTTGCTCAACAGCGAGCCCTACGACGCCTGGATCTTCAAGCTCAAGCCGGCCAACCCGGCGGACCTGGAAAAACTGCTGGACGCCGCAGGCTACAAGGCCTCCATCGGCGAATAAGGCATACGCGGCCGGCCCCCGAGCGGGCCGGCCGCGAGCCCCTTACCTCTGCAACACCTCCTTGACCGCGGCTACCGCGCGCTCCACATCGCTCTTGTCCATCGCCGTGAACATCGGCAACGACACGATCAGGCGTCCCACCCGTTCCGCTACCGGGAACATTCCTTCCTTGAAGCCGCGCTCGCGGTACAGGCTCAACAGGTGAATCGGCGGATAGTGATAGCCGATGCCGATACCCCGTTGCTGCATCTGCTCCATGAACGTGGCGCGGGCCGGCTGGCCATCCTGGCGCTCGGGCAAGACCAGCTGGAACAGGTGCCAGTTGCTGTTGCTGAAGTCCGCCGGTGGCAGCTGGGCGCCGTAGCGCTCCTGGAAATCGCTGCCAAAGCATTCGAAATAGTGCCGGGCCAGCTCGCGACGGTGGGTGGTGATCGCCTCGATATGGGCGAACTGCCCGAGGCCGATGGCCGCGGCGACGTCGGTCATGTTGAACTTGCCGCCCAGCACATCCACGTCCAGGCCGTCGTGGCCGCTGCGGGTCACCCCTTGCAGGCGGTACTTCTCGGCCAGGCGCACTTCTTCCCGGGTATTGAGCACCAGGCAGCCACCTTCGGAGCAGGTGACGTTCTTGTTGGCCTGGAAGCTGAACGACACGAAGTCGCCGCCGGCGCCGATGCGCTGGCCGTTCCAGCTGGAGCCCAGGGCCTGGGCGGCGTCCTCCACCACCCGCAGGCCATGCTTGCTGGCCAGGGCGTAGAGGCGGTCCATGTCCAGCGGCAGGCCGGCCAGGTACACCGGGATGATGGCCTTGGTGCGCGGGGTGATGGCGGCCTCGACCTGGTCCAGGTCGAGGTTGCGGGTCACCGGGTCGATGTCGGCGAACACCGGCGTGGCGCCCACTTCGAGAATCACGTTGGCGGTGGCGACCCAGGAGATCGGCGTGGTGATCACTTCGTCGCCCGGGCCGATGCCGGCGATGCGCAGGGCGATCTCCATGGTGCAGGTGCCGGAGTTGAAGGTCCGCACGGTGCGGCCGCCGAAGAACTGCGAAAGCTGCGTCTCGAAGGCCTGGACCTTGGGACCGCTGGTGATCCAGCCCGAGCGCAGCACCTCGCCGACGGCGGCGATGGTGGGTTCATCGATGGTGGGTTTGGAGAACGGCAGGAAGGGCAGTTGGCTCATGACGATGGGACACCCGATAAGCGGACGCTGGGAACATGGATTGAGGCGCGCCGGGGCGCGCGCTGACGCCCAGCATGATGGTCCCGAAAGCCTTGGGACGCCAGAGCGCCGAGGGGCAAAATCGGCTGCTATGCTGCTTGGCACCCTGTCGCATCGACGCTGAGCGCCGTTCATCGGAGAGAGACTGCCATGCCATCCCTGACCCAGCTACGTGAGCCCAATGCATTTCTCGACCGGCACCTGGGACCCGATGCCCAGGAGCAGCAAGCCATGCTTGCCAGCCTCGGGCTCGGCAGCCGGGTCGAGCTGATCGAGCAGACGGTACCGCCAGCCATTCGCTTCAATCGCGCCCTGGACCTGCCGCCGGCCCTCGACGAGGCGTCGGCCCTGGCGCGGCTCAAGGGCTATGCGGCGCAGAACCAGGTCTGGACCAGCCTGATCGGCATGGGTTACCACGGCACCCGCACGCCCAACGTGATCCTGCGCAACGTGCTGGAAAACCCCGGCTGGTACACCGCCTATACCCCTTACCAGCCGGAGATCGCCCAGGGCCGGCTCGAGGCGCTGCTGAATTTCCAGCAGATGACCATCGACCTCACCGGCCTCGACCTGGCCAATGCCTCGCTGCTGGACGAAGCCACTGCCGCGGCCGAGGCCATGGCCATGGCCAGTCGTGTGGCCAAGTCCGGGAGCAAGCGGTTCTTCGTCGACGAACATTGCCATCCGCAGACCATCTCGGTGGTGCGGACCCGGGCCGAGGGCTTCGGCTTCGAGCTGGTGGTCGATAGTCTCGACAAGCTTTCCGAGCACGAGGTCTTCGGCGCCTTGTTGCAGTACCCGGATACCCACGGCGAGATCCGCGACCTGCGGCCGCTGATCGACCAATTGCATGCCCGCCAGGCCCTGGCTTGCGTCGCCACCGACCTGCTCAGCCTGTTGCTGCTGGCCCCGCCTGGCGAACTGGACGCGGACGTGGTGCTGGGTTCGTCCCAGCGCTTTGGCGTGCCCATGGGCTACGGTGGCCCCCACGCGGCGTTCTTCGCCTGCCGCGACGAGTACAAGCGGGCCATGCCCGGGCGCATCATCGGCGTGTCCCGCGATGCCCGGGGCCAGGTGGCCCTGCGCATGGCGTTGCAGACCCGCGAGCAGCACATCCGCCGCGAGAAGGCCAACTCCAACATCTGTACCGCCCAGGTACTGCTGGCCAACATCGCTGCTTTTTATGCGGTGTACCACGGCCCCAAGGGGCTCAAGCGCATCGCCCAGCGGGTGCATCGGCTGACCTGCATTCTCGCTGCGGGGCTGGAGCGCCATGGCATCGCCCGGGTCAACCGGCACTTCTTCGATACCCTGACCCTGGAGGTGGGCGGCAGCCAGACCGCGATCATCGAGAGCGCCAGGGCCCAGCGGATCAACTTGCGGATCCTCGGCCGTGGCCGGCTGGGCCTGAGCCTCGACGAGACCTGCGACGAAACCACCGTCGCCCGGCTATGGGATGTGTTCCTGGGGGCCGACCATGGCCTGGACGTAGCCGTGCTGGATGCCGAGGAGCTGGAGTCCGGCGTGCCCGATGAGCTGCTGCGCCGCAGCCCGGTGCTGGGGCATCCGGTGTTCAGCGCCCATCACAGCGAGACGCGGATGCTGCGTTACCTCAAGCAGCTGGAGAACAAGGACCTGGCGCTCAACCAGTCGATGATTCCCCTGGGCTCCTGCACCATGAAGCTCAACGCCAGCAGCGAGATGATCCCCATCACCTGGCCGGAGTTCGCCGACCTGCATCCCTTCGCGCCCCGGGAGCAGGCCGCCGGCTACAGCTTGATGATCGACGAACTGGAGCGCTGGCTGTGCGCGATCACCGGTTTCGATGCCATCTGCATGCAGCCCAACTCCGGGGCCCAGGGCGAATATGCCGGGCTTTTGGCCATCCGCCGCTACCACGAGAGCCGGCACCAGGGACAACGGCACATCTGCCTGATCCCGGCCTCGGCCCACGGCACCAACCCGGCCTCGGCGCAGATGGCGGGGATGCAGGTGGTGATCGTCGAGTGCGACGAGGCCGGCAACGTCGATCTGGCGGACCTGGCGGCCAAGGCTGCGCAAGCCGGCGAGCGCTTGTCCTGCCTGATGGCGACCTATCCCTCGACCCATGGGGTCTATGAAGAAGGCATCCGCCAGATCTGCGAAGTCGTCCACAGCCATGGCGGCCAGGTATACATGGACGGCGCCAACCTCAATGCCCAGGTGGGCCTGGCCCGGCCCGCGGATATCGGCGCCGACGTCTCGCACATGAACCTGCACAAGACTTTCTGCATTCCCCACGGCGGCGGTGGCCCGGGGATGGGACCGATTGGCGTGCGCACGCACCTGGCGCCCTTCGTCGCCAACCACCCGGTGGTGCCGATCGATGGCCCGCTGCCCCAGAACGACGCAGTCAGCGCCGCGCCCTGGGGTAGCGCGAGCATCCTGCCCATCAGCTGGATGTACATCGCCATGATGGGGCCGCAGCTGGCCGATGCCAGCGAGGTGGCGATCCTCGCCGCAAACTACCTGGCCACCCAGCTCAGCGGCGCCTTCCCGGTGCTCTACAGCGGGCGCAACGGGCGGGTGGCCCATGAGTGCATCCTCGACCTGCGGCCCTTGAAGGCGTTGACCGGGATTACCGAGGAGGACGTGGCCAAGCGCCTGATGGATTACGGCTTCCATGCGCCGACCATGTCGTTCCCGGTGCCGGGCACGCTGATGGTCGAGCCCACGGAGAGTGAGTCCAAGGCCGAGCTGGACCGGTTTGTCGAAGCCATGCTGAGCATTCGCGCCGAGATCGCCCAGGTCCAGGAGGGCCAGTGGCCGGCCGAGGACAATCCGCTCAAGGGCGCGCCCCATACCCTGGCCGATATCACTGGCGCCTGGACGCGGGCCTACAGCATCGAGCAGGCGGTCTTGCCCAGCGCCCATGTGCGGGCCCACAAGTACTGGCCGGCGGTGAACCGGGTGGACAATGTCTACGGCGACCGCAATCTCTTCTGCGCCTGCGTACCGGTGGACGCCTACCGCTGAGCCGGTTGCCAGGCCGACCGGGCAGCCTGGGCGCGGGTCCGGCGCGGCTGGGCGTCGAGAGGGTACAGGTGCAGCAGTTCTTCCTCGACGACCTGGTTGCTCAGGCCCAGCTCCAGTTCTGGGCAATCCAGGTCCAGCCAGTCGCCATGTTGCAGTTGCAGTTCGCTCTCGCGGCGGCTGGCGCTGTGGAACACATAGTGGACCATGCCCGGCTGCAGGAACTGTTCGTGCTGTTCGAGGAAGGTCTGGGAGTACTTGCGAATCGCCCCCCAGGCCTGCTGGTCGAGGCGGTAGCTGAGGTAGGACAGCTGCGCACCCTGGCGCTCGACCCGGACGTTGAGCGACAGGCTGCCCTGCAGCTCGCCGAGGATCAGCGCCGGGGTGATCGCGCAGTGGCGCAGGCGCGACTGTGCGCAGGAGCTGGCGTCTTGGCGGCTCAGCAGCGGGTCGCGGATGTCATGGCCGAGGCTGAAGCCTACGAACCGCAGCTGGCCGAAATGATCCACCAGGTACACGCAGACCACCCCGGGTTGGCTGGCGATGCTCAGGGCGTGATAGGGAACCGCCAGTGGCTCGCCGTCGGTCTTGAGCAGGCTGCCGTTGCCCTTGTAGAACCAGCCCTGGTGGGTGTGCTGGGTATTGAGGGTGACTTCGCTGACCTGGGCCAGCAGGCTGTCGCTGGGCTTGAGGGGCGGGCGCAACGGGCCCTCCTGGCGCCCGTCGGCGGCGAGCTGGGGATGGGCCGGCAGGCTGCGCAGGTGCTCGCTCCAGCCCAGGTGCCGCCGGGCGCAGAACTGCAGGGTCTCGTACAGCCCGCCATGTTCGGAGAGCGCCCGCACACTGCGGCCATTGTGCAAATCGAACAGCCCGATGGCGCGCTGGTCCTTGTGGCAGACATCCAGCAACAGCAGGTAATCATCCATGATTCTCTAGTCCTCAATCGGCAAGGGGGCGGGGAGGCAAGGGGCGTGGCTCGCGGCTCGGCGTGCGGCCGGGCTCGAGGGCGCTTTCCTTGAGCAGCAACGACAGCAGCAGGCCGGCCAGGCTACCGCTCAGGGCGACATACAGGATCGACGGCAGGCCGAAATGGGTGGCGGCGAACCCGGCCACCGCCGGCGACAGCCCGCCACCGAGGATCTCGCCGAAGCCCACGACTATCCCGGTCGCGGTGGGCAGCAGGGCAGCGGGCACCGACTCGCTGGTCAGCGGGCCGACGGTCATGCAGATCAGGCTGAAGTTGAAGAACGACAGCAGGAACAACAGCAGGAACAGCAACCAGGGAATGGCCGGGCTGACGATCAGCAGGCCGACCAGGGTGCTGCTGGTCATGAAGCACACCGAGACCACCGGCTTGCGCCCCAGGCGATCGGACATCCCGGGGATGATCAGCTGGCCGATGAAACCGCCCAGGCCGATGGCCGAGATGATGAAGGCCATGGACAGGGTTTCCAGGTGCAGGTAGTCGGTCAGGTAGCTGGGCAGCATGGCGCAGAGCACGAACTGGCAGGTGAGGATGCAGAACATGATCAGGATGTTCAGGCTCACGTTGCCGCTCTTGAAGGCTGCCAGCCAGCGCGTCCCGGCATGGCCGCAGGCTTGTTCGGCGGTGGGTGCCGGCTGTGGCCGGTAGACCTTCCACAGGTAGGCGGCCAGCACCAGGCCCGGCAGCGAGATGATGGCGAATACGGCGCGCCAGGAACCGGTCATCTGCAGCAGGCTGGCGGCGATCAGCGGGCCCAGGCACAGGCCGAGAATCGGGAACAGCGCTTGCTGGATCCCCAGGTTCAGCCCGCGTCGACCGGGGCGCGACACTTCGTTGGTGACGATGATGCTGGTGGGCGTGAAGGCACCTTCGCAGATGCCCATCAGCCCACGCAGGATCACCAGCCCCAGCACGCCGGTGGCCAGCGCGGAAAAACCGGACAGCAAGGACAGGACGGTGATGGACACCACCAGCACGCGGCGGGTGCCCAGGCGCTCGATCACGCTGCCCATGCCCAGGGCCGACAGGCCCCAGGTGAAGGCCAGCGCGGCGGATAGGTAGCCCAGGTCCTGATAGTCAAGGTGCAGGTCATGCATGATCACCGGGAACAGCGGCAGGATGATGAAGCGATCCAGCCCCACCAGCCCGAAGCTCAATGACAGCAATAGCACCATGGATCTTTCGTAGCGGCTGTTGGCCGCCGTGATTGGCATTCCAGTGTTCATCGCTCAGCTTCCTTGGCAAACCATGAACTCGGCGCGAGGCGCCGTGGAGGGTACGGCCTGGCGCTGCCTTGAAGCCCGGCAGCGTCAGGTCGCACAGACGCGGGGTGTCACATCAGGCGGTCCACTGGCCGACCGCCATCTCCGCGGTGAAGCCCGGGCCGAAGGCCGCCAGCAGGCCGATATCGCCCTTGTTCAGGTTGGAATCGAACTGGCGCTTGAGGACGTCGAACACCACCACGCTGGCGATGTTGCCGGCCTCGGACAGGCTGCTGCGCGATTGCGAGACGCGGTTCGACGCCAGGTCCAGGTGCATCACCAGTTCGTCGAGGATCTTGCGGCCGCCGGTGTGGAAGATGAAGAAGTCGTTGTGCGCGCAGTTCTGCTCGA
The DNA here is from genome assembly GCF_058781435.1 of Pseudomonas sp. FW507-12TSA. Taxonomy (NCBI): domain Bacteria; kingdom Pseudomonadati; phylum Pseudomonadota; class Gammaproteobacteria; order Pseudomonadales; family Pseudomonadaceae; genus Pseudomonas; species Pseudomonas sp. FW507-12TSA. The sequence goes on from NZ_JBYSWT010000026.1 coordinate 42,235, forward strand.
AGCTCTCGTAGTTGAGGCGCTCCATGACCGGTGCCACGTCCTTGATGGAGTTCATCACCGCCTTGTCGAGGGTGAAGTGGAAGCCGGTGTCCTTCACGTCGTACTTGATGTAGTGCTCGCTCTTGGGCAGGAAGTACGACTCGGTCTTCTTGATCTTGAAGCCGCCGGCCTGGTCGTCGGCGCGCAGCACGCAGGCCGATACCGCATCGCCGAACAGCGCCGCCGAGATGAAGGCGTGCAGCTTGGTGTCGTCCGGCTGGTAGCACAGCGAGGAGAACTCCAGGGACACGATCAGCACGTGGTTGCGCGCATCCAGGCTGGCGAAATCGTTGGCCCGGTTGATCGCCGCGGCACCGGCCACGCAGCCCAGCTGGGCGATCGGCAGCTGCACGGTGGAGGTGGGCAGGCCCAGGTCGTTGATCAGGTGCGCGGTCAGCGACGGCATCATGAAGCCGGTGCAGGAAGTGACGATCACCATGCGGATGTCGCTGATCTGCAGCCCGGCATTCTCGATGGCCTGGCGTGCGGCGGCCGACGACATCTGCCGTGCTTCACGCTCGTAGACGATGCTGCGGTGGGTGAAGCCGGTGTGCACCGCCAGCTCGTCGATCGGCAGCACCAGGTGGCGCTCGTTGACCTCGGTGTTGGCGATCATGCGCTTGGCCAGGGCCATGCGTGGGTGGTCGGCGTGCAGGCCTTCCAGGTGATCGACCATCTGCTGCTGGGTGATCTTGTGTTTCGGAAACATTACGTGTGGGAGGCAAAGAGTAGACATGACCAATCCTTGGCTGTATTCAGGCCAATAAGTAAGTGTTGGGGAGTGTCCCCGTTAATAGGCAATAGAATTCATAGAGCCCAAGCAAACCGGGGCCCAAGGGCGACTTCCAGAACTGAAGTTGCCGCTGATGTAACTTTTAAGTTGGATTTTATTTTTATGGCTTACTTCAAGGTGCCTTTTGGCAAGGCACCTTGAACAACAAGTTATTTATCCAGCACGAACTTGTAGGCGTACTGCCAGGCCAGGTTGCTCTCGCGCACGTGCTTGCGCACCACCATGCGCACCGGCGCGCCGACCTTCAGTTGCTGGGCATCGCAGACATCAACGATTTCCGAGGCGATCACCAGGCCGTCGTCCAGGCGGACCATGGCCATGCAGCGCGGTACGGTCTCGCCGTAACCCATGGCCGCCAGGATCGGGTTGTCGGCATGAGCCATGACCTCGATCTTGCCGGTGCGGGCGCAACGATAGGGTTTCACGCTCATGGAGTTGCAAGCGCCGCAGACCGTACGCCGGGGGAAGAAAATCTCGTTGCACTCTTCGCACTGGCTGCCTTCGAGGCGGTACTTGCCACCATGCTCGCGCCATTCGCGGAGCATGCTGGCGGTGGTCATTCTGTGGATCTGTTCTGGGTACATGGACATGGTCCGGGCTCCTTAGTCGTTCGAGAGGACAATCACCGAGTTGTGCGCCGCATAACCGCCAAGGTTCTGCGACACGCCGATGCGCGCGCCCTTGACCTGGTTGTCGGCTTCACCCCTCAGCTGCCGGAACAGCTCGGTGATGTGCAGGATGCCGTCGCAGCCGGACGCATGGCCGCGGCCGATGTTGCCGCCGTCGGTGTTCAGTGGCAGCTGGCCGTCCAGGGCGATGCCGCCTTCGAGAACGAAGTCGCCAGCCTGGCCCTTGCCGCAGACGCCCATGGATTCCATCTGGATCAGGCCGGCGCCGAGCAGGTCGTAGACCTGGGCGACATCGATGTCCTTGGGAGTGATCCCGGCTTTCTTATAGGCAATCTCCGCGCAAGCGATGGAGTTGGCCGAGACGGCCATGCCCACGTCCTTGGGCAGGCCCGGGTGGTGCAGGGTCGGGTTGTGGAAGCGGGTACCGAAGTAGTGGGAAACCCCGGTATAGGCGCAACCCCGCACGAACACCGGTTTGTCGGTGTACTTGTGGGCCAGGTGTTCGGCGACCAGGATCGCGCAGCCACTGGCTTCGCCCCAGGCCAGCATCGAGCCGCAGGCTTCGCTGTTCTTCAGCGCTTCGAGGGTCGGGATCGCCTGGCCATAGCGGGTGGCGGTAGGGGTGTTGTGCGCATAGATGCGCATCTGCCGGCCAAAGGTGGCCAGGACGTCGGCTTCGCGGCCGGCATAACCGAACTTCTGGAAGTACTCGGCGGTCGCCAGGGCGAAAGCGTCGGTGTGGGAGATGCCGAGGAAGTAGTCGTACTCGCACTCGGTACTGGAACCGATGTATTCGGCATAGTTGAAGTGGTCGGTCATCTTCTCGAAACCGCCGCACAGGACGATGTCGTACTCCCCGGAAGCCACCATCTGATGGCCCATCTGGAAGGATACCGAGCTGCTGGTGCAGTTGGCGGTGCTCATGAAGGTCGGCGCCGGGCTGATCCCCAGGGCGTCGGAAATGGTCGGGCCCAGGCCGCCATATTCGGAGATGCCTTCACCGTGATAACCATAGGCAACGCCCTGGATTTCGCGGGGATGCATCTTGGCATCCTTGATGGCCTTGTAGGCGGACTCGACGATCATTTCCTTGAACGTCTGCCGAACTCGTGAACTACCGGGCTTCGGCGTATAGGCAGCCGAAACTATTGCAACACGACGTGCGCACATGTACATGCTCCTTGCGTAGACAGGCGTAATCAGAGGTAGGCGGTCAGGGCGTAGTCAGCCCGCAGGTACTTGAACTCGTACTTGATGGACGTGCCGTAATCGACATAGGTCTTGTCCTCGAGCAGTTGGCGCAGCGGCTTGTTGCGCTTCTGGTACTGCCCGATGGCGTCGGTGACGGTCAGGGCGATGGCGTCGCTGCCGGCGCCGAAACCGTAGGACACCATGAGGATCTTCTGCCCCGGACGGGCCTGGTCCAGGACGTTGATCAGGCCCAGCAGCGGGCTGGCTGCCCCGGTATCACCGACGCTGCCGGCGTAGATGCCCGGTTCGATCTGCTTGGCGGTGAAGCCCAGGTGCTTGCCCAGGGAGTAGGGCGTGGACACCAGGTTCTGCTGGAACACCACGTAGTCGTAGTCGGCGGCGCTGGTGTGCAGCTTGGCCATCAGTCCTTCGGCGGCGCGACGGGTCTGGTCTTCCAGGCCGATGCTGTTCTTGTCCGAACCCAGGCCCATCCCGGAACGAATGTAGCGATCGCCCTGGGGGCGGATGTTGTCGGCGATGTCGGCGGCGCAAGAGAAGCTGCCATCGAATTGGGCGATGACATTCTCGGTGCCGACCAGCAGCGCGGCGGCGCCGGCGCCGGCATAGGACTCGGTCAGGTCACCGGGAGCGGTGTTGCGGTTGATGGTGTCGGCGCCAATGGCCAGGGCGCTGCCGGTCATGCCCGAGGCCACCAGGGCCTGGCAGATCTGCAGGGCGGAGGTACCGGATTTGCCGGCGAACTGGACGTCGGCGCAATAGGCGTCGTAGCCGCTGCCGAGCATTTCCAGGATGATCGAGGCCGAGGCCCGCGAGTCATAGGGGTTGGTGCAGGTTCCCAGGTACAGGGCCTGGAGTTCATGGCCGGGGACTTTGTCCAGGGCCCGCTGCGCTGCCAGTACGCCGAGGGTGATGACATCTTCATCCGGCTGCAGCACGGCTCTTTCGGTGACGCCCAGGTTCTCCTCGACCAGCTTCAGGTCGGTGTTCTTCCAGACGTTGATGACTTCCTGCACTTTGAGGCGGCAGACCGGAATGCCCGCGCCATAGCTGACTATGCCTACTTTTTTCACGTTCATTTTCCTCTTGATTCCATTCTCTTCAGAAAACTGGGGCGTGCCTGCTTCAGGAGCAGTCTTGAAACATACGGAAAACTGTTTTGCTGCCTTCAGCTGGCCGGCGTCATGCAAACCCGCGAAGTAGAGCGGTTCTTCTATAGAAGAAAGCCATACGAAAGCAGTTTTTTTTTCACCTCGTTATGTTATAATACGGAACGTTTCGTTTAATAAGAATCTAGGGCGATCTTTGCTCTTGAAAGCAAAAGATCGAGGCCTTGAATTCGAAGCTGTATTTGCCTAAGGCCCCGTATTATCTGGCTATTAGGCAATAATTAAAAAATCTAGATGGATCGGTACAAGAAATTCGTAGATCTCTTTAGAATGAAACGAAACGGACCGTTTCATTTCGATTCGGGGGAATCCTATACCCTGCGTTGCGTTTGTCAAGCGCCCTGCCTGGAGATTTTTTTATCGTGGCTCGTACACCATCTCGCAGCTCCATCGGCTCTTTGCGAAGTCCTCATACTCATAAAGCCATCCTCACTTCCACCATCGAAATCCTCAAGGAATGCGGCTATTCCGGGCTCAGTATCGAGTCTGTGGCTCGTCGAGCCGGTGCCAGCAAACCGACGATCTACCGCTGGTGGACGAACAAAGCGGCGTTGATCGCAGAAGTCTACGAAAACGAGAGCGAGCAAGTCAGAAAGACTCCTGATCTCGGCTCGTTCAAGAAAGATCTCGATTTTTTGCTGCACAATCTCTGGAAAGTCTGGAGAGAAACCATTTGCGGGGAGGCTTTCCGTTGCGTGATAGCTGAAGCGCAACTGGATCCAGCAACATTGATCCAGCTCAAGGATCAGTTCATGGAGCGCAGGAGGGAGTTGCCAAGAAAGCTGGTGGAAAATGCCATCAGCAATGGTGAGTTGCCCAAGGACACCAACCGTGAATTGTTGCTCGATATGATCTTCGGTTTTTGCTGGTATCGACTGCTGACCGAGCAGTTGACGATGGAGCAGGACATCGAGGAGTTCACTTCCATGCTGATCAACGGTGTTTGCCCTGGTGCACAACGTTGATTCATTCCAACCAATGAGCCCGCGAATATCGCGGGCTCATTGGTTTTGTGCGTCAAGCTGAAGGTTTCGCGAACTCCCGATACAGGTCCGGAAGAAAGCTGGCCAGGTGGTTGAACTCGCACATGTCGTGTACGGCGAATTCATAGGCCAGGGTTTCCAGCTCGGTGGCACCCAGGCCGTTTTCCCCCAGGATGGCCGCCGCCTTGTCTGCCCCGGGAAAGCGGGCCATCGAAGGATGCGCGCCGATCCAGTAGCGGCTGGTCAGGTACATGCCGCCCGGCACTTCCTTGAACAAGTGCACCATCAATGACACCGGAACCTGTGGATGATCGGCCAGGCTCATCAGGGCGCTGACGCTGCCGTCGATTTTCGCTTCGCGATAAAGATCGGGGTCCAGGCCCAGCTTGCCTGGCTCCTGGAAGTCGATATGCAGGTGCATCAGGCGGTCGCCGACATACTCGGAGGCGCAGAAGGTGTTGCCATATAGCCGCTCTTCGAAGCTCAAGGATTCGTCGCACAGGCGCTGATGGTTCACGCAGGGGTTGCTCACATGGGCGTAGGGGAACCACAGGGTGTAGCGCTCCGACTCCAGCGGGTGCCACATGAACCACCACTTGAACATCTCGGCTGTGCAGCTGGGAAAGAACTTGCGGCTTTGCACATAGGCCATCGGCCCCGGCAGCAGGGCATAGCCGGACTCCTCGCTGACGAAGTCCGGATCGAGCAGGCGGTTGATGTCCTCGATGCTCGGGGTGAGGGTGTCCTTCAGGGGCATGGGGCCTTGCTGGATCTTGCGCACCGCGGACAGCGGCACCTGCATGTCCCCGCGAAAGTACTTGGCATAGGGCTTGTTCCTGACCTCCGCCTGGTTGTGCAGGAACAGCTTCTGCATGGGCAGGGAGAAGTAGGTGAAGGGGGTCATGACGCGTGCTTCCATGCTGATATCCTTTGGCTGAATAGACGAGTAGCCGCCACTTCACAGCAACCTTGGATCCTGGTTGAACGAGAAACTGGCGCTTTGTAGCTAAGCAGTCCATAAACAAAAGTCAAATTTGAATTTAACTTAGTGAGGAGCTCATGGTCGTTCCCGTTTCCCCGCAGGCAGCTGTAGCTCGTGCACCGCGCCAGGATGGCCAGGCGACTCGCCAGCAGATTCTGGAGATGGCCGGCCAACTGTTTGCCGAGCTGGGGTATGCCAATACCACCAGCAAGCAGATCTGCGAGAGTTCCAGGGCCAACAATGCGTCGGTCAATTATCACTTCGAGAACAAGGACGGCCTGTATCGGGCGGTGTTGCGCGAGGCTCATGATCGCCTGGTTGGAATAGAAACCATGATCAGCCTGAGCGAGAGCCAGCAAAGCCCTGAAGACAAGCTGCGGGCGATCATCACCATGCTGATCGAGGGCCTTGGGAGCGCGCGCCAGGGCTGGGCCTTGAAGGTGCTGACCCGCGAGCTGCTGTCGCCCTCTTCGGTCTTGCCCGAGGTGCTCGAGGAGCAGGCCTTCCCGAAGGCGCTGATCGTGCGCACCATCCTTGGTCAGATCATGCAGCGCTCGCCCGACGATCCAGCCACCTTGCGCTGTGCGGTCAACGTATTCGCGCCCTGCCTGTTCCTGCTGATCGCCCATGGCCAGTTACAGCGCAATGTGCTGCCCGGCTTGCAGCTCGATCCGCCCGAGTTGATCGAGCACATGATGAGCTACGCGCTGGCCGGTTTGCAGGCGGTGTCCCGGACTGCCCAGACCGGCTAGGAATTGGCCTGGCAAAAAAAACGCCGACCCTGTGGTCGGCGTTTGCTGTCGGCCATCCCTGGGACGATCCTTACTCCTGGGCGACGGCGTTCTTCGCCAGGATGGCGTTGGCCAATTCCATGTCGCTGGCCTGCAGGCCAGGGTTCTCGGCGCGGACCTTCTGGATCGCGGCCTCCAGGTACGGGCCGCGAATGCTGCCCTGGCTGGCGACGAAGCTGCCAGCGTCGTCCTGGGCGGCGACGATCAGCTTGTGGTCCTTGAAGGTCAGGTAGGTGGAACCTGTGGTCGCACCGGAGGAAATGACGTTACGCCAGAAGGTGTCGGCCATTGCCGAACCTACGGGGAGCGACAGCAGGGCAATTGTGACGACAGCTGTTTTCAGACGCATGATGGGTGACTCCGACTAGGGGGGAACTACAGGGTTTGATTCTAGTTTCCGCGGTCGAGTTCCGTGACTGTTCAGTCGAGATTTTCGACCAGCAGGATCGCCCCTTCCTGGCCCACCACCCGGACCCGCGCGCCTTCCGGGGCGTCGGCACCCTTGGCGATCCAGACGCCATCGGCAACCTTGATCCGGCCCCGGCCGTTGACGATCGCCTGATGCACCACGAAGGTCTTGCCGATCAGCTCGCGGCCCCGCAGGTTGAGGTTCGGCTGGTCGCTGGCGCGGATCGCGCTGCGCTGGCGTCGCCACCAGTACAGGGCCGTCAGCAGCGACAGCAGGCCGAATAGCAGCAATTGAACTTCCCACGCCAGGCTCGGGACCAGGAACGCCAGGACCCCCACGCAAATCGCCGCCAAGCCGATCCATAGCAGGTAGCCGCCGGCACCGAACACCTCGAAGATCAACAGGATGGTGCCCAGGGCCAGCCAGTCCCAGAACGACAGTGCTTGCAGGAATGCCGACATGACGCTTGCCTCAGGTCTTCTTGCCGTCGAAGGTGGCCTTGACGATCTCGCTGATGCCGCCCACGGCGCCTATCACCTGGCTGGCCTCCAGCGGCATCAGGATCACCTTGCTGTTGTTGGCCGAGGCCAGCTTGCCCAGGGTATCGACGTATTTTTGCGCCACGAAGTAGTTGATCGCCTGGACGTTGCCGCTGGCGATGGCTGCGGACACCACCTGGGTCGCCCGGGCCTCGGCCTCTGCCTGGCGCTCCCGGGCTTCGGACTCGAGGAAGGCCGCCTGGCGCTCGCCCTCGGCTTCCAGGATCTGTGCCTGCTTCTTGCCCTCGGCGGTAAGGATGGCCGCCGCCCGCAGGCCCTCGGCCTCGAGGATTTGCGCACGCTTGACCCGTTCGGCCTTCATCTGTCCGGACATGGCGGCCATCAGGTCGGCCGGCGGGCTGATGTCCTTGATCTCGATACGGGTGATCTTGATCCCCCAGGGCGCGGTGGCTTCGTCCACGGTCTTCAGCAGTTTCTCGTTGATCGCGTCACGTTGGCTGAGCATCGCGTCCAGTTCCATGGAGCCCAGCACGGTGCGGATGTTGGTCTGCAACAGGTTGCGCACGGCATGCTCGAGGTTGTTGACCTCATAGGCGGCCTGGGCGGTGTTGACCACCTGGAAGAAGCACACCGCGTCGATCTGCACCGTGGCGTTGTCGGATGTGATGACCTCCTGGGGCGGGATGTCCAGGACATTCTCCATGACGTTGAGCTTGCGCCCGATACGGTCCATCACCGGGATGATGATGTTCAGCCCTGGCTTGAGGGTGGTGGTGTAGCGGCCGAAACGCTCCACGGTCCACTGGTAGCCCTGGGGCACTACCTTGAAGCCCATGAACACCAGGGCCACGGCCAGGCCCACGAAAAGTAGCAGCACGCTTGTGATCTGCATCAGGCTCACCTGTTCACTGTTGGTTCATGGGGCCGGCCTCGGCTTCACAGCTGGAAGCGCGTGACCGAGGTCTGCAGGGTGGCTACCGAACTCTCCATCTGTTCCACGGTGAGGCTCAGGTCACGCATGGCCTGGCTGTTGCGCCGGGCCACTTCACTGATCATCTCCACCCGCTGGGCGACTTCGCTGCTGGCCTTGGATTGTTCGCCGATGGTGTGGGAGATCTCCTGGACCATCAGCGCCGAGCGCTGGGCGCCCTGGCGGATCTCGTTGATCGACGTGCCCGCCTGCTGGGCCATGTGCACCCCGTCGTTCACCCGGCTGACTCCGGTCTGCATGCTGCTGACCGCTTGCTCGGTGGTTTCCCGGATGCGCTGGATCATGCCGGTGATCTCCTGGGTCGATTGCGCGGTTCGTGCCGCCAGGTTACGGACCTCGTCGGCGACCACTGCGAAGCCGCGTCCGGCCTCGCCGGCCCTGGCGGCCTCGATGGCGGCGTTGAGCGCCAACAGGTTGGTTTGCTCGGCGATGCTGTTGATCACCTGGATGATCGAGTGGATTTCTTCGGAGGACTGGCCCAGGGCGGTGATGCTTTCAGAGGACTGGTTGACCGCCTCGGCAATCTGGCTCATGCCGTCCACCACCCCGAGTATCACTTGGCCGCCGCTGCCGGCCAGGGATTCGGACTGGGCCGAGATGCTCTGGGCATTACGCGCATGTTCGGCGACCTGGGCGATGTTGCTGATCATCTGCTCCATGGCCGCCGCCATGTTGGTGGCGCCATCGGCCTGCTCGCTGGCGCCGTCGGCGATGTTCGACGAGGTACCGCTGAGGCTGTGGGAGCGGCCACGCAGTTCCTCGCTTTCATGGCGGATGGTGGTGATCATCCGCCGCAGGTTGTCCTGCATTTCGCCCAGGGCCTGTTGCAGCTGGCCGGCTTCGTCGTGGCTGTCGACGCTGATGCTGCGGGTCAGGTCGCCCTGGGCAATGGCCCGGGCCGTGGCCACTGACTTCTCCAGGGGCTTGAGCACGCGGTTGAGCAGTTGCCGGGTCAGCAGGCACAGGGCCAGGGCGGCGCACAGGCTGCCACCGATCAGCCAGCCGGCGGCCTGGCGCACGGCCGTTTCGCTACGGTCGCGGGTTTGCGCGCTGCTGGCTTCGATCTTGCTGCTCAGTGCCTCGTTGCGGGTTTCCACTTCCGTGAAGCGCTGGGAGAACTCCGCCATCTGCAGGCGTGCGGCCTGGGGATCCTTGAGGGCCAGCCCGGCAATGTCCTGGGCTGCCCGGATGTAGTTCTCCAGCACCGGCTGCAGTTCGGCGATAGCCTCGCGGATATCCGGCGCCAGGGGCAGCCGGGCATTCTCGGCCAGGGACTTGCGGAACCAGTCGCCATGCTCGCGCAGGCTGTCGCGCACCTCGTTGCCCGCCGCCTCGTCACCGGGCTGGCTGCTCAGCGCTTGCAGCACATCGGCCCGCAGGGCGTCATGCATCATGTCGGCTTCCAGGTGGTTGCGCAGGGCGCTGGCATTGAGTTCGTTGTCATGCAGGGCGCTGGCCAGGCGCGACTGGCCCCAGAGGCCGATACCGGCCACCAGGGCGATAGCCAGTAGGCTGATGGCCCCTGAAGTGATCATGTTGTGGCGGATGTTCATGCCCGGCTCCCTGCACGTTTCGGCTGTGCCTAAAGCGTAGTCCAGCCCTTGGGGCGCGCCCTCGTGGCACTATCAGGACTCGTTACAGGGCGTGACCCGCAGGGCTTCCTCCAGGCTGGTCAGCCCTTGCGTCACCTTCTGTGCGGCTGCCAGGCGCAAGCTGCGCATACCGTCGGCAGCAGCTTGGCGGCGCAGCCTGGCCAGGTCGAGGTCCGGCTGGATCAGGGGCCTCAGGGCATCGTTCAAGCGCATGATTTCGTAGATCCCGACCCGCCCGCGGTAGCCGGTGCCCCGGCACTCGGCGCAGCCTATGGCGCGGTGGGCGTGCAGGGACGCCGGCAGTCGTTCGGCCGGGGCCAGGCTGCGCCATTGATCCGCGTCGAGAACCACCGGTTGCTTACAGTGCCGGCACAGGGTGCGCACCAGGCGCTGGGCCATGACCCCGAGCAGCGTGGCCTTGATCAAGTAGTGCGGCACGCCCAGTTCCAGCAGGCGGCTGATGGCGCCCGGGGCATCGTTGGTATGCAGGGTGGACAGCACCAGGTGCCCGGTGAGGGCAGCCTGGATGGCCATCTCGGCGGTTTCCAGGTCGCGGATCTCGCCGATCATGATGATGTCCGGATCCTGGCGCAGCAGCGCACGCACACCGCTGGAGAAGCCCAGGTCGATGTTGTGCCGGACCTGCATCTGGTTGAAGGACGGCTCGATCATCTCGATCGGGTCCTCGATGGTGCACAGGTTGACCTGGGGCGTGGCCAGCTTCTTCAGGGTGGCGTAGAGGGTGCTGGTCTTGCCCGAGCCGGTGGGGCCGGTGACCAGGATGATGCCGTGGGCCTGGGCGGTCATGGCTTGCCAGCACGCCAGGTCCTCGGCGGCGAAACCCAGCTGGTCGAAGTCCCTGAGCAGGACCTGGGGATCGAAGATGCGCATCACCAGTTTCTCGCCGAAGGCGGTGGGCAGGGTCGAGAGCCGCAGCTCGACGGCGTTGCCCTCGGGAGTGAGGGTCTTGATCCGGCCATCCTGGGGCTTGCGACGTTCCGCGACGTTCATCCGGCCCAGGCTCTTGAGGCGGCTGACGATGGCCTGGGTCACATGGGGTTCGAAGGCATAGACCTCGTGCAGCAGGCCGTCGATGCGCAAGCGCAGGTTGCCCTGTTCACGCCGAGGTTCGATATGGATATCGCTGGCTCGCTGTGCGAAGGCGTATTGCAGCAGCCAGTCGACGATATTGACGATGTGGGCGTCGTCGGCGTCCGGCGCCTGGCCGCTGTTGCCTGGTTTGAGCAATTGCTCGAAGTTGCCGGGGCCGTTGCCCCGATGTTCGTTGCTGGCGCCGCTGACCGACCTGGCAAGGCGATAGAACTCCAGGGTCAGGTGACGGATCTGCGCCGGGCTGGCCAGCACCCGCCGCACGGAGCGCTTCAGGGCATGGGCCAGGTCGGCTTCCCAGGCGCTGACATAGGGCTGGGCGCTGGCCACGGTCACGCTCAGGGTATCCACGGCGATGGCGAGGATTCCGTGTCGCTGGGCGAACGCCCGGGACATCAGCGGGGTGATGGCGACTGCATCGATCTGCAGTGGGTCGAGGCGTAGATAGGGCTGGCCGGCTTCCTGGGCGAGCCAGGCGGTGAGGCTGTCCAGGTCCAGCTGGCGGCCCGGCCGATGCAGGTCTGGCAATTGCTGTTCGGCAATGTTTTCCAGCGGGTGCCGGGGTTCTCCGATGTCATGTTGCCTTGCCGCCATGACCTGCCCGGCGGCTTCCTGGCTGATCCGCCCCTGGGCCTGCAAGTCGCGCAGCAGCTTGCCCAGCTCCAGCTTGCGATCCCGGGGCAGATGGTTGGCACCCATGGGGTTCTCCCTGCTCGTGGTCGAGAGCCGACCGGAACAGCCAAGGGTAGCCCCGAGTAGCGCCGGGGCGGCCAACCAAGGGTTGCAGGATTTTGCCGGCTTCAGCCAGCGGCTTGCAGGCGCATGGGTTCCAGTTGTTGCAGCTCGACCGAGCAGACGCACACCAGGTTGCGCAGTTTTTCGGCAATCACTCCGGCGCGATGCCAGCTCAAGCCTGCAAGCTCCACTTCCATGTGCAGCATATCGTCCTGCTGTTGCATCGAGATCCGTTGTGGCACCAGGAACTGCAAGGCGAAATGGTTGAGGACCCGGCACAGCACATCGGCTTCGGCGTCGGCTGCCAACTGGTATTGCACGCGACAATGGGCCTGGCTGGGGCTCCAGACATCAGGACGGGGCGAGGGGCCAAAGGCGGTGTCGAGCGAGGGCATGGTGGTCTCCAATTCAATGGAGAAATTTTTACATTCGGTTTCGGGTATTTCTTATCTAAGATTGATCATTATTCAAATTTATTGAATTTAAATATTCGCGATTTAACCAATATGGAGATTATTCATGCATAGCGAGCTGGACGCCTATGACCGCCGGATTCTCGCCCTCTTGCAGGAAGATGCCTCGCTATCCAGCGCGCAGATCGCCGAGCAGGTGGGATTGTCGCAGTCGCCATGCTGGCGGCGGATCCAGCGTTTGAAGGAGGAAGGGGTGATTCGCGGCCAGGTGACCTTGCTGGATCGCAAGAAGATCGGGCTGAACACGCAGATCTTCGCCGAGATCAAGCTCAATGCCCACGGTCGCTCCAACTTCACCGAGTTCACCGAGGCGATCCGTGGTTTCCCGGAAGTGCTGGAGTGCTACGTGCTGATGGGAGCGGTGGACTTCTTGCTGCGGGTGGTGGCGGCAGATATCGAGGCCTACGAGCGCTTCTTCTTCGAGAAGCTGTCCATGGTGCCGGGTATCCAGGAGGTGAACTCGATCGTTGCCCTGTCGGAGATCAAGTCCACCACCAGCCTGCCGCTGCTGCGCTGATCACATGCGCAGCAGGGTCTTCCAGGCACGGTTCTGGAAGACCGCGATGGCTTGCTGCTTGCGTGCCGCCAGGGCTTCGTCGCTGATCGGCTCGTTGGCCAGCTGCGCCAGCTTGTTCAGCTCACCATAGAGGCGGTCCAGCTCGGGGATCTCCAGCACGCTGCGGGCGTGGTGCAGCCAGGCCTGGATGCGCTCGATGCGCGGCAGTTGCTCGGCCAGGTCCTCGGGTTGCTGCTGGTAGCGCGGCAATTGCAGGGACGTGGCTTCTTCGGCCAGCAGGCGTGGCAGCCAGCTGTCCAGGCGCGCGGCACCCTGGCGATTGCCCCGGGTGTTGCGCTCGGCGGTCCAGGCCCGGGCCAGCAGCCAGCGCGAGGTATTCAGCGAGAACAGGCCCCAGCGCACGTCTTGCAGTTCTTCGATGAACTGTTCCGGAGCGGCCTTGCGCACGTCTTCGTCATCGAGGCCGGCTTGTACCAGCGGACGCCAGTCTTCGAGCAGCGCGTCCAGGGCGCTGCGCAGTTCGGCGGTGGACTGGCGTGGCGCTGCCTGGCCCAGGCTGCTGGCCAGGGCGCGCAATTCGGCGAGGTTTTCCACCCAATCCTGCAGCAGGCGCCAGTGGCCGTTGAAGCGGTACTGTTCGGCCAGGCGCTGGCTGCTGCCCAGCAGGTGCCAGGCCAGGGCAGCGAAGGCTTCGTCCAGCGATGTTTCGGCAGTCAGTTGCGGAGCCGGCAGGCTCAGGGTGTAGCTGCCGGCATCGAACAGGCGGTAGCCACGCTCGGCCTTGCTGATATCGCAGGGCATCAGCGGCAGGGTCATGGCCAGTTCCGAGGCCAGTTCCAGCAGGGCGGCCGGTTCGCCTTCGCGCAGTTCCAGCTCCAGCTCGCAGATCTCTTCCTTGTGCTTGCCGGCGACCACCTGGCCCAGGTCCAGGGCCGCTTCGATCACCACCTTGGCCTTGCCGCGACCCCAGGCGATTTCCGCGCGCTCGCGGACGAAATCGGTGGTGAACATCGGCTTGAGGGTCTTCTTGTCCAGCTCGGCCAGGGCTTCGGGCCAACATTGATCGTCGAGCTTCTTCAGGTCGAGCTTGGCCTTGGGTAGCTGCCAGTCGTACTCGTTGCGTACGGACAGGCCGGCGATGCTCTGGCCACGAGTCTTGAGGGTCTGGATCACCACGTCGCCATCGCGGCGCAGGCGCAGGGCCACCTTGGCCTGGGCCAGGTCGCGGTCCGGGCTGTCGAAGTACTGGTTCATCAGTTCACGGCGTTCCCAGCCACTTTTGTTGCGTTTCTTCAGCAGCGGGTGCTCGCGCAGGGCGGCGAGGGTCTCGCGGCTGGCGCGGAGTTTGATTTCGGTTTCTTTCTGCATGGCCGGACAATCCAGGATCGGGAGCGCAGCCGGGGAAGAGTTGGCTGCCAAGGTCGTGCAGTGTACAGGACAAGGCGTCGACAGGTGCCGCCGCGGTTCCTTCGGCGGGGCAACAGCCCCTATGATGGGCTTCGTCTTGGACATTCCGGAGCCCGCCCATGCCATTGCCATCGATGAAGGATCAATTCGCCGCGTTGATCGCCGCCCCTTCGGTGAGCTGCACCCAGCCCGCTCTGGACCAGTCCAACCGGCCAGTCATCGACCTGCTCGCCGCTTGGCTCGGCGACCTGGGTTTTGCCTGCGACATCCAGCAGGTCAGCCCCGGCAAGTTCAACCTGCTGGCCAGCTTCGGCAGTGGTCCTGGCGGCCTGGTGCTGTCCGGACACAGCGACACGGTGCCCTTCGACGCCGCGCTGTGGCAGACCGACCCACTGAAGCTGACCGAGGTCGACGGGCGCTGGGTCGGCCTTGGCAGCTGCGACATGAAGGGCTTCTTCGCCCTGGCCATCGAGGCGGTGCGGCCGTTGCTCGAGCAACCGTTCAAGCAGCCGTTGCTGATCCTGGCCACCTGCGATGAGGAAAGCTCCATGGCCGGAGCCCGGGCCCTGGCGGATGCCGGGCGGCCCCTGGGGCGTGCGGCGGTGATCGGCGAGCCCACCGGGCTCAAGCCGATCCGCCTGCACAAGGGGGTGATGATGGAGCGTATCGACATCCTCGGGCGCAGCGGCCATTCGTCGGATCCGAGCCTGGGGCACAGTGCCCTGGAGGCCATGCACGATGCCATCGGCGAACTGCGTGGCCTGCGCCTGCAGTGGCAGCGTGAGTTTCGCAATCCGCAATTTGGCGTGCCACAGCCGACCCTGAACTTCGGCTGCATTCACGGTGGCGACAACCCCAACCGTATCTGTGGCCAGTGTTCGCTGGAGTTCGACCTGCGGCCCCTGCCGGGCATGGACCCGCAAGCCCTGCGCGAGGCGATCCGGCAGAAGCTCAGGCCTGTGGCCGAACGGCACGAAGTGCAGATCGACTATGCGCCGCTGTTTCCTGCCGTTCCACCGTTCGAGCAGCCCGAGGACGCCGAGCTGGTGCGAGTGGCGGAGCGCTTGACCGGGCATCGTGCCGAAGCAGTGGCGTTCGGCACCGAAGCGCCTTATCTTCAGCGCCTTGGTTGCCAGACCCTGGTCCTTGGCCCAGGGGATATCGCCTGTGCCCACCAGCCGGGGGAGTACCTGGAAATGTCACGCTTGCAGCCTACCGTGCATCTATTACGGGAATTGATTGAACATTACTGCCTGAAGCCGGCCCAATTTCAGTAAATTGCCGTCGTCCCTGTCCGTACCCATGAGGAGAGTAAGCGTGTCGCCAAGCCTGTTCCGACGATAACCATCAGCCCGCTGTGCGTTTTCCGTTTCGTCCTTCCATAGGCTGCTTTTTATTTACAGGCTCAGGTTCATGCCCGAATACGTCAATTGGCTCCGCCACGCGTCTCCCTACATCAATGCCCACCGCGACTGCACCTTCGTGGTCATGCTTCCCGGCGACGGTGTTGAACATCCCAACTTCGGCAATATCGTCCACGACCTGGTGCTGCTGCACAGCCTGGGAGTGCGCCTGGTGCTGGTGCATGGTTCCCGTCCGCAGATCGAATCACGCCTTGCCGCCCGCGGCCTGACTCCGCATTACCACCACGGGATGCGGATCACCGATGCCGCCACCCTGGAGTGCGTGATCGACGCCGTGGGCCAACTGCGCATCGCCATCGAAGCGCGCCTGTCCATGGATATGGCCTCCTCGCCGATGCAGGGCTCGCGGCTGCGGGTCGCCAGCGGCAACCTGGTGACCGCGCGGCCGATCGGCGTGCTCGAAGGCGTCGACTACCACCACACCGGCGAGGTGCGCCGGGTCGATCGCAAGGGTATCAATCGCCTGCTGGACGAGCGTTCCATCGTCCTGTTGTCGCCCCTGGGATATTCGCCCACCGGGGAAACCTTCAACCTGGCCTGTGAAGATGTCGCCACTCGCGCGGCCATCGACCTGGGCGCCGACAAACTGTTGCTGTTCGGGGCGGATCCGGGCCTGCTGGACGAGAGCGGCAAGCTGGTGCGTGAGCTGCGTCCGCAGCAGGTTCCGGCTCATTTGCAGCGCCTGGGCGCGAACTACCAGGCCGAGCTGCTGGATGCGGCGGCCGAGGCTTGCCGGGGTGGGGTAGGGCGCAGCCATATCGTCAGCTATGCCGAGGATGGCGCCTTGTTGACCGAACTGTTCACCCGCGATGGCGGTGGCACCCTGGTGGCCCAGGAGCAGTTCGAGCGTGTGCGCGAAGCGGCGATCGAGGATGTCGGCGGCCTGCTGGACCTGATCAGCCCGCTGGAAGAGCAGGGCATCCTGGTGCGGCGTTCCCGCGAGGTGCTGGAGCGGGAGATCGAGCAGTTCAGCGTGGTCGAGCGCGAGGGCATGATCATCGCCTGCGCCGCGTTGTACCAGATCGCCGATTCCGACGCTGGCGAGCTGGCCTGCCTGGCGGTGAGCCCGGAGTATCGGCACGGCAAGCGTGGTGATGAACTGCTGGAAAGGATCGAGGCCCGGGCCCGGGCCCAGGGACTCAAGACCCTGTTCGTGCTCACCACGCGCACGGCCCACTGGTTCCGCGAGCGGGGCTTCGCGCCCAGCAGTGTGGAGCGCCTGCCATCGGCGCGGGCCTCGCTGTACAACTACCAGCGCAATTCGAAGATCTTCGAAAAAGCCCTCTGAAATCCTTCCTTCTGCTACACCAGCGCCGCGGTTCGATCATGGGATCGGATCGCGGCGCTGTGTATTTCAGAATAATTTCACTTCGATACTAAAACTGTAACAAATTGACGGGAGGATAGGCTCTTAGCCATGATTGCGTCGCTTTTTTGATCCCTTATGACGTTATTCATTGATCTGGCTAAGGGGCTGGAAGAGAGAGCGGCGGGAAAATATTTTTCAGGAATGGGCTCGCGAGGGTCTACGCTGGAGCTTTTGGCTGCCGGATGG
Organism: Pseudomonas sp. FW507-12TSA; assembly: GCF_058781435.1. Classification (NCBI taxonomy): domain Bacteria; kingdom Pseudomonadati; phylum Pseudomonadota; class Gammaproteobacteria; order Pseudomonadales; family Pseudomonadaceae; genus Pseudomonas; species Pseudomonas sp. FW507-12TSA. The sequence continues at coordinate 59,543 of NZ_JBYSWT010000026.1, forward strand.
CGAGCTTTATTCCTGAAGGGTATGAGAAAGAATGGAATAATTCTTTTTGGGTTTATGAGTTATTCATTAACCTGCATGGACCAAATAACTGCGATTAGACATTGGTCGAAGACACAGATCGTTACGATTGACTTGTCAGTCACGGTCTGGCGCTAATCGCACATCTGTGGCACCCGGGCGTATCGATCTGGGGCCAGGAACCACAAGAATTAGAAAACGAGAGGAGCGATACATGAACAAGTCCACCTTGGCCCTGGCTGTGGCCGTAGGGGTTTTGGCGCAGCAGGCAGGCGCCGCTGGTTTCATCGAGGACAGCAAGGCCACCCTGGGGCTGCGTAACTTCTATATCAATACCGATAACCGTGATGGCCAGCCATCGGCGACGTCCAACACCCGGAACAAAAACTCCGAGTGGGGCCAGGGCTTCGACCTGCGTTTCATCTCGGGTTATACCCAGGGCACCGTACAGTTCGGTGTTGATGCTATCGGCCTGTATGGCGTGCGCTTGGACTCTAGCCGTGCAGAGCATGGCAACTACACCGGTAGTGCTTCTGGCGGTACTGTTTTCCCAAGTGATGGCAACAAAGCTGTCCATGACTTCGCCAGCCTGGGCTTGACCGGCAAGGTCAAGATTTCCCAGACCGAGCTGAAGATCGGCACCCTGATGCCGAACAACCCGGTGATCAAGTACAACGACGGCCGCCTGCTGCCACAGACCTTCCAGGGCGGGCAGATCACCTCCAACGAAATCAAGGACCTGACCCTGACCGCAGGCCAGGTCGAGCGCGCCAAGGGCCGTAACTCGAGCAACAACGAAGGCTTGTCCATCGCTGGTGCCAACGGCAACTCGAACTACGATGCTGGCGAGTTCAGCAACAAGTTCTACTACGCAGGCGCGGACTACAAGATCACCAAGGATCTGACCGCTTCGTACTACTACGGCGAACTGAAGAACTTCTACAACCAGAACTTCCTCGGCCTGGTGCATAACTGGGCAATCGGCCCGGGCGTCCTGAAGAGCGACCTGCGCTACTACCGCAGCCGCGACGATGGCCGCAATGGCGATACCTCCAGCTACTACACCACTGGTTACTACGGCAACAAGGTCACCAAGGGCAAGGTCGACAACGACCTGTATAGCTACCTGGCCCTGTACTCGATCGAAGGCCATACCTTCGGTGCCGGCTACCAGTACACCAAGGGTGACAGCGACTTCCCTTGGCTGAACCAGGGCGATGGCTCGTCCAACAGCACCATCACCGACATGCAGATCCAGAAGTTCGCCCGCGCTGGCGAGCGTACCTGGCAAGTCCGCTACGGTTATGACTTCGCCAAGGTCGGCCTGCCAGGCCTGACCGCCAACGCGGTCTACCTGCGTGGCAACAACATCGATACCGCCCTGGGCAGCAAGACCGAGTGGGAGCGCGACCTGACCGTTGCCTATGTCATTCCGGAAGGCCCGCTGAAGAACCTGGGCTTTGCCTGGAAAAACGCCATGTGGCGTACCGACCTGGCCAATACTCGTTCCCAGGACGAAAACCGCCTGATCGTCAGCTACTCGATCCCGCTGCTGTAATCGGCAATAAAAAACCTCGCCCGGCGCAATGCCGGGCGAGGCTTCGTTCCAAGTCAGGCCCACCCCCGTGAGCCCTTCCTGAATTCCCCTCTTTCTTGCAGCTACTCAAGGCCTTCTCGAACCTTGTGGCCAAGAGTGTTCCCGGCCTGTCCGCGAGTCCAGTGAAGAGATTTTTAATATTCATTTTCGATCTTAATAAATCGATATTTATTCTTTTTAAATAAACTGCGCCCGAGGCAGAGTAGCGTCATCACGCACTCACAGGAGCAGCACCCATGAGCCTCAGACTGGGCGATATCGCCCCCGACTTCGAACAGGATTCCAGTGCCGGCAAGATTCGTTTCCACGAGTGGCTGGGCGATAGCTGGGGCGTGCTGTTTTCCCATCCGGCGGACTTCACCCCGGTTTGCACCACCGAGCTGGGTTTTACCGCCAAGCTCAAGGACGAATTCGCCCAGCGTGGGGTCAAGGCCATTGCCTTGTCGGTGGACCCGGTGGATTCCCATCACCGCTGGATCGAGGACATCAACGAGACCCAGGACACCCGGGTCAACTTCCCGATCCTGGCCGACGCCGACCGCAAGGTCTCGGACCTCTACGACCTGATCCATCCCAATGCCAGCGATACCCTGACCGTGCGCTCGCTGTTCATCATCGACCCGAACAAGAAAATCCGCCTGACCATCACCTACCCGGCCAGCACCGGGCGCAATTTCCACGAGATCCTGCGGGTGATCGACTCGCTGCAACTCACCGACAACTACAAGGTGGCCACCCCGGCCAACTGGCAGGACGGTGAGGAAGTGGTGATCGTGCCGTCTCTCAAGGACGAAGAGGAAATCAAGCGGCGTTTTCCCAAAGGCTATCGCGCGGTGAAGCCCTACCTGCGGCTGACTCCACAACCCAACCGTTGAGGCGCGTGACAGATCCACAAAGCAGGGGTTTTCAGGCCGTTTCGACGGCCTTTTTTTGGGCCTGCGAAACGGTGTTCCTTATATTCATATAAGGAATAAACAAATGAAAAAATAAGATTTATGGATATAAAAATAGACTGTTAAGGTCTGTTCAGTCCGGCGAGATCGCATCCCGCGAATCGCCCCAATCGCTCAAGGAATCCCTGCATGCTGGTGGTCTCTCTCGGTGGCAGTCCCAGCCAACGCTCCCGTTCCGGGGTGCTGCTGGAGTTGGCCAGGCGCTGGTTGCAGCAGCAGGGCGTAGAGGTGGTCAGCTACCAGGTGCGGGATTTCCCCGCCGAAGACCTGCTCCATGCCCGCTTCGACAGCCCCAGGATCATCGACCTGCTGCAGCAGATCGAACAGGCCGATGGTTTGCTGATCGCTACTCCGGTGTACAAGGCGTCTTTCTCCGGAGCGCTCAAGACCCTGCTCGACCTGCTGCCCGAGCGCGCCTTGCACCACAAGGTGGTGCTGCCCATGGCCACCGGCGGCAGCATCGCCCATATGCTGGCGGTGGATTACGCCTTGAAACCGGTGCTGTCGGCGCTCAAGGCCCAGGAAATGCTACAGGGCATCTTTGCCGAGGACAGTCAGATCGCCTATGGCGAAGGCAGCGCCCAGCCACAATTGGCCGAGGCCCTGGAGCAGCGCCTGCGCGAAGCCCTGGAGCAGTTCCACAGCGCCCTGGCGCGCCGACCCAGGCCGCTGGACCCGGGCCTGCTGAACGAACGCTTGCTCAGTGCTCGCTGGAGTATCTGAGCCACACCCCTGATTTGCATCACTGGCCTTACTCGCCCGCCAACGGGCAAGCAGGTGCAGCCATAACCCAACAGCCAAAAGGAGAGCGCCATGCGCCCTGTCATTTTGCGCCGTGGTCTGGTCGCTCTGTTTGCTGCGGCTGTGTCCTTCGGTGCCATTGTCCAAGCCCAGGCCGAGACCCTGCGTATCGGTTATCAGAAGTACGGCACCCTGGTCCTGCTCAAGGCCAAGGGCTCCCTGGAGAAGCGCCTGGCCCAGCAAGGTGTCGACGTGCAATGGACCGAGTTTCCCGGTGGTCCGCAACTGCTGGAGGGGCTGAACGTCGGCTCCATCGACTTCGGCGTGACCGGCGAGACCCCGCCAGTGTTCGCCCAGGCTGCTGGCGCCGACCTGCTCTACGTGGCCTATGAACCGCCGGCGCCCCTGAGCGAAGCGATCCTGGTACCCAAGGACTCGCCGATCCGCTCGGTGCAGGAGCTCAAGGGCAAGAAAGTGGTGCTCAACAAAGGCTCCAACGTCCATTACTTGCTGGTCCGTGCCTTGGAAGATGCCGGCCTGAAGTACAGCGACATCCAGACTGTGTTCTTGCCTCCGGCCGATGCCCGCGCCGCTTTCGAGCGTGGCAGCGTCGATGCCTGGGTGATCTGGGACCCATACCAGGCCGCCGCCGAACAGCAGCTGCAAGCGCGAACCCTGCGTGATGGCAGCGGTATCGTCGACAACCACCAGTTCTACCTGGCCACCAAGCCTTATGCGCAACAGCACCCTGAGGTGATCAAGACCCTGGTGGAGGAAGTGCGGGCGGTGGGCGAGTGGTCCAGGGCCAACCCGCAAGAGGTTACCCAACAGGTGGCGCCGCTGCTGGGCCTGTCCCCCGAGATCACCCTGACCTCGGTCAAGCGCCAGGGCTACGGCGCAGGCTTCCTGACCCCGGAAGTGATCGCCGCACAACAGAAAATCGCCGACAGCTTCTACCAGCTCAAGCTGATTCCCAAGCCCCTGAACATCAAAGACGTGATCTGGACGCCCGGCGCTGCCGTGGCCAAAGCGCCGTAACCCGACCCCTTAGGAGACCACTCCATGAGCCTCAATATCTTCTGGTTCCTGCCCACCCACGGCGACGGCCATTACCTTGGCACCGCCGAAGGCGCCCGCGCCGTCGATCATGGTTACCTGCAGCAGATCGCCCAGGCCGCCGACCGCCTGGGTTTCGGTGGCGTGCTGATCCCTACCGGACGGTCCTGCGAAGACTCCTGGTTGGTGGCGGCGTCGCTGATTCCAGTGACCCAGCGCCTGAAGTTCCTGGTGGCCCTGCGCCCCGGGATCATTTCCCCGACGGTGGCGGCGCGCCAGGCAGCGACCCTGGATCGGTTGTCCGGCGGACGGGCGCTGTTCAACCTGGTGACGGGTGGCGACCCCGACGAGCTGGCCGGCGATGGCTTGTTCCTCGACCATGAAGAGCGCTACCAGGCTTCGGTTGAGTTCACCCGGATCTGGCGTCGGGTGCTGGAAGGCGAGACCGTCGACTACGACGGCCAGCACATCAGCGTGAAGGGCGCCAAGCTGCTCTATCCACCCTTGCAGCAACCGCGTCCGCCGCTGTATTTCGGTGGCTCTTCGGAAGCGGCCCAGGACCTGGCCGCCGAACAGGTGGACATGGTGCTGACCTGGGGCGAGCCGCCCGCCGCCGTGGCCGAAAAAATCCGCCAAGTACGGGAAAAGGCCGCTCGGCAAGGGCGCAGCGTGCGCTTCGGCATTCGCCTGCACGTGATCGTGCGGGAAACCAACGAAGAGGCCTGGAAAGCCGCGGAAAAACTCATCTCCCACCTGGATGACGAGACCATCGCCCGGGCCCAGGCGTCCCTGGCGCGCTTCGATTCCGTGGGGCAGCAGCGCATGGCGGCCTTGCACGGCGGTCGTCGCGACAAGCTGGAAGTCAGCCCCAACCTCTGGGCCGGCGTCGGCCTGGTGCGCGGTGGCGCTGGCACCGCCCTGGTAGGCGACGGGCCTACGGTGGCGGCGCGGATGCAGGAGTACGCGGACCTGGGGATCGATACCTTCATCTTCTCCGGTTATCCGCATCTGGAAGAGTCCTATCGGGTGGCCGAACTGCTGTTCCCGCACCTGGACATCGAGCGGCCCAAGCTGCCGGAGGCTGCCGGTTATGTCAGCCCGTTCGGCGAGATGGTGGCCAACGACATCATCCCCAAAGCCGCGTCCCAGAGCTGAGGTGCGGCCATGAACAGAGAACGCATAGTGCAACGGTTGGCGCCCTGGGTGCTACCGCTGCTGTTGCTCGCGGTGTGGCAGCTGGCGGTTTCGGCCGGCTGGCTGTCGACGCGCATCCTGCCGGCACCCAGCGCGGTGATCGAGGCCGGGGCCAACCTGATCCGCAGCGGCGATATCTGGACCCACCTGGCCATCAGCGGCTGGCGCGCCGGGCTGGGCTTCCTGATCGGCGGCGGTATCGGCTTGGCGCTGGGCTTCATCACCGGCCTGTCGAAATGGGGCGAGCGCCTGCTGGACAGCTCGGTGCAGATGATCCGCAACGTGCCGCACCTGGCGCTGATCCCGTTGGTGATCCTGTGGTTCGGCATCGATGAGTCGGCGAAGATCTTCCTGGTCGCCCTGGGGACCTTGTTCCCGATCTACCTCAACACTTACCACGGCATCCGCAACGTCGATCCGGCACTGGTGGAAATGTCCCGCAGTTATGGGCTGTCGGGCTTCGCCCTGTTTCGCCAGGTGATCCTGCCCGGTGCCTTGCCTTCGATCCTGGTGGGGGTGCGCTTCGCCCTGGGTTTCATGTGGCTGACCTTGATCGTCGCCGAGACCATTTCCGCCAGTTCCGGTATCGGCTACCTGGCGATGAATGCCCGGGAGTTCCTGCAGACCGACGTGGTGGTGCTGGCCATCGTCATGTACGCCGTGCTGGGCAAACTCGCGGACCTTGCCGCGCGTGGCCTGGAGCGGGTCTGGCTGCGTTGGCACCCGGCCTACCAGGTCGCCAGGGGAGGTGCGCAATGACTGCCCAGCAACCGCCGCGGCTGCTGCGGGGCATCCCGGTGGCGGTGCGCAAGCTGCAGAAGACCTTCGGCTCGCGGCAGGTGCTGCGGGAAATCGACTTGCATATTCCCGCTGGCCAGTTCGTCGCGGTGGTGGGGCGCAGCGGCTGTGGCAAGAGCACCTTGCTGCGCTTGCTGGCCGGACTCGACCAGCCCAGCGCTGGCCAGTTGCTGGCTGGTGCCGCGTCGCTGGCCGAGGCTCGCGAGGACACCCGGTTGATGTTCCAGGACGCGCGCCTGCTGCCCTGGAAGAAGGTGATCGATAACGTCGGGCTCGGACTCAAGGGCAACTGGCGGCCCCAGGCCCTGGAGGCCCTGGAGGCGGTGGGCCTGGCGGATCGGGCCAATGAATGGCCGGCGGCCTTGTCCGGTGGCCAGAAGCAGCGCGTCGCCCTGGCCCGGGCGCTGATCCATCAACCACGGCTGTTGCTGCTGGATGAGCCGCTGGGGGCCCTGGATGCCCTGACCCGGATCGAGATGCAGCAGTTGATCGAGCGCTTGTGGCAGCAGCATGGCTTCACCGTGCTGCTGGTGACCCACGATGTCAGCGAAGCGGTGGCGATCGCCGATCGGGTGATCCTGATCGAAGACGGCGAGGTCGGCCTGGACCTGCACGTCGAGCTGCCGCGCCCGCGAGTGCGAGGTTCCCATCGCCTGGCGGCGCTGGAGACCGAAGTGCTCAATCGCGTGTTGTCATTGCCCGGGTCGCCGCCCGAGCCGGAACCCGTTTCACCTTTGCCCACGCAGCTGCGTTGGGCGCTCTAGAGCAGCGGCAAGCAAGAGTGTCGTGCTTGGGCTTGCCGCTGACCGCTTGAAACTTGCAGTTCTGTTTTTCGACCCCAGGAGAAATACCATGACCATCAAAGCCATCAACGTTCGCAACCAGTTCAAGGGCACCATCAAGGAAATCGTCGAGGGTGATGTACTGTCGGAAATCGACGTGCAGACCGCTTCCGGCATTGTCACTTCGGTGATCACCACGCGCTCGGTCAAGGAGCTGGAACTGTCCATCGGCAGTGAAGTGATCGCCTTCGTGAAGTCCACCGAGGTCTCGATCGCCAAGTTGTGAATGCCGCCGTAGACAGCCCCGCAGGGTACGCGCCCTACGGGGCTTTTTTCATGGACGCTGTAAATACCGGTCAGATTTGATACTTTCCCTGCTTTCGCACGGCCTGAACAGTACAGACATGACAACAAAGCAGGGTCCAAAAGCAGGGTACCTGGAGTTCGATCGCGACCGTTGGGCCGCTCTCCGGGCCGGGGAACCCATGAGCCTGGCGCCGTCCGAGATGGAGACGCTGACCAGCCCGACCCAGCCCATGGCGCCCGAGGAGGTGAGGCAGATCCTGCTTCCTTTGTCGCGCCTGCTGCATTTGCACGCAACCCGGGTGCAGGCATTGAAGGCGCCGCAGGCCGGGGCCAGGGTGCCCTATGTGATCGGCGTGTCCGGTAGTGTCGCGGTGGGCAAGAGCAGCTTTGCCCGAGTCCTGGCAGCATTGCTGGCCTACTGGCCAGGCAAGCCCAATGTGCACTTGGTGACCACCGATTCGTTCCTTTTTCCCCTGGCCACCCTGCAGGAAAAGAACATCCTGCACCGCAAGGGGTTTCCCGAGTCCTACGACGAACCGCTGTTCCTGGAGTTCCTGCAGGCGGTATGCCGGCGGGGCGAGACTGCGCAGATTCCCATCTACTCCCATGTCCGCTACGACATCCTGGCCGATGAAACGCAGTCGGTGGAGGCGCCGGACATCGTCATCCTCGAAGGCCTGAATGTCCTGCAGGGCGCGCAAGGGCAGGGCCTGCATGCCCTGGACTTCATCGACTTCTCGATCTATGTCGACGCCGCGCCGCAAGCTATCAAGACCTGGTACCTGGAGCGCTTCGTCTACCTGAAGAACACCGCGTTCCAGTCAGCGGATTCCTACTTCAACAAGTTCAAGGGGCTCTCCGACCCCGAGGCCCTGGCCATGGCGTCCGATACCTGGGACCGGGTGAACCTGAAGAACCTCGTCGAGAACATCCTGCCCACCCGGGAGCGGGCCAACCTGATCATCCACAAGACCGTGGACCACCACATCGACAAGCTGTTGCTGCGCCAGGTCTGAAGTTCAGGTTCAAGTCCGGCTTCAGGGCTGCGTGGAGCGCTTGGGCAGGTAGGGCGGCAGGTACAGGCCCAGGTAGGCGTCGAACACCCGCATGCCTTCCTCGGCCATGCGGGCGGTGATTTGCCCGTGCTGCTGCACCGAGCGTGCGTAGACCCGATCGCCCAGCTCCATGGCCAGGGCGAACACGTCCACATCCCGGGGCAGTGCAGGTAGTTCGAAGTGCCGGTCGAACAGCTGGAGCATCAGCTCGCCCAACTCCAGGTCATGCTGGCGGTCGGCCTGGGTCACCTCGGTGAGTCCGTGTTGCGCCAGGATCAACTGGCGGGCCGCGGCGTCTTCGTCGTAGATGGCCAGCATGCGCTGCTCCACCAGGCGTGACAGATCCCGCCAGCTGGTGAGCTGGCCGTGTTCGATGGGGGCCTGGAGGCAGGCGCGGAACGCAGCGTGGACATCGGCGGTGAGGGCTTCCAGCAGGGCCGGGACGCTGGCGAAGAAGTGATAGACCGATGAGGGTGGAATCTGCGCCCTTTCGGCCACGCTGTAGATCGACAGGCTGGCCACGCCCTCGGCGGCCAGCAGGGTGCGGGCGGCGTCGAGTATCGAGTCGATCCGGGCCTGGCTGCGAGCCTGGGGCTTGCGAAGGGGGGCAGTGCGGGTCATCGGGGTCTCCTGTTGGACAGCCGGCATTGTACGCCAGGGCGCTGTTTCCTGTAGTGGCAGGCATGAGCCACGATCACGTATCACGGGCATAAAAAAACGCCGCGAGCCTTGGGCTACGCGGCGTTCTTGGCTGCCGACCGTTCAGACGGTGTGCAGGTACCAGTTGTACTCGAGGTCGGAGATGGAGTGTTCGAACTCCTCCAGCTCGCTTTCCTTGCACGCGACGAAGATGTCGATGTACTTCGGATCGATGTACTTGTTGAGGATCTCGCTGTCGTCCAGCTCGCGCAGGGCATCGCGCAGGTTGTTCGGCAGGCTCTGCTCAACCTGTTCGTAGGCGTTACCCTCGATTGGCGCGCTTGGCTCGACCTTGTTGGTCAGGCCGTGGTGCACGCCCGCCAGGACGGCAGCCATCAGCAGGTAGGGGTTGGCATCGGCGCCGGCTACCCGGTGCTCGATACGTACCGCGTCCGGTGCACCAGTCGGTACGCGCAGCGCTACGGTACGGTTGTCCAGGCCCCAGCTCGGCGCGTTCGGTACGTAGAACTGGGCGCCGAAACGCCGGTACGAGTTGACGTTCGGGCACAGGAACGCCATCGACGCTGGCAGGGTCTCGAGCACACCGCCGATCGCGTGACGCAGCGCGGCGTTCTGCTCGGGATCCTCGCTGGTGAAGATGTTCTTGCCATCCTTGTCCAGCACCGAGATATGGACGTGCAGACCATTGCCCGCCTGGCCTGGATAAGGCTTGGCCATGAAGGTGGTGTCCATTTCATGGTCGTAGGCGATGTTCTTGATCAGGCGCTTGAGCAGTACTGCGTAATCGCAGGCCTTGAGCGGGTCGGCGACGTGGTGCAGGTTGACTTCGAACTGCGCCGGGGCGCTTTCCTTGACGATGGCGTCGGCCGGGATGCCTTGTTCCTTGGCGCCTTCGAGGATGTCCTGCAGGCAATCGACATATTCGTCGAGGTCGTCGATCAGGTAGACCTGGGTCGATTGCGGGCGCTTGCCGGAAATCGGCGAGCGTGGAGGCTGTGGACGGCCGTTCACGTTCTCCTGGTCGATCAGGTAGAACTCCAGTTCGAACGCGGCGCAGATGGTCAGGCCCAGTTCGTCGAACTTGCTCACTACCTGGCGCAGCACTTCACGGGGGTCGGCGAAGAACGGCTCGCCTTCCAGCTCGTGCATGGTCATCAGCAGCTGTGCGGTGGGGCGCTTCTGCCAGGGTTCGTTGGAGAGCGTGTCGGGGATCGGATAGCAGATCCGGTCGGCGTCACCGATATCCAGGCCCAGGCCGGTGCTTTCCACCGTGGAGCCGTTGATATCCAGAGCAAAGAGGGAAGCCGGGAGGTTGATGCCTTTTTCGTAAACCTTGTGGAGGCTGGTGCGTTCGATGCGCTTGCCGCGCACCACACCATTCATATCCGCAATCAGAAGGTCGACGTACAGAACCTCAGGATGTTCCTTAAGGAACGCGTTCGCTTCGTTAAGCTGAACGGCACGCGGGGGTACCGACATGATGCAACACCTTTGTTGTTAAAAATATCAATCATTGATCTTTTCTGGTTTCAGTCAACCCGAACGGCATGCCGAAGTCAAGCGAGGCCTTTTTTGCCCTAATAAAGGGCTGGCGGGGCATTTTTGCAGTAAAACAGGGCGCTTTTATGGGCTCGGGCACCCTGCCTGCCCCAGGCTTGAGTGAGCTGTGTTGTATCTTTTACAGGGGTGTTGTGTAAAAAAATGAACAAGGCTAAGCTCGGCTCAAACCCATAACATCAATAATACCGGGGTGTTTCATGTCTCGCCGGCCGTTAATCGGCGTCACCGCCTGCTCCAGGCAGATCGGTCTGCACGCTTACCACATCAGTGGCGACGAGTATGTCCAGGCAGTGGCCACCGCGGCCCAGGGCCTGCCGGTGATCCTTCCATCCCTGGCTCCATTGTTGGCACCGTCCGATATTCTGGACGGACTGGACGGTATCCTCTTTACCGGCTCCCCTTCCAATATCGAACCTTTCCATTATCAGGGCCAGGCCAGCGCGCCGGGCACTGCTCATGATTCTGCACGGGACGCCGCCACCTTGCCGCTGCTCCAGGCCGCCGTCGAGGCCGGGGTCCCGGTGCTGGGCATCTGCCGCGGATTCCAGGAAATGAACGTCGCCCTGGGCGGCAGCCTGCACCAGAACGTGCACCAGGTGCCGCCGTTCATGGACCACCGCCATGCGGATGAACCCGGCCAGCCCCTGGATGACTGGTACGCCCCGGCCCATGAACTGCATGTCGAGGCTGGTGGCGTGTTGGCCGACCTGGGCCTGCCGCAAACCCTGCAGGTCAATTCCATCCATGCCCAGGGCGTGGAGCGTCTGGCTCCGGGCTTGCGGGTCGAGGCGCGTGCTCCGGACGGGCTGGTCGAGGCGATTTCCGTCGATAGGAGCAAGGCTTTTGCTTTGGGGGTGCAATGGCACCCCGAATGGCAGGTAAGCTGCAATCCTCACTACCTGGCCATCTTCCAGGCTTTTGGTGATGCCTGCCGCGAGCGGGCAAAACAGCGCGACGCCGAAGCGTCACACAACGCCTGACTTAATAGAGAGTCAGGAAACTCAGCCTAGAGGCATTTATGAGTACCAACCTCGACCAGCTCACCGATTGGTTGAAAGACCACAAGATCACAGAAGTCGAATGCTTGATCGGCGACTTGACCGGCATCACCCGGGGCAAGATCTCGCCGACCAACAAGTTCATCGCCGAAAAAGGCATGCGCCTGCCCGAGAGCGTGCTGCTGCAGACCGTGACTGGCGACTATGTCGAAGACGACATCTATTACGAACTGCTGGACCCGGCGGACATCGACATGATCTGCCGCCCGGACCATAACGCGGTGTACCTGGTGCCCTGGGCCATCGAGCCCACCGCCCAGGTGATCCACGACACCTACGACAAGCAAGGCAACCCCATCGAGCTGTCGCCACGCAACGTGCTCAAGAAGGTCCTCAAGCTCTATGCCGACCATGGCTGGCAGCCGATCGTGGCGCCGGAGATGGAGTTCTACCTGACCAAGCGCAGCGACGACCCCGACTACCCGCTGCAGCCGCCGGTGGGCCGCTCCGGGCGTCCGGAAACCGGGCGCCAGTCGTTCTCCATCGAGGCCGCCAACGAATTCGACCCGCTGTTCGAGGACGTCTACGACTGGTGCGAGTTGCAGGAGCTGGATCTCGACACCCTGATCCACGAGGACGGCACGGCGCAGATGGAGATCAACTTCCGTCACGGCGACGCGCTGTCCCTGGCCGACCAGATCCTGGTGTTCAAGCGCACCATGCGCGAAGCGGCGCTCAAGCATGATGTGGCCGCCACCTTCATGGCCAAGCCGATGACCGGCGAGCCGGGCAGCGCCATGCACCTGCACCAGAGCATCGTCGACATCAGCACCGGCAAGAACGTCTTCTCCAACGACGACGGGACCATGAGCCAGCTGTTCCTCAACCATATCGGCGGCTTGCAGAAGTTCATCCCCGAGTTGCTGCCGCTGTTCGCCCCCAACGTCAACTCGTTCCGCCGCTTCCTGCCCGATACCTCGGCGCCGGTGAACGTCGAGTGGGGCGAGGAAAACCGCACCGTGGGCCTGCGGGTGCCAGATGCCGGGCCGCAGAACCGCCGGGTGGAAAACCGCCTGCCGGGTGCCGATGCCAACCCCTACCTGGCCATCGCCGCCAGCCTGTTGTGCGGCTTCATCGGCATGGTCGAAGGGCACAACCCGAGCGCGCCAGTGGTGGGCCGTGGTTACGAGCGCCGCAACCTGCGCCTGCCGCTGACCATCGAGGACGCCCTGGAACGCATGGAGAACAGCAAGACCATCGAGAAGTACCTGGGCCACAAGTTCATCACCGGCTACGTCGCGGTCAAGCGAGCCGAGCATGAAAACTTCAAGCGCGTGATCAGTTCCTGGGAGAGGGAGTTCCTGTTGTTCGCCGTCTGACACGCCAGGCGCCGCTGCCCGTCGGTGGCGCCTTCACTGATACCAAGGAGACATTGATGACTCATAAAAACCCGCAAACCCGCGAGTGGCAAACCCTCAGCAGTGATCACCACCTGGCACCCTTCAGCGACTTCAACCAGTTGAAGGAGAAGGGGCCGCGGATCATCACCCATGCCAAGGGTGTGTACCTGTGGGACAGTGAAGGCAACCAGATCCTCGACGGCATGGCCGGCCTGTGGTGCGTGGCCGTAGGTTACGGCCGCGATGAACTGGCCGAAGTGGCCAGCAAGCAGATGCGCGAACTGCCGTACTACAACCTGTTCTTCCAGACCGCCCACCCGCCGGCGCTGGAGCTGGCCAAGGCGATCATCGACGTCGCGCCCAAAGGCATGAGCCACGTGTTCTTCACTGGCTCCGGCTCCGAGGGCAACGACACCGTGCTGCGCATGGTCCGTCACTACTGGGCGCTCAAGGGCAAGCCGAAGAAGCAGACCATCATCGGCCGTATCAACGGCTACCACGGCTCCACGGTGGCCGGCGCCAGCCTGGGCGGCATGAGCGGCATGCACGAGCAGGGCGGCTTGCCGATCCCGGGTATCGTGCATATCCCGCAGCCATACTGGTTCGGCGAAGGCGGCGACATGACGCCGGATGAGTTCGGTGTGTGGGCTGCCGAGCAACTGGAGAAGAAAATCCTCGAAGTCGGCGAAGACAACGTCGCGGCCTTCATCGCCGAGCCGATCCAGGGCGCGGGCGGTGTGATCATCCCGCCGGAAACCTACTGGCCGAAGATCAAGGAAATCCTCGCCAAGTACGAAATCCTCTTCGTCGCCGACGAAGTGATCTGTGGTTTCGGCCGTACCGGCCAGTGGTTCGGCTCCGACTACTACGACCTTGCACCTGACCTCATGACCATCGCCAAGGGCCTGACCTCCGGTTACATCCCCATGGGCGGTGTGGTCGTGCGTGACACCGTGGCCAAGGTGCTCAGCGAGGGCGGTGATTTCAACCACGGCTTCACCTATTCCGGCCACCCGGTGGCAGCGGCGGTGGGCCTGGAAAACATCCGCATCCTGCGCGAAGAGAAAATCGTCGAGAAGGTGCATGAGCAGACGGCACCGTATTTGCAGAAGCGTTTGCGCGAGCTCAGCGACCACCCGCTGGTGGGCGAAGTTCGCGGCCTGGGCATGCTGGGGGCTATCGAGCTGGTCAAGGACAAGGCTACCCGGGCGCGTTACGAAGGTCGGGGCGTGGGCATGATCTGCCGGCAGTTCTGCTTCGACAATGGCCTGATCATGCGTGCCGTGGGCGACACCATGATCATCGCCCCGTCGCTGGTGATCAGCGAGGGGGAAATCGACGAGCTGGTGGCCAAGGCGCGCAAGTGCCTGGACCTGACCTTGAGTGCGCTGCAGGGCTGAGTGCTAGGCTTTGAGCGCAGTGCTTGCGGGCACTGCGCGCGAAGCGGATATAAAGGCCGGAACGTGCCTTGAAAGCCGGCCTTGGATCTTGCCAGACTAGCCGCCGTTTTCAGTGGTCCCGGACAGTGGCACCCGGCAGCGGGTCACCGAGAATGTGCTTAAAAAGAACAATTGGAGCATTACGCATGAAGGCATTAGGTATGAAGTTAGCTGGCAAGACCCTCCTCGCCATGTCCCTGATGGGCGTGATGGCGACGGCGGCACAAGCGGACGATAAAGTGCTGCACGTCTACAACTGGTCCGACTACATCGCGCCAGACACCATCAAGAAGTTTGAAGCCGAATCCGGCATCAAAGTGGTCTATGACGTGTTCGACAGCAACGAAACCCTGGAAGCCAAGTTGCTGGCCGGCAAGTCCGGCTACGACGTGGTAGTGCCTTCCAACAACTTCCTGGCCAAGCAGATCAAGGCTGGTGTGTACCAGGAACTGGATAAATCCAAGTTGCCGAACTGGAAGAACCTCAACGAATCGCTGCTCAAGGCGGTATCGGTGAGCGACCCGGGCAACAAGCATGCCTTCCCTTACATGTGGGGCTCGATCGGCATCGGCTTCAACGCCGAGAAGGTCAAGGCCGCACTGGGTGCCGACGCTCCGACCAACTCCTGGGACCTGCTGTTCAAGCCGGAAAACGCCGAGAAGCTGAAGTCTTGCGGCATCAGCTTCCTCGATTCGCCGACCGAGATGATCCCGGTAGCGCTGCATTACCTGGGCTATCCGACTGACAGCCAGGACAAGAAGCAACTGGACGAGGCCGAGAAGCTGTTCCTCAAGATCCGTCCTTCGATCGGCTATTTCCACTCTTCCAAGTACATCTCGGACCTGGCCAATGGCAACATCTGCGTGGCCGTCGGCTACTCGGGTGACATCTACCAGGCCAAGGCCCGCGCCGCCGAGGCCGGTGACAAGGTCAAGGTCAGCTACAACATTCCCAAGGAAGGTGCTGGCAGCTTCTACGACATGGTCGCCATTCCCAAGGATGCGGAAAACGTCGAGGGTGCCTACAAGTTCATGACCTTCCTGCAGAAGCCGGAAATCATGGCCGAGATCACCAACGCCGTGCGTTTCCCCAACGGTAACGCGGCCGCGACCCCCCTGGTCGATAAAGACATCACCAGCGACCCGGGCGTCTACCCACCTGCCGATGTCCAGGCCAAGCTGTACGCGATCGCCGACCTGCCGGCCGCGACCCAGCGCATCCTGACTCGCAGCTGGACCAAGATCAAATCCGGTAAATAAGCCGATTTGCAGCGATACCTGTTGCCGTCGTCATGGCGAGGGCGGTAACAGGAAACAATTAAATGACAGAAAGTTTTGCTGGATTGGTTTATCGAGGGTAAGTTGCGCGCCGGTTTTGTTGCTGGGCAGCTTGGGGGCTGTCAGGTAGCGCGGGGCAACTTTGGCCCAACTATTCAAGAGGACCTCCACTTGCCTACTACTTTATTTCGCAAAGCCATGCTGGCCGCCGCCAGCCTGACGCTGGTGGCAAGCGCCCAGGCGGCATCGACCGTGCATATTTATAACTGGTCCGACTACATCGGTCAGAACACCCTGTCTGAGTTTGAAAAGACCACGGGTATCAAGCCGCTGTATGACGTATTCGATTCCAATGAAACCCTGGAAGGCAAGTTGCTGGCCGGTCGCACCGGCTACGACGTGGTAGTGCCGTCCAACCACTTCCTGGGCAAGCAGATCAAGGCCGGGGCGTTCCAGAAGCTCGACAAGAGCCTGTTGCCCAATTACGCCAACCTCGACCCGAAGTTGCTCAAGCGCCTCGAGGTCAACGATCCGGGCAACCAGTACGCAGTGCCCTACCTGTGGGGCACCAACGGCATCGGCTACAACGTCGATAAAGTGAAGGCCGCCCTGGGGGTGGAGAAGATCGACTCCTGGAGCGTTCTGTTCGAGCCGCAGAACATCAAGAAACTCAGCAGCTGCGGCGTGGCCTTCCTCGATTCCGCCGACGAAATGATGCTCACGGTGCTCAACTACATGGGCCTGGATCCCAACAGCACCAACCCCCAGGACTACAAGAAGGCCGAGGCCAAGCTCCTGGCGGTACGTCCCTACGTGACCTACTTCCACTCGTCCAAGTACATCTCGGACCTGGCCAACGGCAATATCTGCGTGGCCGTCGGCTTTTCCGGCGACGTGTTCCAGGCCCGGGCCCGGGCAGCCGATGCCGGCAAGGGCGTGAACATCGCCTACACCATTCCCAAGGAAGGCGGCGCCCTGTGGTTCGACATGCTGGCCATCCCCAAGGACTCGAGCAACGTCAAGGAGGCTCACGCCTTCATCAACTATTTGCTGCAACCTGAGGTGATCGCCCAGGTCAGTGATTATGTCGGTTATGCCAACCCCAACCCCGGGTCGGACAAGTTGATGGACCAGTCCATCCGCACCGATGAAGCGGTTTATCCACCGCAGGCCGTGCTCGACAAGACTTACGTGTCCATAGAGTTGCCAGCCAGTATCCAACGCTTGATGAACCGCAGCTGGACCAAGGTCAAGACGGGTAAATAGTTCTACAGGCTCAAACTATCCGGGACCCGTCCACCAGGGGCGGGCTGAAAATTTTGTTGGGAGTTTCGCAAATGGCAGTTGCCTCCGGCGCCTATAAGAAAGCCCTCGAGGGCGACCAGACACCCAAGCAGGTGCTGGTCAAGATCGACCGGGTCACGAAGAAGTTCGACGAGACGGTGGCCGTGGACGATGTGTCCCTGGAGATCAAGAAAGGCGAGATCTTCGCCCTGCTGGGCGGCTCCGGTTCGGGCAAGTCCACCTTGTTGCGCATGCTGGCCGGCTTCGAGCGGCCTACCGAGGGCCGGATCTTCCTCGATGGCGTGGACATCACCGACATGCCGCCCTACGAGCGGCCGATCAACATGATGTTCCAGTCCTATGCGCTGTTCCCGCACATGACCGTGGCCCAGAACATCGCCTTCGGCCTCAAGCAGGACAAGATCCCTTCGGCGGAGATCGACGCCCGGGTGGCGGAGATGCTCAAGCTGGTGCAAATGAGCCAGTACGCCAAGCGCAAGCCGCACCAGCTCTCCGGCGGCCAGCGCCAGCGCGTGGCCCTGGCCCGCTCCCTGGCCAAGCGACCCAAGCTGCTGCTGCTCGACGAGCCCATGGGCGCCCTGGACAAGAAGCTGCGCTCGCAGATGCAACTGGAGCTGGTGGAGATCATCGAGCGCGTGGGCGTGACCTGCGTGATGGTGACCCACGACCAGGAAGAGGCCATGACCATGGCCGAGCGCATCGCCATCATGCACCTGGGCTGGATCGCCCAGATCGGCAGCCCGATCGATATCTACGAGACCCCGGTCAGCCGCCTGGTCTGCGAGTTCATCGGCAACGTCAACATCTTCGAGGGCGAAGTGGTGGACGATGCCGAAGGCCATGCCTTGATCACTTGCAAGGACGTGGACCGCAATATCTACGTCGGCCACGGCATCAGCACCTCGGTCCAGGACAAGTCGGTGACCTACGCCATCCGCCCGGAAAAACTCCTGGTGACCGCCGAGATGCCGACCTGCGAGTACAACTGGTCCAGTGGCAAGGTCCACGACATCGCCTACCTGGGCGGCCACTCGGTGTTCTACGTCGAGCTGCCGAGCGGCAAGCTGGTGCAATCCTTCGTCGCCAACGCCGAGCGCCGCGGGGCGCGGCCGACCTGGGGTGACCAGGTCTACGTGTGGTGGGAAGACGACAGCGGCGTGGTACTGCGCTCATGAACATGCGAAAGCTCAAGCGCCGACTCGACCGAATAATTCCCGGAGGCCGCCAGCTGGTCATCGGGATCCCGTTCATCTGGCTGTTCCTGTTCTTCATGCTGCCGTTCTTCATCGTCCTGAAGATCAGCTTCGCCGAAGCGGACGTGGCCATCCCGCCGTACACCGAGATCTACAGCTACGTCGACCAGAAGCTGCAGATCCTGCTGAACCTGGGCAACTACGCGATGCTCGGGGACGACGAGCTGTACATCGCCGCCTACCTCGGCTCGCTGAAGATGGCATTCATCAGCACCATCCTCTGCCTGCTGATCGGCTACCCGATGGCCTATGCCATCGCCAGTGCCCGCAAGGAAATGCAGACCGTGCTGGTGCTGCTGATCATGATGCCGACCTGGACCGCGATCCTGATCCGCGTCTATGCCTGGATGGGCATCCTCAGCAACAACGGCCTGCTCAATGGCTTCCTGATGTCCATGGGCTGGATCAGCGAGCCGCTGCAGATCCTCAACACCAACACCGCGGTGTACATCGGCGTGGTCTATTCCTACCTGCCGTTCATGGTGCTGCCGCTGTACGCCAACCTGGTCAAGCATGACCCGAGCCTGCTGGAAGCCGCCGCCGACCTGGGGTCGGGGACTTTCAACAGTTTCTGGAGGATCACCGTACCGCTGTCCAAGAACGGCATCATCGCAGGCGCGATGCTGGTGTTCATCCCGGTGGTGGGCGAGTTCGTGATTCCTGAGTTGCTCGGCGGTCCGGAGACCCTGATGATCGGCAAGGTGCTGTGGCAGGAGTTCTTCAACAACCGCGACTGGCCGGTGGCCTCGGCCCTGGCGGTGGTGATGCTGGCGATCCTGATCGTGCCGATCATCCTGTTCAACCGTAGCCAGGCCAAAGAAATGGAGGCCAAGGAATGAAGCGCTTCAGTTTCTCCAACTTGATGCTGGTCCTGGGCCTGCTGTTCATCTACCTGCCGATGCTGATCCTGGTGATCTACTCGTTCAACGCCTCGCGGCTGGTGACGGTGTGGGGTGGCTGGTCGGTCAGCTGGTATGTCGGCCTGCTGGACAACACCCAGCTGATGGGCTCGGTACTGCGCTCCCTGGAAATCGCCTGCTACACCGCCGTGGCGGCAGTGGCCCTGGGCACCCTGGCGGCGTTCGTCATGACCCGGATCAGCCGCTTCAAGGGGCGCACCCTGTTCGGCGGCCTGGTCACCGCGCCACTGGTGATGCCCGAGGTGATCACCGGCCTGTCGCTGTTGCTGCTGTTCGTGGCCATGGCCCAGGCCATCGGCTGGCCCCAGGAACGTGGCATCGCCACCATCTGGATCGCCCATACCACCTTCTGTGCCGCCTACGTGGCGGTGGTGGTGTCGGCGCGCCTGCGCGAGCTGGACCTGTCCATCGAGGAAGCGGCCATGGACCTGGGCGCGCGGCCGTTCAAGGTGTTCTTCCTGATCACCATCCCGATGATCGCGCCCTCCCTGGCGGCGGGCGGCATGATGTCCTTCGCCCTGTCGCTGGACGACCTGGTGCTGGCCAGCTTCGTGTCCGGACCGGGCTCCACCACCTTGCCGATGGAAGTCTTCTCGGCGGTGCGCCTGGGGGTCAAGCCGGAGATCAACGCCGTGGCCAGCCTGATCCTGCTGGCGGTATCGCTGGTGACCTTCCTGGTCTGGTTCTTCAGTCGGCGCGCCGAGGAGGCCCGCAAGCGGGCGATCCAGCAAGCCATCGAAGAGAGCGCCGCCGACTCCTGGAAACAGCCGGACGTGCGCCGGCCCAAGGCGCCGCAAGCCGCTTGAGCCTGTTGCAATAGCACAACGCCCCTTTCCAGGGGCGTTGTGGTTTCTGGCCTCGTGTCCTGGCTCAGGAAACCCAGGGCGAGCGGCGAATCACTTCGACGAAGTTCGTCGGCTGGAACCCAGGCTGCTGGTCGGCCAGGACATCGGTCTTGACGTTGCCGAAGGTGGTCTGCGGCCGATGGCGCAGGCCGTCGGCGAATGCGCAGATGATGCACTCCTTGAAACCTTCGCCCCGGGGATGGGCATGCACCACCGCCTCGCGCTGGGCGCTGGGGAAGGCCGCGTAGTCGATGCCCAGGACGTCCATCTCGACCCCGGCTGTGACCAGGGCCACGGTGGGGCGCAGGTGCTGGGGGATGCCAGGAGTGGTATGCAGGGCGATGGACAGCCAGACTTGCTCGATATCGTCGTCGCTCAGCCCGTAGGGCTTGAGGAAGTCCCGGGCGGCATTGGCGCCGTCGACTTCGAAGCGCTGGTCGTCGCTGCGGTGGCCGGGCACCAGGCCCAGGTCGTGGAACATCGCGCCGACGTACAGCAGCTGTGGGTCGTATTGCAGCTGGCGGCGTTCGCCGCTCAGGGCGCCGAACAGGAATACCCGGCGCGAGTGGTGGTAGAGCAAATCGGATTCGATATCGCGAATGTAGTCGGTGGTGGCCCGGGCCAGGGCGCTGTCGGGAATCTTGATCCCGGCGATGGTGGAGCTCATGGGGCGGTCCTCGTGGCGGGCGCCGTACTGGCGCTGGAGCCCAGAGTCTGTGCCTGGCCAGGCATGGGGACAATCGATCCGGAGCTGCGATCCGGGCCAACCTGGGGGCATTTACGGCCATGGGCTGTCGCCTCGGGGGCCTGGTTGCGACAATCCAGCGTCGGGCCTGCCTGCCCGGCCCATAGAAGAAGGTGCGTGCCATGGCCAGATCCGTTGCCATCCTGGTGTTTCCCGGTGTCCAGGCCCTCGATGTGACGGGCCCCATGGACGTATTTTGCGAGGCCAACCGGTTCTTGCCGGTCGAAGACCATTACCGCCTGGAGGTGATCGGGCTCCAGGCCGGCGCGCAGGTTTGCTCCAACGGCCTGGTGCTGCAGGCCCGGCGCTCCTTCGAAGAGGCTGTGGAAGCCTTCGACCTGTTGCTGGTGGCGGGTGGGCCGCAAGTCCCCGGCAGCGACTTCGGTCCGATCTTCGACGCCTGGCTGCGCGGGGCTTGTGCCCGGGCCGCGGGCTTCGGTTCGATCTGCAACGGCGCGTTCATCCTGGCTCGGGCGGGCCTGCTGGAGGGACGCACGGTGACCACCCACTGGAGCGATGCGCCGGCGCTCGCGACCTTGTATCCCTCGACCCGGGTCGAGGTCGACCGCCTGTATGTCGAGGACGACAGGCTGTTCACCTCGGCGGGGGTCACCGCCGGCATCGACCTGTCGTTGTATCTGCTGGCCAGGGATCGGGGCGCCGAGGTGGCCTTGAACGTGGCCAAGCGCCTGGTGGTGTTCACCCAGCGCGCCGGAGGCCAGTCGCAGTTCAGCCCGTTCCTGCTGCCCCAGGCTACAGCCACTTCCGTCGTGGCCCAGGTCCAGCAACATGTGCTGGATCACCTGCAGGACAACCTGAGCATCGGCGAGCTGGCGCGTGCGGCGCACATGAGCCCACGCAACTTTTCCCGGGTCTTTGTCCGTGAGGCTGGAATAACCCCTGCAGAGTTCGTCGAGCGGGCACGGGTAGATGCCGCTCGGGCGCTGCTGGAGCGCTCGTCGGCGCCGCTCAAGACCCTGGCCTATCGCTGCGGGTTTCGCGATGCCCAGCACCTGCTCCGTGTGTTCAAGCGCCGCCTGGGGCTGACCCCGCAGCAGTTCCGGGCGAACTTCGCCCCGCCGTCCTGGTAGCCAGCGGCGGCTACCAGGGCGCCTGGTTCAGGGGCGGCGGGCCGGTAGCAGTTTCAGGGTGCTGCGGGTGTTGGCGGTGACTTCCTCTTCGCTGAAGTGCGCCTGCTGGTAAACCCCTTCGATGTAGGCTTCGGCCTGATCGTCATAGTGCTTGTCGAACAGCACACCGCTCTGGCCGACCGGATTGATGGTCAGGCTATGGGCCGGGTCGGCGAAGTCGATGATGCGCCGGGTCGAAGGGCCGTAGACCACCGCCCAGGGCGCCGGGCCGATCTTGCTGGTGAGGTTGTTCGGTACCTCATGGCTGCCGGGGGCCTCCAGCGGCCCGACGTTGAACACGCGGTCCAGGGGCTTCTGCATGCCCAGCGGGTGGCCATGGGTCAGGGTGTGGGCACTGCCCCAGCGCCATTGCGTCGGGTTTGGCCCGAGGGTGCGCTTGAGATGGTCGATGCTCGCGCGCCAGGCTTGCTTCACCGTATCGGCACGGCTTTCCCGCTGCGCTGTGGTGCGGTCGTCCCACCAGGGCGAGTCGGGGTCTGCCGCCAGGCGCGGCAGGGCGGCGTCCACCACCCGGGCCTGGATCAGGGCGTCGAAATAGGCATCGCCGAGCTTCTCATGGAAAGCCGCCCGGGCCAGTTCGAACAGGAACTGGTTGAACAGGGTGGCGGTGGTGGATTCCAGCGGATAGTCACCCTGCCATTGCGCCAGTTGCTCCACCAGCTTGAGTTCCTCGGGGGCTACGAGCACTTCGCGCAGCACTGGCAGCAAAGGCGCCAACAAGCGTGGGCCGTAGGCGGTGGTGGTGCCCAGTTGCAGCTTCTGGGTGTTCTCCAGATCCCATTTCAGCGTCTTGTCGCTGAGCTGGCGATCCAGCTGCTGGCCTCGGTCGGGCAGGTTGTAGTAGCCGGGAATCTCCATGCCGGTGGGGGAGGTCGGCTGGAAGTTGGCCGAGACGATGTAGCCCCGGGCCGGGTTTTCTTCCTGGGGGTTGGCGCTGAAGGGGTAGAAGCCGTCCTTGTCCGCCAGGGCGGTGCTGCCATCGAGGATGAAGGTCGGCTTGGCTCCGGCCGGGCGCTTGGGCAGCAGGGCGGCGGCCCACCAGCCGATATCGCCCTTGGCATTGGCCCAGACGATGTTCAGTCCCGGCGCATGGACCTTGGCCGCGGCCGCCCGGACCTTGGGCAGGGTGTCGGCGCGATTGAGCTGGTAGAAGCCGTCGAGGATCGGGTTGGGCGTCTCCAGGAATCCCCACCACATGGCGATCGGGGCCTTGCCCACGGTGCTGCCGAGCATGTCGTTGATGATCGGGCCATGGGGCGACTGGCGCAGGGTCAGGGTCACCGGCGCCTGGCCCTTGACGGCGATCTGCTGCTCGCTGCTGATCAGGTCCACCCATTGGTCATGGAACCAGACCTGGTTGGGGTTCTCCGGGTTGACCTTCTCGGCGATCAGGTCGAGATCGTCGTTCTGGAACATGGTCAGGCTCCAGCCGAAGTCCAGGTTGTGACCCAGGAAGGCAAACGGCACCAGCGCCTGGTAGTGGCCGTAAAGCTCGAAGCCCGGGGCCGAGAGCTGGGCTTCGTACCACACCGATGGCAGCGAGTAGCGGATATGCGGGTCGCCGGCCAGCAGCGGGCGGCCGCTCTTGGTCCGGCTACCGGACACGGCCCAGGCGTTGCTGCCTTCGAATTGCGGCAGGCCGGCGTCGGCCAGTGCCTGCTGGCTCAGGTGGCCGATTTTCGCCAGGTCCTGCCAGTCGATGGCGGCCAGGTGCGGCGTGGCTGGGGTCTTGCCGTTGGCCAGGACGCCCTTGGGCTGCCACTCCAGGTCGAACACCTTCAGGTAGTCGTTGCCCAACTGGTCACGGATATAGGTCATCAGCGGTTCGGTACGAAACGCCATGGCGAAGCTGTAGGCCATGAAACCGGCGACGCTGACGGTGTCTTCGGCGGTGAAGGGCCGCTTCTGGATGCCCAGGATGTCGAACTCCATGGGCCGTGGGTGGCTGTCCTGATACTGGTTGATACCGTCCAGGTAGGCTTGCAGGGCTTGCCAGGCGGGAGACTGGCGGTCGAGCCCGGCCACGTAGCTGTCGGCCCGCTCGCGGATGCGCAGGCTGCGAAACAGCTTGTCGGTGTCCAGCAGCTTGGGCCCGAGAACCTCGGCCAGCTCGCCACGGGACAGGCGGCGCAGCACTTCCATCTGGAACAGCCGGTCCTGGGCATGCACGTAGCCCAGGGTGCGGTACAGGTCGGTTTCGTTCTCCGCGCGAATATGCGGTACGCCGCGCTCGTCGTAGCGCACCGTGGCCGAGCCCTGCAGGCCGCTGAGCTCCACCTGGCCCTGACGCACCGGCTGCTTGCTGTACAGGTAGCCGCCGAGGCCCAGCAACAGGGCGAGGATCAACACGGCGACGACGGTGAGGCTGCGTTTCATGCGGGCTCCTTGCTGCGTTGTTATGTTCGGTGCCGCCCTGGTCGGGCAGCAGACATGTAACACATCTGGCCTGCGGTGCGCAGGAGGCAGTCCTCGATTAGTCGCGAATGCCTTGCTCGGTGCCGTTGGCCCATGGGCAATAGCAGCCGACCGCCAGGGTATGGGTGGCGCTGACCGCTCGCTCTTCTTGCAAGGCCTGGAGGATGGGCTCGATGAAG
This sequence comes from Pseudomonas sp. FW507-12TSA, assembly GCF_058781435.1. Taxonomy (NCBI): domain Bacteria; kingdom Pseudomonadati; phylum Pseudomonadota; class Gammaproteobacteria; order Pseudomonadales; family Pseudomonadaceae; genus Pseudomonas; species Pseudomonas sp. FW507-12TSA. The sequence continues at coordinate 84,190 of NZ_JBYSWT010000026.1, forward strand.
CTGTTGCTGGAGTTGCAGGTCAAGCCTTCGCTGTAGGGGCCGAAGTAGGCCAGCTTGCCGTTGCGGTCCCAGATCGCCACGGCGGGGCTGGCGGGGACCTGCTCGGCGCCGGGCAGGTGCTCCAGGGACTTGAGGCGCTCCAGGGTGACCGGCAACTGGCCGTGGCTGCCGGCCTTGCGCACCGAATAGAACTCCACACCCCGTGGGCCGTAGGTTTCGATCAGTTCGGCCAGGTGCTGCTGGTTGCCGACGTTGCAAGGGCAGGCCGGGTCCCAGAAGTGCACCAGGCGGATCGCCCCCGGTCCGGCGAGTTCGGCAGGCAGTTGCAATGGATCGCCGGAGAACATCGCCGTGTGCTCGCTGAAGGCCCGCAGGTAGCGACCCTGGAACCAGTCGTAGGCACTCCACAGCACCACGGCGCAGATCAGGACGAGCAGGCTGGCGAGCAGGGATGTGCGGTAGGGCTGGCGCATGGAGATAGGTCCTCGAAGGTCGCGTAGCTTGCCATGCTTGCCGCGACAGATGAATATCGCAGGCCCATAAAGCCCGTTTTGCCCTGGTGTCCCTGTTTTGCAAACCTCCATGCCTACGACCTTCGACCCCGACCTCCTGCGTGCCAGCCTGCAACCCCTGGCGGCTGGCCAGCCGCTGTCGGCCCAGGGCCAGGCCTACCAGCGCTTCTACGGGCTGGATTTCGCCGGCCGCGCCCGGGTGCCGCGCAGTCGCCTGGGGCGCTTCCAGGTGGATGGCTATGAGGTGGTCGCCCAGGCCTGGTGGCCGGAGCGACCTCGGGCGACGCTGTTCCTGTTCCATGGTTTCTACGATCACATGGGCTTGTACCGGCATGTGATCGAGTGGGCACTGCAGCGCGACTTCGTGGTGATTTCCTGCGACCTGCCGGGGCATGGACTGTCCAGCGGCGAACGCGCCAGCATCGACGATTTCGCGGTGTACCAGCGGGTATTGCAGGGCCTGTTCGAGCAGGCGCGGACCCTGGAATTGCCCCAGCCCTGGCACCTGTTCGGGCAGAGCACCGGCGGGGCGATCGTCATCGACCACCTGCTGCACCAGGGCGCCCAGAGCCCGGCCCAGGGCCAGGTGATCTTGCTTTCGCCGCTGGTGCGTCCACGGGCCTGGGGCTGGTCGCTGCTCAGCTACTACCTGTTGCGGCCCTTCGTCAGCGGCATTGCCCGGCGTTTCAGCGAGAACTCCAACGACCACGACTTCCTCGCCTTCCTCCAGGCCGACCCCTTGCAGCCCCAGCGCCTGCCGACGGCCTGGGTCGGTGCGCTGGCGCGCTGGATCAAGCGGCTGGAGGCGGCCCCGCGCAGCGACCGGCAGCCGGTGATCGTGCAGGGGCAGGCGGACATGACTGTGGATTGGCAGCACAACCTGCAAGTGATCCGCAGCAAGTTCAGCGCACCCGAGGTGCTGATGCTGCCGGAAGCGCGGCACCACCTGGCCAACGAGGTACCGCTGTACCGCGACCAGTATTTCGCCTTCCTGACCCGGCATGTTTGAGTCCCGAGTGAACCTGCCTTGGAGTGGCGCAGGCACAGGCTGCGAACGTCCCAAAGGGCCGCAGGGTTCTCAAGATCGCTGGAGGTTTGGCGGATGATTGCCTGGCAAGGTCCTGCGGCTCTTTGCGCAGCCCTGCAGGCTTGGTAGCGGCTACAGGTGGGTGGCCGGGTCAGGGAGCCAGGCTGGAGGTGCTCTGGCCCACCGCCAGGCCGGCGCGGATCGCGGCCAGGGCCGCCTGGTAATAGGCCTTGCCTTCGGCTGATTCGGCAAAAGTGGCGAACTCTTCCAGTTCCGTATCGGACAGGTCCCGGTAGACGTACAGCAGGGTGTTGTTCAGATCATTGCCGATCTGCTGCATCAGGCGCTGGCGCTGGCCATTGAGCATGCCCTGGGCCTGGCCGTTGCCCAGCAAACCGGGAATCATCTGGCTCAGGCTGTCGGCGGCGACTCCGGCAATGGCCAGGCTGACTTCCGCACCGGCTTCGCGGGCGGGCAGGGCCTGGGCCAGGTGGCCGATGATCAATTGGCGATTGTCGCTGGCCTGCATCTTCGGCAAGCCCTGGGCGTTCTTGGCCAACTGGTCGCGACGGGTGGCCAGCAGCTCGGCGGCGACGATCTTGCGGCCCAGGGGCGACTGGAAAAAGGCCAGGGCCGGAGCGGGGTCGGCCAGGTTCTGGCGCAACTGTTCCTCGGCGCGGCGATCCACCGACTGGGGCGCGAAGCGCTGGTTGCTGTTATCCACCAGGGCCTGGTAGACCGCTGGCGGCAGGCTGTTCTGGTAGCGCTGCTGGGCGGCGTTGAGGGCATCGCTGAAATGCGCGCGCTGCTCTGCCCAACCGGCGACCTTGTACAACTGGTCGTGGCTGTCTGCCCAGGCAGGCAAGGTGCAGAACATCAACAGTGAGAAAAGCAAACGACGCATAAGGACTCCTGTCAGCAGGCGACTATTCTCCGGGCCAAGGCGGTAGTTGTCGAGAATTCGTATCAGATGAAGTCATGGTTCCAGGCACCTTGGAAAAAAAGCTGAATCTGCCGCCCTGCGGCTCTGTCAGATTTATCTGCGGCTGGATACTATGCGCGCCATGCACATACCCTCTGATCATCCGCTGTTGTTGAGCATCGTCGACGACCTGGCCGCCCGTGGCTGGTCGCAGCAGGATATTTTCCTGCCTGAGGCTCTGACCCTCGACCTGGCTGCCGAGTGCCGTAAACGCGCCGCCGAAGGCGAGCTGGCTCCAGCGGCGGTCGGGCGCGGGGTTGCCCAGGAAATCCGCGAGGGTATCCGCGGCGACCATATCCAATGGCTCGAGCCCGGCCAGGCCGCGGCCAGCGACGCCTACCTGGCGCTCATGGACAGCCTGCGCGAAGCCTTGAACCGTGGCCTGTTCCTTGGCCTGGAGGATTTCGAGTGCCATTTCGCGATGTATCCGCCGGGTGCTTTCTACAAGCGCCATGTGGACCGCTTTCGCGACGACGACCGGCGCATGGTGTCGGCGGTGATCTACCTCAACTCGCAATGGCTGCCCGAGCATGGCGGGCAATTGCGCATGTACCTGCAGGACCAGGAGCAGCGCGATGTCGACCCGCTCGGCGGCCGGCTGGTGGTGTTCCTCTCCGGCGAATTGCCCCATGAAGTCCTGCCCGCGACCCGGGAGCGCCTGTCCCTGACCGGCTGGTTCCGGCGCCGCGGCAACGAGCCGTTCTGAGGATGCACAAGATCCTGGTCAGCCGCTGCCTTTTGGGCCACCGCGTACGCTACGACGGCGGCGCCAGTGGCCCTTTCGATCAATTGGCGGCCTGGCAGCAGGAGGGGCGGGTGGTGGCCCTGTGCCCGGAAGTGGCTGGCGGCTTGCCGACACCACGGGCCGCGGCGGAGATCCCGGGTGGCCAGGGCATCGATGTGCTGGAGGGACGGGCGCCGGTGATGACCGCGGCTGGTGACGACGTCAGCGCCGAGTTTCTCTCCGGGGCCCGGCAGGCTTTGGCCCTGGTGGAAAAGCACGGTATCCGTATTGCCGTGCTCAAGGCCAACAGCCCGTCCTGCGGCAACCTCTGGACCTATGACGGCACCTTCAGTGGGGCCAAGGTCCCGGGTGAGGGGGTTACCGCCGCCTTGCTCAAGCAGCACGGGGTGCAGGTCTTCAGCGAACTGCAACTGCTCGAGGCTGCCAGCGCCCTCGCTGCATTGTCCTCGTAGCCGCTGTCGAGCTTTAGCGATGCGACGGTGGTGACTACAGGTGAGGTCTATTGCTCGGCGTCGCCCTTGGGCGGCTTGCTGGCGTCCATGCCGAACCATTTCTCCGACAGGGCCATCAGCCGCCCATCCGCCTTGATCCGCTGCAAGGCGCTATCCAGGCTGGCGCGGAACGCCGGATTGCCTTTCTGGAAAGGAATCGCCAGGCTCAGGGTCGGTCCCACCTTGGCGCCTTCCTTCACTGGCAGGCGACTGTCGCGAATCGCATAGGGGATCAGCAGGCGGTCGCTGATGGCGGCGTCGATCTGCTTGTCCGCCACATCCTTGATCGGCTGTTGGGCATCGGCATAGCTACGCAGGTTGATGCCGTCGACGGTCCGTGCCTGGTCGACGAACTGGCTGCCCTGGGCCACGCCCAGGGCCCGGCCGCGCAGGGATTGCAAGGAAAACAGCGGGCGTTGCTCCTCCTTGCGTACGATCAGCTGGGCGCTGGAGTAGCTGTAGGGCTCGCTGAAGTCGAAACGATCCCTGAGCTCCGGTGTCACTGCTATGTGGTTGATGGCCACGTCGAACCTGCCGCTTTCGACGCCGGGCAGCAACTCGTCGGTGTCGGTCACCACGAAGTCCGCGCGCACGTCCAGTTCGCTGGCCAGCAACTGCCCCAGTTCGACTTCGAAGCCGCTGAGCTTGCCGTCATCCTTGAAGTTGAAGGGCGGGGTATCGGCTTCAAGGGCAATACGCAGTTCCCCGCGGTCATTGATGTCATCCATCAACTCGGCATGGACGCAGGTGCTCGCCAGGGGCAGCAAAAGTATCAGGCCAGGCAGGAAACGCATGGTCACTCCTTGAATTCATGTGAGCGATGCGCTGTTCAGGCTCGCTTTGCTAAGGTGTTGAGTGCCTTCGACAACGAACAGCCACAAAGTTGTCATAACCGTAAAAGAATTGCGGAAAACTGGAGAAGATAATGAAAAAGTATATGTCTTGCGCGGCCCTGGCGGGTTTGTTGCTGGGAGCCTCGATGCTGGCCGGCGCAGCTGAAATTCCTCGTACGCAGGCACCTGCCGGTGCCAAGGTGTCCATTGTTTCCCCGGCTGACGGAGCAACCGTGGACAAGACCTTCAAGGTCAAGTTCGGGGTCGAGGGCATCGCCCTGGCGCCAGCGGGCGACCAGACCGCCAACACTGGCCATCACCACCTGCTGATCGACGTCGACCAGCTGCCGGCCGAGAACATGCCGATTCCGATGGATGCCAACCACTTGCACTTCGGCAAGGCCCAGACCGAGACCGAAGTGACCCTGGCCCCGGGCAAGCACACCCTGCAACTGGAGCTGGGGGACAAGAACCACGTGCCGTTCGACCCGGTAATCGTTTCGAAGAAGATCACAGTGACCGTGAAATAAGCGTAAACGCCGCACAAAAAAAGGGAGCCCATCAAGGCTCCCTTTTTTGTACGGCTAGCTACAAGGCTGCAGCTACAAACCAGGGCGGGCCCTTGCTTGCTGCTTGAGACTTGCCGCTTGCAGCTGCTGTCAGAACAGCACGCGGCAGCGGATGGTGCCGTTGATGTGTTGCAGCTTCTCTTGCGCCAGGTCCGAGTACTCGGCGTCGACGTCGATCACCACGTAGCCGACCTTTTCGTTGGTCTGCAGGAACTGGCCGGAGATGTTGATGCCATTTTCCGCGAAGACCTTGTTGATCTCGCTCATCACGCCCGGGATGTTCTCGTGGATGTGCAACAGGCGGTGCTTGCCAGGGTGGGCAGGCAGGGCCACTTCCGGGAAGTTGACCGAGGACACCGAGGTGCCGTTGTCGCTGTACTTGACCAGCTTCTCGGCCACTTCCAGGCCGATGTTGGCCTGGGCCTCGGCGGTGGAACCACCGATGTGCGGGGTCAGGATCACGTTGTCCAGGCCACGCAGCGGGCTTTCGAACTCTTCCTCGTTGGAACGTGGCTCGACCGGGAATACGTCGATGGCCGCGCCGATCAGGTGCTTGTCCTTGATCGCGTCCGCCAGGGCGTCCAGCTCGACCACGGTGCCGCGTGCGGCGTTGATCAGGATGCCGCCCTTCTTGATGGCGCGGATTTCCTTCTCGCCGATCATCCACTGGGTGGCCGCGGTTTCCGGCACGTGCAGGGTGACGATATCGGACATGCCCAGCAGCTCGTGCAGGTTGCCGACCTGGGTCGCGTTGCCCAGTGGCAGCTTGGTCACGGTGTCATAGAAGAACACCTGCATGCCCAGGCCCTCGGCCAGGACCGACAGTTGGGTACCAATGGAGCCATAACCGACGATGCCCAGCTTCTTGCCGCGGATCTCGAAGGAGTTGGCTGCGCTCTTGATCCAGCCGCCGCGGTGGCAGGAGGCGTTTTTCTCGGGGATACCGCGCAACAGCAGGATGGCCTCGGCCAGTACCAGCTCGGCGACCGAGCGGGTGTTGGAGTAAGGCGCGTTGAACACCGCGATGCCGCGCTCGCGGGCCGCGGACAGGTCAACCTGGTTGGTGCCGATGCAGAAGCAGCCCACCGCGACCAGTTTCTTCGCGTGGTCGAAGATCTCTTCGGTCAGTTGGGTGCGGGAGCGAATACCGATGAAGTGCGCATCGGCGATCTTTTCCTTGAGCTGGGCTTCCGGCAGAGAACTGGTGAGGTACTCGATGCTGGTGTAGCCGGCGGCCTTGAGCACGTCGACAGCGGATTGGTGGACGCCTTCGAGGAGAAGGAACTTGATCTTGCTCTTATCGAGAGAAGTCTTGCTCATCTGCGTAAACCTGTGTCCCGGAGAAAAATGGCAGGGAAGTGGACAGCTTGAGCTGACCTGGGCGGCGCGCGGCCGACACCGCAGAAGGCCCTTGGGCACTCTTCTGCGGGGGCGGTATGCTAGCATACGCGCCCCGCTAAACACTCATTCCTGCGACGTGAAGCGTTCTCAGGATGACCATGAATTGTTCGAGAGTTCTGTCGATGACCAATCCTGCCCTGATTGATGAGCTGAAGACCCTGGTTGAGCCCGGCAAGGTGCTGACCGACGCTGACTCGCTGAATGCCTACGGCAAGGATTGGACCAAGCACTTCGCCCCCGCCCCGACCGCTATCGTGTTCCCCAAGACCATCGAACAGGTCCAGGCCATCGTCCGCTGGGCCAATCAGCACAAGGTGGCGCTGGTGCCTTCGGGCGGTCGTACCGGGCTTTCGGCGGCAGCGGTAGCCGCCAACGGCGAAGTGGTGGTGGCCTTCGACTACATGAACCAGATTCTCGACCTGAACCTGACCGACCGCACCGCGGTATGCCAGCCAGGCGTGGTCACCGAGCAACTGCAGAACCTGGCGCAAGACAACGGCCTGTACTATCCGGTGGACTTCGCATCGGCAGGTTCCAGCCAGATTGGCGGCAATATCGGCACCAATGCCGGCGGGATCAAGGTCATTCGCTACGGCATGACCCGTAACTGGGTGGCTGGCATGAAGGTGGTCACCGGCAAGGGCGACCTGCTGGAACTGAACCGCGACCTGATCAAGAACGCCACCGGCTATGACCTGCGCCAGCTGTTCATCGGCGCCGAGGGCACCCTGGGTTTCGTGGTCGAGGCCACCATGCGCCTGGACCGGGCGCCGAAGAACCTCACTGCCATGGTCCTGGGCACGCCTGACTTCGATTCGATCATGCCGGTGCTGCATGCATTCCAGGGCAAGGTCGACCTGACGGCTTTCGAATTCTTCTCCGACAAGGCGCTGGCCAAGGTCCTGGCCCGCGGCGACGTCCCGGCGCCATTCGAATCGCAATGCCCGTTCTATGCCCTGCTGGAGTTCGAGGCCACCACCGAGGAAGTGGCCAACCAGGCCCTGGAGACCTTCGAGCATTGCGTCGAGCAGGGCTGGGTCCTGGATGGCGTGATGAGCCAGAGCGAAACCCAGTTGCAGAACCTGTGGAAGCTGCGCGAGTACATCTCCGAGACCATCTCCCACTGGACCCCGTACAAGAACGACATCTCGGTCACTGTGTCCAAGGTGCCGGCATTCCTCCAGGAAATCGACGCCATCGTCGGCAAGCACTACCCGGACTTCGAGATCGTCTGGTTCGGCCACATCGGCGACGGCAACCTGCACCTGAACATCCTCAAGCCGGAAAACCTGAGCAAGGACGAGTTCTTCGCCAAGTGCGCCACGGTCAACAAGTGGGTGTTCGAAACCGTCGAGAAGCACAATGGTTCGATCTCCGCCGAACACGGCGTGGGCATGACCAAGCGCGACTACCTGACCTATAGCCGCTCGCCGGTGGAAATCGAGTACATGAAGGCCGTCAAGGCGGTCTTCGACCCGAACGGCATCATGAACCCGGGCAAGATCTTCGCTGCTTGAGTCCGGGCAGCCCTGAACACGCGTACGAACAGGAGTCGGTAATGAGCTATCAGCACCAGTATGTCGACGGTACCCGGATTCATTTTCCCCTGGGCAAGGTGGTATGCATCGGCCGCAACTACGCCGAGCATGCCAAGGAACTGGACAACCCGGTTCCCACCGAACCGCTGCTGTTCATCAAGCCGGGCAGCTGTGTCGTGCCCCTGGAAGGCGGTTTTGCCATTCCCACCGAGCGTGGCTCGGTGCATTACGAAGCCGAGATCGCGGTGTTGATCGGCAAACCGCTGTCCCCCAAGCCCAGTCGTGAAGAGGTGCTGGATGCCATTTCCGGCTTCGCCCCGGCCCTGGACCTGACCCTGCGCGACAAGCAGGCCGAGCTCAAGGCCAAGGGCCTGCCCTGGGAAATCGCCAAGTCGTTCGACGGCGCGGCGGTGATCGCGCCTTTCGTGGTGGGCAGCACATTCGCCGACCTGACCGACATCGGCATTCGCCTGACCATCAATGGCGAGGTACGCCAGGATGGCAACAGCAGCATCATGCTCAACCCCATAGTGCCGATGATCCAGTACATGGCCGGCTGCTTTTCCCTGCAGGCCGGCGACGTGATCCTCACTGGTACTCCGGTGGGTGTCGGCCCGCTGAATGTCGGTGACGAACTGATCCTGGAACTGCCGGGCGCCAGCCGTTTCACCAGCACCGTCCGTTGATCGGAAACTTTCTGCGAGAGCACCAAAAAACCGGACATCTCGCAGAAAGCCCTCCGCGCTTTTACCGTTTTTTCACATTTGCCCCGGATAATTCTCGGGTTCATGGTTCGCAGCGCTCAAATTTGCGTGCTATTACCTGTGGCCGAGCTTCTTGGAATCTGTGAAATGGATGCCCAACCTCTGACCAAAATCCACACTCCCCGGCGTTTGCGACTGCGCATGCGCTGGTATTCCTGGCTGCTGCTGGCCGGGGTGATCAGCTATGGCCTGGCCAGCATCATGCACTGGGACGACCGCGGCGTGCTCTGGCTGCAGGAAGGCTTCGTCACTCCTGCAGAGCGCAGCGCCAGTATCTGGCTACCGGCCTATCGGGCGGTGATCGACGCCAAATTGATGCCTGGCCTGGAGCGCGACGAAGCTTCCGACCTGTCCTACAACCCCAGGACCAAGACGCTGTTCTCGGTAATGGGCAAGCACCCGTTCCTGGTGGAACTGAGCCTGCAGGGCGACGTCCTGCGCAAGATCCCGCTGGTGGGCTGGAGCAATCCGGAAGGGGTGGCGGTCATGGAGGATGGCTTGATGGCCATCGTCGATGAGCGCGACCACTCGCTGGTGATCGTCAAGGTCGATGGCTCCACCAGCCAGTTGAACATCGCCGATTTCCCCAAGTACGACCTGGGCCCTTCGCAAGACCAGAACAAGGCTTTCGAAGCCGTGGCCTGGGACCCGCGCAAGCAGCAGTTGCTGCTGGGCGAAGAGCGGCCGCCGGCGCTGTTCACCTGGAGCAGCGACGGTCGTGTGCTCAAGGGCGACAAGCAAAGACTGCCTAGCGACGAGCTCGACCTGCGCAACTTGTCGGCCCTGGGTATCGATCCGCGTACTGGTCATACCCTGGTGCTGTCGGCCGAGTCGCATTTGCTGCTGGAGCTGGACGAGCAGGGCGAGCAAGTCAGCTTCATGACCTTGCTTGGTGGTTTCAACGGCCTGAAGAACACCATCCCCCGCGCCGAAGGCGTGGCCATGGACGAGGCGGGCAACCTGTACATGGTCAGCGAGTCCAACCTGTTCTACCGCTTCGAGAAGCGCTGAACACCGGACCCGGACGTTGTCCGGGTCGTGCCGATTAAGCTTGAATTCAGGCGCCGGTGATATTCATGGGGCCGTCCTGTATTCGAGCTTGCCTGCCATGTATCGCCTGAGTCGTGTCCATCCCCTCTATCTGCTCCTTGGTCTTGTAGTCGTGTTGCTGGCGGCATTCGCCCACAACCATCGGCTGTGGCAGCGCGCCTGGTTCGACTGGCAGGCCTACTGGCAAGCGACTGATCCGCATTCACTGGGGCTGGGCGACTACCGAGTGGTGCGCGAGGCCCAGCCCATCGAGGGCCTGGACGATGTTTCGGCGCTGACCTACGACCCGCTGCGCAATAGCCTGTTCACCGTGACCAACAAGCAACCCGAGCTGATCGAGCTGTCCCTGGATGGGCAGGTGCTGCGACGCATCGCCCTGGTGGGGTTCGCCGATCCTGAGGCAGTGGAGTACATCAGTGCCGGTACCTATGTGATCAGCGACGAGCGCCAGCAGCGGTTGATCAAGATCCATCTGCAGGACGACACCCAGGTAGTGGATGCGGCGCAGTCCGAGCAGGTGACCCTCGGTGTGCACCTGGGCGGCAACAAGGGATTCGAGGGCTTGGCCTACGACTCCCGGGGCAAGCGCCTGTTCGTCGCCAAGGAGCGTGATCCGATGCTGATCTACGAAGTGCAGGGGTTTCCCGACAGCGAGCCGGATACGCCCTATGGCATGCACGTGGTGAACAACCCCAAGCGGGATGCCGCGCTGTTCGTGCGTGATCTTTCCAGCCTGCAATACGATGAGCGCAGCGGCCACTTGCTGGCGTTGTCGGATGAGTCGCGACTGGTGCTGGAGCTGGACGCCCAGGGGCGCCCCCTGAGCACCCTGGCGCTGGGCAAGGGTCGCCAGGGCCTGGACCGAGCGGTGCCCCAGGCCGAGGGTATCGCCATGGACGATGAAGGCACGTTGTACCTGGTCAGCGAACCGAACCTGTTCTACGTCTTCAAGAAGCCCGCGCGCTAGTTCGGGCGTTGCCGGGATTGGCTCGCCATAGCGGCCAATCCGGCAGGGGGAGCGTGATCAGGCCTTGAGGGTCTGCACGCCTTCGGCGGTGCCCAGCAGCAGCACGTCGGCGGGCCGGGCGGCGAACAGGCCGTTGGTGACCACGCCGACGATGGCGTTGATCTGGCTTTCCAGCTCCACCGGGTTGCTGATCTGCATGTTGTGCACGTCGAGGATGATGTTGCCGTTGTCGGTGATCACGCCTTCGCGGTACACCGGATCGCCGCCCAGCTTCACCAGTTCGCGAGCCACGTGGCTGCGGGCCATCGGGATCACTTCCACCGGCAGTGGGAAGGCGCCCAGCACCGAGACCAGCTTGCTGGCATCGGCGATGCAGATGAAGGTCTTGGCCACGGCCGCGACGATCTTCTCGCGGGTCAGGGCCGCGCCGCCGCCCTTGATCAGGTTCAGGTGCGCATCGCTTTCGTCGGCGCCGTCGATGTAGAACTCCAGCTCGCTGACGGTGTTGAGTTCATACACCGGGATGCCGTGGCCCTTGAGGCGCGCGGCGGTGGCTTCGGAACTGGCCACGGCGCCATCGAAGGCGCCCTTGTGCCGGGCCAGGGCGTCGATGAAGCAGTTGGCGGTGGAGCCGGTGCCGACCCCGACGATGCTCTTGTCGTCGAGTTTCGGCAGGATGAGGTCGACGGCGGCCTGGGCGACGGCCTGTTTGAGTTGATCCTGGGTCATGCGGGCTCCGAAGCGGGCAGGGGGGCACAAAGCCCGGCATTATAGGCGTCGGCGCCGGCCAGGTCATTGCCCGTCTGGCCACTCGCCCGGCGGCGTTGCCCACAGGGCCCGCAGGCAGGCTAAAACCTCTGGATTCGTGTGGTCGCCCGGGCAAACGCTGGGTTAGACTCCTTGGCCCTGCCCAACCCGCTCAGTGATGCTTCCCGATGCTCGAACAGTACGTAAAGAAGATCCTCACCTCGCGCGTTTATGACGTTGCCGTGGAAACCCCATTGCAGGCCGCCCGCCAGCTCTCCGAGCGGCTGGGCAACCAGGTCTGGCTCAAGCGCGAAGACTTGCAGCCGGTGTTCTCGTTCAAGATCCGTGGCGCCTACAACAAGCTCACCCAGCTCACCGACGCCGAGCGCGCCCGTGGCGTGGTCACCGCATCGGCGGGCAACCACGCCCAGGGCCTGGCCCTGGCTGCCAAGGTGCTGGGGGTCAAGGCCACCATCGTGATGCCCAAGACCACTCCCGAGATCAAGGTCGAAGGCGTGCGTTCCCGTGGCGGCAAGGTAGTGCTGCATGGCGATACCTTCCCCGAGGCGCTGGCCTATTCGCTGAAGCTGGTGGACGAGAAGGGCTACGTCTACATCCATCCTTATGACGATCCCCACACCATTGCCGGGCAGGGCACGGTGGCGATGGAGATCCTGCGCCAGCATCCCGGCCCGCTGGATGCGATCTTCGTACCGGTCGGTGGCGGCGGCTTGATCGCCGGCATCGCCGCGTACGTGAAGTACCTGCGCCCGGAGATCCGGGTCATCGGTGTCGAGCCGGACGATTCCAACTGCCTGCAAATGGCCATGGCCGCCGGCGAGCGGGTGGTGTTGCCGACCGTGGGCATCTTCGCCGATGGCGTGGCCGTGGCGCAGATCGGCCAGCACACCTTCGATATCTGCAAGGATCACGTCGACGAGGTGATCACCGTCAGCACCGACGAGATCTGTGCGGCAATCAAGGATATCTACGACGATACCCGCTCGATCACCGAGCCTGCCGGTGCACTCGGCGTGGCGGGGATCAAGAAGTACGTCGAGCAGCGCGGCATCACCGGGCAGACCCTGGTGGCCATCGATTCCGGCGCCAACGTCAACTTCGACCGTCTGCGCCACGTGGCCGAGCGCGCCGAGCTGGGTGAGGGTCGCGAAGCCATCATCGCCGTGACCATTCCCGAGCAGCCCGGCAGCTTCAAGGCGTTCTGCGAGGCGGTGGGCAAGCGCCAGATCACCGAATTCAACTACCGCTACAACACCGGCAGCGAGGCGCATATCTTCGTTGGCGTGCAGACCCACCCGGAAAGCGATCCGCGCAGTGCCCTGATCGCCAACCTGAGCGAGCAGGGCTTCCCGGTGATCGACCTGACCGACAACGAGCTGGCCAAGCTGCATATCCGCTACATGGTCGGCGGCCGGGCGGAGAAGGTCAGCGACGAGCTGGTGCTGCGCTTCGAGTTCCCGGAGCGTCCGGGTGCCTTGTTCAACTTCCTCAACAAACTGGGCGGGCGCTGGAACATTTCCATGTTCCACTACCGCAACCACGGCGCGGCAGATGGGCGAGTGGTCGCCGGCCTGCAGGTGCCGGCCGAGGAGCGCCACCTGGTGCCGGCGGCCCTGGAGCAGATCGGTTATCCGTACTGGGACGAAAGCGACAACCCCGCCTACCAGCTGTTCCTCGGCTGAGCGGCTACGCTGAGGATCGAGGCCTTAAGGACGCGAGAATATGGAAACGCTGACCACGCTCAAGACACTTCATGTACTGGCCACGGTGCTGCTGCTGGGCAGTGCGCTGGGCCTGGCGATCTGGGTCTGGCGCCTGCGTCGCCAGGGTGACGCGACCGCCTATAGCCGGGTGCTGCACCGTCCCGGCCTGTTCGCCTGGCTGCTGCTGGCCCTGGGCCTGGTGACCCTGCCGGTCACCGGTTGGTGGCTGGTGCACCTGGTGGGCTGGCCGCTGGGGCAGACCTGGGTCCTGGGCTCCAGTGTGCTCTACACCCTCGGGGCGCTGGCCTGGCTATGGCTGATGGTGCGCCTCAATCGCCTGCGCGTGGCCAAGGCTGCCAGTGGCCTGGCCTTTACCCTGGTCCTGGCGGTCTTCAGCGCCCTGTGCTTCGTCACCATTGCCGGCCTCATGGGGGCCAAGCCGGTCTGACCCGGCTTTAAGGATCGCCATGAAGGTCGTTCTGGTGGGGGCCACGGGGTTCGTCGGCCGTCATCTGCTGGCAGCGTTGCACGCCGCCGGTCATCAATTGATCGCTACCAGTCGCCAGCCACAACCTCGGGGTTTGCCCGGGGTGCAGTGGCTGCAACTGGATCTGGATCGCCTCGGTCGTGAGCCTGGTTCGTTCGAGCTGCCGGCTGATACCGACCTGCTGATCAATGCCGCCGGGTTGCTGAGCAATGATCCCCAGGCCCTGAGCCTGACCCAGGACCTGGGCACGCGGGCGCTGTTCGACCTGGCTGCGGCCCGCGGTGCCCGGGTGCTACAGATTTCTGCGTTGGGCGCCGGCACCCAGCCCCGGGTGCCATTCCTGGCGAGCAAGGCCATGGCGGACGATTATCTGCTGGGCCTTAATATTCCGGCAGTAGTGCTGCGCCCGTCATTGGTGCTCGGTGCCGGGGGCGCCAGCAGTGGCTGGCTCGCGCGATTGTCGCCCTGGCCGCTGATTCCGCTGCTGTCCTCCCAGGCGCGGATGCAACCCCTGCATGTGGATGACTTGAGCGCCGCGGTGCTGGCGCTGCTGCGGCACTGGCCGCAAGAGTCCATGGTCTTGCCGCTGGTCGGCCCGGAGCGGATGACCATGGGGCAATTGCTCGATCGCCTGCGGGCAGCCCAGGGTTGGGCGCCAGCTCGTTACCTGCAACTGCCGGGACCGCTCCTGGGCCTGGCCGCGCTGCTGGGCGAGCGCCTGGGTTGGCGGGCCTTGAGCCGGCAAAGCTTGAGCATGGCGCGGCAGGACAACCTGGCGGGCCCCGAGGTGCTGGCATCGGTCTGTGGTTATCACGCCGCGCCGTTGGCGACGCGCTTGCAGGATTGGCCCCAGGCCGGACAGACCACCCAGTGGGTGCTGCGGCCGTTGCTATTGGCGGTGATGGTGTTGATCTGGCTGGGCACGGCGGCGGTGTGCATCGGCCCCGGCTACGACTGGGGCCTGCGGATCATGGCCGAGGCCGGGGTGCAGGGCGCCTGGGCGGTGCTGGCGGTGATCGGCGGTTCGCTCTGCGACGCGGTGCTGGGCGTCGGCCTGCTGCTGCGACGCTGGCGCCGGCGAGCCTTGCAGGCGCAATTGCTGCTGATGCTCGGCTACACGCTGATCATCAGCCTGATCCTGCCGCATTTCTGGTTTGACCCTTATGCCGCCGTCGCCAAGAACCTGGTGCTGATGGTGGCGACCCTTTGGCTGTTGTGGACCGAACCTCGTCGATGAGCGCTTACCTGCTGCTGAAAACCCTGCATATCCTGTCTTCCACCGTGCTCTTCGGCCTGGGTGCCGGGTCGGCCTACTACGCCTTGCGGGCCTGGCGCAGTGGCCAGGTGCAGGTGATCGCCGTGACCTTCAAGCATCTGGTGTTCGCCGACTGGGCCTTCACCGCGACCACAGCGGTGTTCCAGCCGCTGAGCGGGCTGGGTTTGATCCACTTGGCGGGGTGGTCGATCCAGCAGCCCTGGCTGATGTGGAGCCTGGGGCTCTATGTACTGGCGGGGGTGTGCTGGCTGCCGGTGGTCTGGCTGCAGATCCGGGTGCACAAGATGGCTGAACAAGCCTTGCGCGATGGGACGCCGATGCCGATGCGCGCCACTCTCTATATGCGCTGGTGGTTTGCCCTGGGCTGGCCGGCTTTCCTGGCCTTCATGGCGATCTTCTACCTGATGGTGGCCAAGCCGGCCTGAACCCCATGAGCGCCCCCGGACCGCAGGGCGGCCCGGGGCGCCGCTTCAGTCGCGCAGGCTGATTACCTGCCAGCCGCGTTGCTGGGCTTCGGCGCGCAGGTTGGGGTCAGGGTCGACGGCCACCGGTGTGGTCACCTGTTCCAGCAGCGGCAGGTCGTTCATCGAGTCGCTGTAGAAATAGCTGTCTTGCAGGTCGTGACCGGTTTCCTCCAGCCAGCGCTGCAGGCGGGTCACCTTGCCCTCGCGAAAGCACGGGACGTCGGTGCTGCGGCCGGTGTAGCGACCATCCTGCATCTCGCACTCGGTGGCGATCAGGGTTTCCACGCCCAGGCGCTCGGCGATCGGGGCGGTGACGAAGCGGTTGGTGGCGGTGATGATCACCAGCTTGTCGCCGGCCTCGCGGTGCCGGGCCAGCAAGGCCAGGGCCTTGGGCAGCAGGATCGGCTCGATGCAGTCGCGCATGTAGTCGCGATGCCATTGGGCGAGCACGTCCATTTCGGTGCGGCCGAGGATTTCCAGGCAGAAATTCAGGTAGGCGGCGTTGTCGAGCTTGCCGGCCAGGTAGTCCTGGTAGAACTCGTCGTTGCGGGTCTTGTAGGCCACCGGATCGAGGTGGCCCTTTTCGCACAGATAGTCGCCCCAGGCGTGATCGCTGTCGCCGCCCAGGAGGGTGTTGTCCAAGTCGAATAAAGCCAGACGCATTGCGGTTACTCACTGAAAAGTCTTGGAAAAGGTCCCCAGAATACGGTCTTTTCACAAGAGTGCACATAAGCTTGGCAGCCTCGTTGCTGCATTCCCAAGCTTTATGGAACAATGCGGCGACATGCGTTTGCGAGGTTGTAGCCGTGATCGACCCCGATGGTTTTCGCCCCAATGTCGGGATCATTCTGACGAATGATGCCGGCCAGGTGCTATGGGCTCGCCGTATCAATCAAGATGCCTGGCAGTTTCCCCAAGGCGGCATCAACCCCGACGAGACGCCGGAAGACGCTCTTTATCGTGAGTTGAACGAAGAAGTGGGCCTGGAGCGCGAAGATGTGCAAATTCTCGCCTGCACCCGCGGCTGGTTGCGCTATCGTTTGCCGCAGCGTTTGGTAAGGACCCACAGCCAACCGCTGTGCATCGGCCAAAAGCAGAAATGGTTTCTCTTGCGCCTGATCTCCAACGAGCAGCGGGTGCGGATGGATTTGACCGGTAAACCGGAATTCGATGGCTGGCGTTGGGTCAGTTATTGGTACCCGTTGGGCCAGGTGGTGACATTCAAGCGCGAAGTGTATCGCCGCGCTCTCAAAGAGCTTGCCCCGCGCCTTCTAGTGCGCGACTGACGACGGAGTTCGACCCCGAGCCATGCTCAATACGCTGCGCAAGATCGTCCAGGAAGTTAACTCCGCCAAGGATCTCAAGACGGCGTTGGGGATCATTGTCTTGCGCGTCAAAGAGGCCATGGGCAGCCAGGTCTGCTCGGTCTACCTGCTGGACCCGGAAACCAACCGTTTCGTGC
Source organism: Pseudomonas sp. FW507-12TSA (assembly GCF_058781435.1). NCBI lineage: Bacteria > Pseudomonadati > Pseudomonadota > Gammaproteobacteria > Pseudomonadales > Pseudomonadaceae > Pseudomonas > Pseudomonas sp. FW507-12TSA. The sequence goes on from NZ_JBYSWT010000026.1 coordinate 101,229, forward strand.
TGATGGCCACCGAAGGCCTGAACAAACGTTCCATCGGCAAGGTCAGCATGGCTCCCAACGAAGGCCTGGTGGGCCTGGTAGGCACCCGGGAAGAACCCCTCAACCTGGAAAACGCCGCCGATCACCCCCGCTACCGCTACTTCGCCGAGACTGGCGAGGAGCGCTACGCTTCCTTCCTCGGGGCGCCGATCATCCACCACCGGCGGGTGGTCGGGGTCCTGGTCATCCAACAGAAGGAACGTCGCCAGTTCGACGAGGGCGAAGAAGCCTTCCTGGTGACCATGAGCGCCCAGCTGGCCGGGGTTATCGCCCATGCCGAGGCCACCGGCTCGATCCGTGGCCTTGGACGCCAGGGCAAGGGCATCCAGGAAGCCAAGTTCGTCGGTGTGCCGGGTTCCCCCGGGGCCGCGGTGGGCAGTGCGGTGGTGATGTTGCCGCCGGCCGACCTGGACGTGGTGCCGGACAAGCACATCACCGATATCGACGCCGAGCTGACGCTGTTCAAGAGCGCCCTGGAAGGGGTGCGCGCCGACATGCGGGCGCTGTCGGAAAAACTCGCTACCCAGCTGCGTCCCGAAGAGCGGGCGCTGTTCGACGTCTACCTGATGATGCTCGACGACGCTTCCCTGGGCAGCGAGGTCAAGGCGGTGATCCGCACCGGGCAATGGGCCCAGGGCGCACTGCGCCAGGTGGTCAGCGATCACGTCAACCGCTTCGAACTGATGGACGACGCCTACCTGCGTGAGCGCGCATCGGACGTCAAGGACCTGGGCCGGCGGCTCCTGGCCTACCTCCAGGAGGAGCGCCAGCAGACCCTGGTCTACCCCGACAACACCATCCTGGTCAGCGAAGAGCTGACCCCGGCCATGCTCGGCGAAGTGCCCGAGGGCAAGCTGGTGGGCCTGGTCTCGGTGCTGGGGTCGGGCAACTCCCACGTGGCGATCCTGGCCCGGGCCATGGGCATCCCGACGGTGATGGGCCTGGTCGACCTGCCTTATTCCAAGGTCGACGGCATCCAGATGATCGTCGACGGCTACCATGGCGAGGTCTACACCAACCCCAGCGATGTGCTGCGCAAGCAGTTCGCCGATGTGGTGGAAGAGGAGCGGCAACTGGCCCAGGGCCTGGATGCGCTGCGCGACCAGCCATGCGTGACCCCCGATGGCCACCGCATGCCGTTGTGGGTCAACACCGGCCTGCTGGCCGACGTGGCCCGGGCGCAGAAGCGTGGCGCCGAGGGCGTGGGCCTGTACCGCACCGAAGTGCCGTTCATGATCAACCAGCGCTTCCCCAGCGAAAAGGAACAGCTGGCGATCTATCGCGAGCAGCTGGCGTCCTTCCATCCGCAACCGGTGACCATGCGCAGCCTGGACATCGGCGGCGATAAATCGCTGTCCTATTTCCCGATCAAGGAAGACAACCCGTTCCTGGGCTGGCGCGGCATCCGCGTGACCCTCGACCATCCGGAGATCTTCCTGGTGCAGGCCCGGGCCATGCTCAAGGCCAGCGAGGGCCTGAACAACCTGCGCATCCTGCTGCCGATGATCTCCGGCATCCACGAGCTGGAAGAGGCCTTGCACCTGATCCACCGGGCCTGGGGCGAGGTGCGCGACGAAGGTACCGACGTGCCGATGCCGCCGGTGGGGGTGATGATCGAAATTCCCGCGGCGGTCTACCAGACCAAGGAGCTGGCGCGCCAGGTGGACTTCCTGTCGGTGGGCTCCAACGACCTGACCCAGTACCTGCTGGCGGTGGACCGCAACAACCCGCGGGTGGCCGACCTCTACGACTACCTGCACCCGGCGGTATTGCAGGCGTTGCAGACCGTGGTCCGCGATGCCCACGCCGAAGGCAAGCCGGTGAGCATCTGTGGCGAAATGGCCGGCGATCCGGCCGCTGCGGTGCTGCTGATGGCCATGGGTTTCGACAGCCTGTCGATGAACGCCACCAACCTGCCGAAGGTGAAGTGGATGCTGCGCCAGATCAGCATGACCAAGGCCAGGGAACTGCTGGATGAGATGATGACCATCGACAACCCGCAAGTTATCCACAGTTCGCTGCAGCTGGCGCTGAAGAAGCTCGGCCTGGCGCGCATGATCAACCCCGCGTCGAACAAGACCCTCTAGTGGGCGCGCCGGTCCCTCGGGACCGGTCGCCGGCCGCGCCTCAAATCTTCAGTTCTATCTCTCCCAGTTGCCCGCCATAGGGGCCGAAACTGCGCTCGACCAGATGCCGGGAACCGTCGGCGTGGACGATCAGCGCAGTACTGGCGCGGGTGCCGTAGCTGGGGCTGGCAATGAAGACGCTCGACAGCAGGCTCTCGGTGGCCAGGCCCACGCCGGTGTCCGGCAAGTCGGCGAAAGGCGCGGTCTGCGGATCGCCCAGTAACGCCAGCAGCGCTTGGGGCTGCGGGTCGTGCAGCACTTCCCGGAGCGCCGCCTTGGCCTTGAGCAGCTTGGGCCAGGGGGTGTCGAGGCCGGCGTTGGACAGGCCATAGACACCGGCCTCCAGCTGGCGCGGCTCCGCATCCTGGGCGTTGTAGTGCCAGAGCTGCTCTGCGGTGCCCAGCAACAGGTTGAAACCAGCGTACTCCAGGGAGCGGCCCACTACGTCACGCAGGTATTCGTCCAGGTCGATGGTGCCGGCCAGGAAGCGCGCCACCAGTTCCCCGCGGGAGCGACGTGCCGGAGGCTGGTGCGGGTTGCGGATATTGGTCAGGGCGGCGAAGCGCCCGTCGGCGCCGACCCCGAGCCAGGTGCCGCCGGCTTCAAGATCGCGCCCGGCGTGGATCTGCGGTAATTCCGGCCATTGCGCCAGGGGCAGGCTGGGCCGGGCATAGAACTCGTCGCGGTTGGCCGCGACGATCAGTGACTGGGCATGACCCGGCCGCCAGGCAAAGACAATCAAGCACATGAAGGTGGCCCCCTGTGTGTTTCTGCCCACTTTACGCACAGATCCGGCGGGTATCCATCGTCAGCTGGTGGAGTCCCGGGCCGTGCATCCGTTACCATGCCGGACTCATTTTTGGATGCTCCCATGGAATTTCTGCTCTATCTGCTCTTGGGCGCCTGTGCGGGCGTGCTGGCCGGGCTGTTCGGCGTCGGCGGCGGAATCATCATCGTTCCGGTGCTGGTGTTCAGCTTCACCCTGCAAGGTTTCGACGCCTCGGTGCTGACCCACCTGGCGGTGGGCACCTCCCTGGCCAGCATCATCTTCACCTCCATCAACTCGGTCCGCGAACACCATCGCCGGGGCGCGGTGCGCTGGCCGATATTCGCCTGGATGACCCTGGGCATCCTCATGGGCGCCGGTTTCGGGGCGCTGACGGCGGAAGCGATTTCCGGCCCGCACCTGCAGAAGATCATCGGTGTGTTCGCCTTGGTGATCGCCATGCAAATGGCCCTGGAGCTCAAGCCCAAGGCCAGTCGCGAGGTTCCCGGCAAGTTCGGCCTGACCGCCGCCGGTGGCGTCATCGGCTGGGCCTCGGCGATCTTCGGCATCGGTGGCGGCTCGCTGACGGTGCCGTTTCTCACTTGGCGCAGCGTGCCGATGCAGCAGGCGGTGGCCACGTCCTCGGCCTGCGGTTTGCCCATCGCCCTGGCCAGTGCATTAAGTTTCATGATTCTGGGCTGGCATGATCCCCTGTTGCCGGCTCATAGTCTGGGTTTCGTCTACCTGCCTGCGTTGCTGGGCATCGCCCTGACCAGCATGGTGTTCGCCCGTATCGGCGCGCGCCTGGCCCACAAATTGTCACCGCGATTGTTGAAGCGGATGTTCGCCGCGCTGCTGTTTTGCGTCGGGGTCAGCTTCCTGTTCTGAGTCGTGACGCAATCCTGGCTTAATCCTGGCGTGACAGTTTCGCCCGGGAACCGAAGTCCCAACCCTTACGAGGAGTCGTAATGCTGCCTTACCCGCAGATTGATCCGGTGGCCGTGGCCATCGGTCCGCTGAAAATCCACTGGTACGGCCTGATGTACCTGATCGGTATCGGCGGCGCCTGGCTGCTGGCGTCGCGCCGGCTGAACCGCTTCGATCCGACCTGGACCAAGGAAAAGCTCTCGGACCTGGTGTTCTGGCTGTCCATGGGCGTGATCGTCGGCGGGCGCCTGGGCTACGTACTGTTCTACGACCTCGGCGCCTACTTGGCCAACCCGACCCTGATCTTCGAGGTGTGGAAGGGCGGCATGTCGTTCCACGGCGGTTTCATCGGGGTGATGCTGGCGGCCTGGTGGTTCGGCAAGCGCAACAACAAGACCTTCTTCGAACTGATGGACTTCGTCGCACCCATGGTGCCGATCGGCCTGGGCGCCGGGCGCATCGGTAACTTCATCAACGCCGAGCTGTGGGGCAAGGCCACCGACCTGCCCTGGGCCATGGTGTTCCCGCCCTTCAGCGACCCGGCCCAGTTGCCGCGCCATCCGTCGCAGCTGTACCAGTTCGCCCTGGAAGGCGTGGCACTGTTCCTGGTCCTCTGGCTGTTCTCGCGCAAGCCGCGCCCGACCATGGCGGTCTCCGGGATGTTCGCGCTGTTCTACGGGATCTTCCGGTTCATCGTCGAATTCGTGCGGGTGCCGGATGCCCAGCTGGGCTACCTGGCATGGAACTGGCTGACCATGGGTCAGATTCTGTGCGTGCCGATGATCCTCGGTGGCCTCGGACTGATCTGGCTGGCTTATCATCGCGCTCCGGCCAAGAGCGCCGCGCAATAAATTCGAATCCCGGGACGCAGGTCCCGGGTTCAAGGATGCAGGTAACTCATGAAGCAATATCTTGATCTGGTGGCCCACGTCATCAACAACGGCACTAAGCAGGCCAACCGCACGGGTGTGAACACCATCAGCTTCCCCGGGGCGATGCTGCGCTACGACCTCAAGGAAGGCTTCCCGGCCATCACCACGCGCAAGATGGCGTTCAAGTCGGCCATCGGCGAAATGGTCGGCTTCCTGCGCGGTGTGAACAACGCCGCCGAGTTCCGTGCCCTGGGCTGCAAGGTCTGGGACCAGAACGCCAACGAAAACGCCCAGTGGCTGGCCAACCCGTTCCGCCAGGGCGAGGACGACCTGGGCGAGATCTACGGCGTGCAGTGGCGCAAGTGGCCGGCCTACAAGCAGATCAAGGTCGCCAACCAGGCTGCCATCGAGTTGGCGCTGAGCCAGGGCTACCGGCAGATCGCCGCGGGAGAGGAAGAGGGCGAGGCCTACGTGGTGCTGTACAAGGCCATCGACCAGGTGCGCCAGTGCGTCGACACCATCATCAACGACCCGGGCAGCCGGCGGATCCTGTTCCATGGCTGGAACTGCGCGCAACTGGATGAAATGGCCCTGCCGCCATGCCACCTGCTGTACCAGTTCCATCCGAATGTCGAGACCCGGGAAATTTCCCTGACCCTCTACATCCGCTCCAACGACCTGGGCCTGGGTACGCCGTTCAACCTCACCGAGGGCGCGGCGCTGCTGAGCCTGATCGGCCGCCTGACCGGCTATACCCCACGTTGGTTCACCTATTTCATCGGTGATGCCCACGTCTACGAAAACCACCTGGACATGCTCAACGAACAGCTCAAGCGCAAGCCGTTCCCGATGCCCAGGCTGGTGATTTCCGACCGGGTGCCGGAGTTCGCCAAGACTGGCGTGTACCAGCCGGAGTGGCTGGAACTGATCGAGCCGAGCGACTTCTCCCTGGAAGGCTATGAGCACCATGCGCCGATGACCGCGCCCATGGCGGTCTGATCGTCCCCCGCGTCACCTGGGGCCGTGCGCTGGATATCGCCCGGCCCTGTCGCTTTTCCCTGTTGTCTTCATCGAGCCTGCCCGGAATTTGCTCCGGGCATCGCCGTGCCTGGTGGGCGACCATGCTCCTGGAACCGGCGCTCTCTTTGCCTTCTGAACGCGAGCCACCGAATGGAAGAACTCAACCGCAGCCTGTTCCTGGTCATCAATGCCAGTGCCGAAGCATCGCTGCCCATGCGCGACCTGGCGCTGTTCATGGCGCAATGGCTGGTCCTGGCCGTGCCATTGCTGCTGTTGCTGTTCTGGGTTTTCGGCGACCGGCGCCAACGGATGATCGTCCTGCTGGCGACCCTGAGCATTGTTCTGGCCTTGGCCAGCAACCTGGTGATCCGTGGCCTGTGGTTCCACCCGCGGCCGTTCATGCTGGAGCTGGGGCAGAACTTCTTGGCCCATGCTCCCGGCGCGTCCTTCCCCAGCGATCACGCCAGCGGCATGTTCGCCATGGGCTTCGCGCTGCTGCTGGCGTCCCTGCGCAAGACCGGCCTGGTGATGCTGGCCCTGGCGGTGCTGGTGGGCTGGGCAAGGATCTACCTCGGAGTGCACTTCCCGCTGGATATCCTCGGTGGTTGTCTGGTGGGGCTGGGGAGTGCCTGGCTGGTGCGCCGGTACAGCGTGTGGCGGCAGCTGGACCAGCGCCTGCTGGCGCTGCTGGAAGGGATCTACCTGCGCATGCTGCCGCGGCGCCACGGCTCCTGAGAGCCGCGCGCCTGGCGGGCAGGCTCAATGACCGTGGCTGCGGCCAACGTGGGATGGCTCGGTTTCGCTGGGAACCACCGAGCCACTGACCTCCAGGCGCTGGAGGATGCCGCAAGGCTCAAGGTCCGGCTCCTCGCCGCAGCGCTGGCGCAGGTCCACCAGTTGTTCCTGCAGGGCCAGCAGGCCATCGATTCGCGCCTTGACGTGGTGGATGTGCTCATCGATCAGGGCGTTGACGCTGGCGCACTGGTCCTGGGGGCTGTCCCGCAGGTTCAGCAGGCTGCGGATCTCCTCGAGGGTCATGTCCAGGCTGCGGCAGTTGCGGATGAAGGTCAGCCGCTCGCCATGGGCCTGGGTGTAGAGGCGGTAGTTGCCCTCACTGCGGGCCGGTTCCGGTAGCAGGCCCTCGCGCTCGTAGTAACGGATGGTCTCGACCTGGCAGTCGGTGAGTTTCGCCAATTCGCCAATCTTCATCGCCGTCGTCTCCCATTGGGTGCTTGACCCTATAGTGGCTACAGGGTGTTCACTTGGCAACAAGCACCTTTTCATATGGAAGCGACCCGATGAGCGATTCTCTCCATAACCCACGCAAGCCCGACGCCCAGCAAGCCCATGCTGGTCACGATCACGATCACGATCACGATCACGATCACGATCACGATCACGATCACGATCACAGCCATGCCCATGCCGCTGTGGGCAAGCTGCAACCGCTCAAGCCCCACGAGCATGCCAGCCATGGTGGTTCCTGCTGTGGTTCTGCGGCTGTCGCACCATCCCGAGTGGTCCTGGGCGAGACGTCGGGCGCCGGTGCGCGCTCGAGCAGCTTTCGCATCGAGGCCATGGATTGCCCCACCGAACAGACCCTGATCCAGAACAAGCTGGGCAAGCTGGCCGGGATCCAGGCCCTGGAGTTCAACCTGATCAACCGGGTACTGGGCGTGACCCACGACCTGCCGAACACTGCGCCGATCGTCGAGGCCATCAAGTCCCTCGGCATGCATGCCGAACCCCTGGAGGCAGGGAGCGATAGCCAGCCTGCCAGCGCGCAGCCGGTGAAGAAACCCTGGTGGCCCCTGGCGCTGTCCGGCGTCGGGGCGCTGGCTGCCGAAGTCATTCACTTCACCAGTGCCGGGCCGGATTGGCTGGTGGCGCTGGTGGCCCTGGTCTCGATCCTCAGCGGCGGGCTGGGCACCTACAAGAAGGGCTGGATCGCCCTGAAGAACCGCAACCTCAACATCAATGCGCTGATGAGCATCGCCGTGACCGGCGCGGTGCTGATCGGCCAGTGGCCAGAGGCGGCCATGGTGATGTTCCTGTTCACCGTGGCCGAGTTGATCGAGGCTCGCTCCCTGGACCGCGCGCGCAATGCCATCAGTGGCCTGATGCAGATGACTCCGGAGCAGGTCACGGTGCAGCAGAACGATGGCAGCTGGCGTGAACAAGAGGCGAAAAGCGTCGAGCTGGGGGCACTGGTACGGGTGCGCCCGGGTGAGCGCATCGGCCTGGACGGCGAGGTGACCAGTGGCAGCTCCACCATCGACCAGGCACCGATCACCGGTGAAAGCCTGCCTGTGGAAAAGACCGTGGGCGACAAGGTGTTCGCCGGCACCATCAACCAGGCCGGCGCCCTGGAATACCGGGTCACCGCTGCGGCCAACAACTCGACCCTGGCGCGGATCATCCACGCCGTGGAACAGGCCCAGGGTGCGCGGGCACCGACCCAGCGCTTCGTCGACAGTTTCTCGAAGATCTATACCCCGGCGGTGTTCGCCTTCGCCCTGGCGGTGGCGCTGATTCCCCCGCTGCTCATGGGCGGCCTGTGGTTCGACTGGATCTACCGCGCCCTGGTGCTGCTGGTGGTGGCCTGCCCATGCGCCCTGGTGATCTCGACCCCGGTGAGCATCGTCAGCGGCCTGGCTGCTGCAGCGCGCAAGGGCATCCTGGTCAAGGGCGGGGTCTATCTGGAAGGTGGCTACAAGCTGGATTACCTGGCCCTGGACAAGACCGGCACCATTACCCATGGCAAGCCGGTGCAGACCGACTTCCTGCCCCTGGACCCGCTGGCCAACGACAGCGCCCCGGCCCTGGCCGCCAGCCTGGCTGGCCGTTCCGATCACCCGGTGTCCCTGGCCATCGCCCAGGCGGCTGTGGATAAACAGCTGGCCATGCACCCTGTGGATAACTTCGCGGCCCTGGCCGGCCGTGGCGTGCGCGGTGAAATCGACGGCCAGTTGTACCACTTGGGCAACCACCGCCTGGTGGAGGAGCTGGGCCTGTGCTCGCCAGCCTTGGAAGAAAAGCTCTTCGCCCTGGAGAAGCAAGGCAAGACCGTGGTCCTGCTGCTGGACAGCAAGGGCCCGCTGGCGCTGTTCGCGGTGGCCGACACGGTCAAGGAGTCCAGTCGCGAGGCGATCCAGCAGTTGCACGAGCTGGGCATCAAGACCCTGATGCTCACCGGCGACAACCCCCACACCGCCAAGGCCATCGCCGCCCAGGTGGGTATCGACCAGGCCCGGGGCGACCTGTTGCCCACCGACAAGCTGCAAGCCATCGAGGACCTGTATGCCCAGGGGCACCGGGTGGGGATGGTGGGCGACGGCATCAACGATGCCCCGGCCCTGGCCCGGGCGGAGATCGGCTTCGCCATGGCGGCCGCCGGCACCGATACCGCCATCGAGACTGCGGATGTTGCGCTGATGGACGACGATCTGCGCAAGATCCCGGCTTTCATCCGCCTGTCGCGCCAGACCTCGGCAGTGCTCAAGCAAAATATCGCCCTGGCCCTGGTCATCAAGGCGATCTTTCTTGGGGTAACCTTTGCCGGATTGGCCACCATGTGGATGGCCGTGTTCGCCGACATGGGAGTCAGCCTGTTGGTGGTGTTCAACGGCCTGCGCCTGCTGCGCAAATAGGACGCCGTAGCTGCAAGCAACTGAGGGGGAATCAGAGTGATGAACTCACGCGCACCGGCTTCAGCTTGCGGCTTGCCGCTGAAAGCTTGCAGCTGCGGTAAGCCGTCATGCTGAGTGCCGAGCTGAAGGCCTTCTACATGGTCGCCCGCCTGGGCAGCATCACCCAGGCGGCGAAGAAGCTCGGCCTCAGCCAGCCTACGGTGACCACCCAGATCCGCAACCTGGAAAGCCAGTACTCGGTGGAGCTGTTCTACCGTGGTGGCCGGCGCCTGAGCCTGAGCGACGAGGGCGCGCGCCTGTTGCCGATGGTCAAGGAGCTGTTGCAGAAGGAGGCCGATATCGAGTTCTTCCTGCGTAACAGCGGGCAGGTCCAGGGCACGTTGCGCATTGCCGCCACGGCGCCGTACTACATCCTCGACCTGGTGAAGACCTTCCGCCAGCACCTGCCCCAAGTGGAGGTGGCGGTGGAAATCGGCAACTCCCAGCAGGTGCTGGAGGCCCTGGAGGAATACCGCGTCGACGTGGCTGCATCCTCGCAATTGCTGGAGGACTCGCGGCTGGTGCGCCGGGTGCTGGGCAGCGATCCGCTGGTGCTGGCGGTGCATCGCAACCATCCGTTGGCGGCCCTGGAGCATGTGCCGCTCAGCGCCCTGGCCGGCCATACCCTGCTGATGCGCGAGCCGGGTTCCACCACCCGCAGCCTCACTGAAGAGCTGCTCAAGAGCGCCAACGTCGGGTTTGGCCCGCTGCTGGAGATCGGCAGCCGTGAATCGATCCGCGAGGCGGTGCTGCGCAATATCGGCATCAGCATCATCGCCCGCCAGGAAGTGCCCCACGACCCGCAGCTCAAGGTGCTGACCATCGAGCATGCGCCGCAGATCGCCGAATACCTGTACTGCCTCAAGGAGCGCAAGAATGCCCGCCTGCCGGCAGCCTTCCTCGGCCTGGCCCAGGAAATGGCCGGCTGTTGAAATCACCATCCTGGCGTGGGAGCCAGGTTCTTGCCCGATGTGGGATTGGCCCACTCTTGCTCCCTGCCCATGGAGCAACCCAAATCTGCCAATACCTCTATCGGCAACTTTTACCTGATTGCCATAAGACCTACGCATTCGTTCCCTAGGATGGCCTGCATCTGCCAGATGAGGTCCGTCCATGAACAACTCCCCCGCAACCGCCCTGAGCAACCCTGGCGCGCCGATGAAGGTGCGTGGCATCCAGAAGCGCTTCGGTGCCTTCACTGCCCTGGATAACGTGTCCCTGGACGTGGCTGCCGGCGAGCTGGTGTGCCTGCTGGGGCCGTCGGGCTGCGGCAAGACCACCTTGTTGCGTTGCATCGCCGGCCTGGAGCGCCAGGATGCGGGCGAGTTGTACCTGGGCCAGCGTGACGTCTCGAACCTGGCGCCGCAGGCCCGGGACTACGGCATCCTGTTCCAGTCCTATGCGCTGTTCCCCAACCTCACGGTGGAGGCCAACATCGCCTATGGCCTGGCCGGCAGTGGCCGTGACGAAGCCCGCAAGCGCGTGGCGCAGATGCTCGAACTGGTGGGCCTTGCCGGCAGCGAGAAGAAATACCCCGGCCAGTTGTCCGGCGGCCAGCAGCAGCGCGTGGCCCTGGCTCGGGCCCTGGCCCCTTCGCCGTCGCTGTTGTTGCTGGACGAGCCGATGTCGGCCCTCGACGCCCGCGTGCGCGAGCACCTGTGCACCGAACTGCGCCAGCTGCAGCGGCGCTTGGGCATCACCACCCTGATGGTGACCCACAACCAGGACGAGGCCATGTTGATGGCCGACCGCATCGCCGTGATGAACAACGGCAAGGTCGAGCAGTACGCCACGCCCCAGGAAATCTACGACCGTCCGGCCACGCCGTTCGTCGCCGAGTTCGTCGGCCAGGGCAACTGGCTGCCCTTCAACCGCAGCAGCGACAGCCATGCCCAGGTCGGCGGGATGAACCTGCGCCTGGCCGACGACTCGGCCAAGGCCGCCTCGGGGCGCCTGTTCTGCCGTCCGGAGGCCATCAGCGTGAACCCGCCGGTGCATGAGGAAAACCTGTTCCCGGCCAAGGTCCGCGAGATCACCTTCCTGGGCAACCGCTGCCGCATGAGTTTCGAACTCAACCAGTTGCCGGGGCATCCGCTGCTGGCGGAGCTGGCACCGGAGGCCATGCCGCGCCTGGGAGCCCAGGACATCTGGGTGGCCCTGCCACCGCGCAGCCTGCAGGTGTTTGCCTGAGATGGCCGTCGAAATGTCCCTGCCGCTACCCGCCAAACGGGCGCGCCAGGTTTCCCGTGCCGAGATCGGCGATCGAGTGTTCGTCATCGGCGGCAAGGTTTTGCTGCTGGTGTTGCTGGGGGTAGCGGTGCTGCTGCCGCTGCTGGCGATCTTCTGGCGCGGTTTCAGTGCCGAGGCCGGGCAGGGCGGTGGCTGGCTGGCCGCCCGCGAGCTGGTGACCAGCGCCAACTTCCACTGGCTGCTGGGCAACAGCCTGAAAGTCTCCCTGAGCGTGGCCGCCATCGTCGTGCCCCTGGCCTACCTGTTCGCCTACGCCCTGCAACGTACCTTGATCCCCGGCAAGGGCATCTGGCGCGGCCTGTCGCTGCTGCCCTTGATGGCGCCGTCGATGCTGCCGGGCATCGCCCTGGTCTACCTGTTCGGCAACCAGGGCCTGCTGCGCGGGCTGTTCGCCGACAACATCTACGGCTTCTGGGGCATCGTCCTGGGCGAGGTGATCTACACCTTTCCCCATGCCCTGATGATCCTGCTGTCGGCGCTGTCCCTGGCCGATGCGCGGCTGTTCGATGCCGCCTCGAGCATGGGCGCGAGCCCGGCCAAGGCGTTTCGCAGCATCACCTGGCCGGCCACCCGGCAAGCGGTATTCGCCGCGTTCTGCCTGGTGTTCACCCTGACCATCACCGATTTCGGGGTGCCGGTAGTAGTGGGCGGCGACTACCAGGTGCTGGCCCTGGAGGCCTACAAGGCCGTGGTGGGGCAGCAACAGTTCGGCCGCGGTGCGCTGATCGGCATGGTGCTGCTGGTACCGGCCCTGTTGAGCTTCGGCGTCGATGCCTGGTTGCGCCGGCGCCATGGCGATTCCATGAGCGGCCGGGCCCAGGTGTTCAAGCCGGCGCCCTCGCGGCTGCGTGATGGCTGCTACCTGGCCATCGTGCTGCTGATCTGCGCGGCGCTGCTGCTGGTGTTCGGCATGGCGGTGTACTCATCGCTGGTGAAGTTCTGGCCCTACAACCTGTCCCTGTCGCTGAACCACTACCAGTTCGACGAAACCGCCGGCGGCGGCTGGCTGGCCTATCGCAACAGCCTGACCATGGCCCTGTGCACGGCGCTGATCGGCAGCGTGGTGATCTTCACCGGCGCCTACCTGATGGAGAAGACCAGCGGCCAGCGCGGCTTGAACCTGGCCCTGCGCATGCTCAGCTTCGTGCCCATGGCGGTACCCGGGCTGGTGCTGGGCCTGGGCTACGTCTTCTTCTTCAATCTCAACGGCAACCCGCTGCATGTGTTCTACGGCAGCATGGCGCTGCTGGTGGTGTGCACCATCGCCCACTACCTGACCACCGCGCAGATGACCGCCACCACCGCCCTGCGCCAGCTGGATGCGGAGTTCGAGGCGGCGGCGCTGTCGCTCAAGGCGCCGCTGTACCGCCATTACCTGCGGGTCACGGTGCCGATCTGCCTGCCGGCGCTGCTGGACATCGTGCGCTACCTGTTCGTTTCGGCCATGACCACGGTTTCGGCGGCGATCTTCCTCTACAGCCCCGACACCATCCTGGCCGCCGTTGCCGTGCTGAACATGGACGACGCCGGCAACGTCGGCGGCGCCGCGGCGATGTCGACCCTGATCCTGTTCACCTCGATCGGCGTGTCGCTGCTCCTGGCCGGTGCTTCGCGCGGCCTGCTGCGTCGCTCCCAGGCCTGGCGCCAGACAGCGCCCAGTCATTGAATTCACCCAACCACCCACGATCCGTACTCACCAAGGAACCGCACCATGTTCAAGCCTCTGGCTCTTGCCGCTTCTGTCCTCTGCGCTGTCAGCCTGAACGCCTTTGCTGCGAAGACCGAGCTGACGGTCTACACCGCCCTCGAAGCCGAGCAACTGAAGTCCTACAAGCAGGCCTTCGAGCAGGCCAATCCGGATATCGAGATCAAGTGGGTGCGTGATTCCACCGGGATCATCACCGCCAAGCTGCTGGCCGAGAAGGATCGTCCGCAGGCCGATGCGGTCTGGGGCCTGGCGGCTTCCAGCCTGGCGATCCTCGACCAGCAAGGCATGCTGCAGAACTATGCGCCCAAGGACCTGGGCAAGATCGGCGGCAACTACCGCGATGCCGCCAACCCGCCAGCCTGGGTCGGCATGGACGTATGGGCCGCCACCATCTGCTTCAACACCGTGGAAGCCCAGAAGCAGGGGTTGAGCAAGCCGGTGAGCTGGCAAGACCTGACCAAGCCCGAGTACAAGGGCAAGATCGTCATGCCTAACCCGGCCTCCTCGGGCACCGGTTTCCTCGATGTCAGCGCCTGGCTGCAGACCTTCGGCGAGAAGCAGGGCTGGAAGTACATGGACGACTTGCACCAGAACATCGGCCAGTACGTCCATTCCGGCTCCAAGCCGTGCAAGCTGGCCGCCGCCGGCGAGTTCCCCATCGGCATTTCCTTCGAATACCCGGCCGTGCAGCTCAAGCGCAAGGGCGCGCCGCTGGACATCGTGCTGCCCAAGGAAGGCCTGGGCTGGGAAATCGAGGCGACGGCGGTGATCAAGGGCACCGCCCACGAGGACGCGGCCAAGAAGCTCGCCGACTTCTCCGCCAGCCCGGCGGCCATGGAGCTGTACAAGGAAAACTTCGCCGTGCTGGCCCAGCCGGGGATCGCCAAGCCACAGACCGAACTGCCGGCGGACTACGAGCAACGCCTGATCAAGAACGATTTCGCCTGGGCCTCGAAGAACCGCGATGAGATCCTCGCCGAGTGGCGCAAGCGCTACGACGGCAAGTCGGAGAAGGTCGCCGCGCAGTAACGCCAGGTACTTGCCATGGCGGGGGAGCCTGCTCCCTCGCCATAACCAACGAGACATGAACATGACCAACCACAGCGATCTGCTGATCGTCGGCGCCGGCATCCTGGGCCTGTCCCACGCCTATGCGGCGGCCAAGCGCGGTTTGCGGGTGCGAGTATTCGAGCGCAGCGCGACCCCCCAAGGGGCGTCGGTGCGCAACTTCGGCCAGGCCCTGGTGACCGGCCAGCCGCCGGGCACCATGCTCGAGCTGGCCAGGGCCAGCCGGGAGATCTGGGCCGACTGGCAGCAACTGGCCGGGCTGCAGCTCAAGCGCAATGGTTCTTACCTGTTCGCCCGCACGGAGGCCGAGGAGCAACTGCTGGAGGCCTTCTGCACCGGGCGTGCGCGGGAGCATGGCTATCGGGTCGAGCTGTTGCAGGGGGCGGCGCTCAACGATCTGTACGGCGGCCAGTTCCGTCATCACCGCGCTGCTTTGCATGGCCTGGACGACCAGCAGCTGTATTCGCGCGAAGCGCTGCCGATGCTGATCGACTACCTGCGCCGGGACCTGGGCGTGCAGTTCCACTTTTCGACCCTGGTGCGCGATATCGAGCCAGGCCTGCTGCGCAGCACCGCCGGGACCTTCCAGGCACCGCGCATCCTGCTGTGCTCGGGGCACGACTACCAGACCCTGCTGGCCGAGCAGATCGCCGCCCTGCAGCCGCAGATCTGCCGTCTGCAAATGTTGCGCGCCCGGCCCCAGGTCAACCTGAACCTGCAGCATGCCCTGCTCACCGGCCTGAGTTGCGTGCACTACGGCGCCTTCGCCGACCTGCCCGAGGCGAAGGCGGTACAGGCGCAGATCCTGCGCGAGGCTGCGCATCTGCATGAGCACGGTATCCACCTGCTGATCAGCCCGACGCCTTATGGCGAGCTGATCATCGGCGATTCCCACGATTACGGCAGCGATCCGTCGCCTTTCAACAGCGAACAGGTGGACAGCTGGCTGCTGGAGCTGGCCGAGCAGACCCTGGGCTGCAAGGTCCAGGTGGTGGAGCGTTGGCAGGGTGTCTATGGCGCCCGTGGACCGGGGCCGTTCTCGTTCCTGCAAGCGATGCCCGGGGTGCATGCGGCGTTGATGCACACCGGCGTCGGCATGAGCGTCGGCCCGGCGCTGGCCGAGCGCAACATCGCCCAGTTGCTGGAGGAAGCCTGATGGACCGCGAGCGGGCGATCGCCGAGGTTTTCGGCCTGTACGAGCGTTTTGGCGACCATGATTACATCGGCGAGCCGATCTCGCAGATCGAGCATATGTCCCAGGCCGCGCAACTGGCCCTGGCCGAAGGGCATGACGATGAAGTGGTGCTGGCGGCGTTCTTCCACGATATCGGGCATATCTGCCAGCAGGATGCCGAGAACATGGGTGGTTTTGGCGTGGTCAGCCATGAGCGGCTGGGGGCCGACTACCTGCGCCGGTCCGGTTTCAGCGAGCGCATGGCGAAGCTGGTGGAGTACCACGTGCAGGCCAAGCGCTACCTGACCTTCAAGGAGCCGGGGTATTTCCAGCGCCTGAGCGAGGCCAGTCGCCGCACCCTGGAGTACCAGGGCGGGGTGATGACGGCCGAGGAAGCCGCGGCATTCGAGCAGGACCCGCTGTGTGCGCTGAGCCTGCGCCTGCGCCAGTGGGACGAGCAGGCCAAGCAGGAGTGGGTGCCGGTGATGGACCTGCAGATCCTCAAGGACAAGGCCGCGGCCCTGCTCCAGCCCTTGTAGCCGCTGACGAGCTGGCGAGGCTGCGACAAGGCCGCAGGCCTGCAGCGATCCTGCGGCTACCGTGGCCCAGCGGGCCATGCGCAACCTGCGGCAGCGGTTACACGCAGGATTACAGGTCCTGGGCCAGGATTTCGATCTGCTCCTGGCGTTCGGCCTGCTCCTGGCGCTTGCCGGGGTTGAGGGACGACCACTGCGGGTGGGCCCGGGCTTTGTCCAGGGCTTGCGGCAGCTTGCCCTCGCGCCAGCTTTTATCCTCGGGGGTGGCCAGCTGGATGCTCTCCAGCGCTGCGTGCCCGCGCAGGTCCAGGGCCTGCACCAGCTGCTTCTGACGCAGGGCCAGCAGGCGCAGCACGCTATCGTCCACGGTCAGCTCGCGCTGGCCCTTGAGCTTGCCCAACAGGCGGTTGCCGTAGCTGCGGGCGGTCTGCAGGGCGCCACCGGCGATGGCCCCGGCGATGGCCGCCGCGCCCAGGGTCAGGCCACCCACCAGCAGGTCCACCCCGGCCCCGGCCGCCGCGCCAGCGGCGATC